>NC_013158.1:311679-623359 GCF_000023945.1 Halorhabdus utahensis DSM 12940
GCGAGCGAGCCGTCGTCGGTCAGCGCGACGGCGGCCCCCAGATTGTTCGACCGCCCGGGCTGTGGAACGAATCGTGCCGTCCGGGACCACGTTTCATCGGAGCGTTCGAAGACATACGCTGCACCCGGATGCCGGTCGCACCCCACGTCACAGAACGGTTCGAAGATCTCCGGGCGACCGGACTTGCCAGCGACTGTCGCCGATCCGGTGATCCCCTCGGAAGTGGTAGTGGTATATGGCGCACCGACGATGATCGTCGCTCCGTCGCTCGATACGGCCGTGGCGTGCCCGAAGCGGTGGCTGTCTTCGGCCGTCAGCTCCGCCGACCCGCGCCACTCACCGTTCGATCGCTCGTAGACGTACGCCGAACCCGGGTATTCGAGTGGGGCTCCGATGACGGCAGTACGTCCGTCCGCCGCGAGCGCCACGCTAGCCCCGAAGCGTTCGGATCGGTTGACGTTCTCGGGCCGTACCTCCGCGGTGCGGGACCACGATCCATCGTGACGCTCGAAAACATATGCGGTTCCACGCACCCGGTCGCTCATCGTTTCGACGCCATGGGTGCCCACGAGAACCGTCGATCCGTCGCGGGAGACGTCGACGCAATAACTGCCGGCCGGGTCGCCGTCGTCGGGGACCGGTAGTGTCCTCAGGGACCACGAGCCATCCGCCCGCTCGAAGACGAACGCCGCCGTCGGATCGTCGGTCTTCCGCGGTTCGGACCGCCGCGCACCGACGACCACTGTCGATCCGTCACCGGACGACCCGATCGATTCCGCGAACCCAACTCGATCCGTCCCGCCACCGGGCGTCAGTGTCGCCCCCCGTGACCAGGACCGAACACCCGGTGCGACGACGTTCGAACACCCGCTAATGGCCGTGATACCGCCGATCCCGGCTAGTTTGAGGGCCCCGCGGCGGCTGATATCCATGGCCGATGATACAAATCACAAATAGATAACGGTTGGTGGAAACCGTCAGGGGTGTGACCGCCGGTTGATGCGACCCCACAGGTCGCGTGTAGCCGGGAGCAGAGCGCGCTGTCAGTCACAGCGCGTTCTCGACGGCGCTCGCCACTTTGCGGGCTTTCTCGGCGAGTGCCTCGGGAACGTCGCCGGCCGCGACCGCCGCGTCGAGTTCGTCGTCGTCGACCCGCTCGACCGTCCCGTCAGTGTGCTTGACCACGTCGACGTGGAGATCGACGTACCGGATTTCGTTCGGGAACACCTCCACGGGCGTACAGACGTTGACGTAGGTCCCGCGCTTGTCGCCGTCCTCGCCCCGGTAGACGGTCGGATACCACCACTTGCCCTCGGTGAACTTCGTGACGGCGACGTCGCCACCCCGGCGCTTTGTGCCCAGCGCGTCGTAGGTCCCGCCGGGTGACATCTCGCGCTCGACGCGGATGGTGCCGTCCGGGTCGCGTTCGGTCACGTCGCCGCGGCCGAGGCTGACCGTCCGCCCGTCGGGCTTGCCGTGGGCGATGGCGACCCGGTCTCCCGCCTGTGGCCCGAACTGCCGCGTCACGACGTCGAACGGGAACTCACCGTCGAGGTCCGGCGCGAGGTCCTCGACGAAGTCGACGGCGGCGCTCGCGCGTTCGTCGCCCGCCTTGATCCGGTGGTGGCCCGGCATCGTCGGCGTCACTTCCCGGCGATCCTCGTCGAGAGCGAAGCGGGATTCACGGCCAAAGAGCACCCACTGCGTTCCGCGACCGTCGACGATCCGACCGGTTGTCGTGGTCTCGTCGTGGGCTGAGAATGCGTCGTCGATGTCGGCGGCCCGGTCGATCAGCGGTTCGAGTTCGGCCTCCAGGACCGCGAAGTCGGCGTCGTCGGCGTCCCGCCCCCATGAGACCCGCCAGCCGTCGGGGACGTCCACCGAGAGCACGTCAAGGAGGTCCGGCCCCGCGGCTTCGGTCGACGCTTCCCGGACGAGCGTGGCCAGATCACCGCGGACCGACACGGTTGTGTCGAGTTCCGGCCGGTCCGTGCTCCAGGGGGCCGCGGGTTCGGCGACCTGGACACGGAGTCTGTCGTCGGTTTCGACGTGTGCGCTGGTCGCGTTGAAGGGGAGAAAGCCCTCGGTATCACCCAGATCGACCACAGCGCCGCTCCCCAGTGTCTCGGTGACGACGCCGTCGAAGATCGCCCCCTGCGGCGTCGGATCCCTCCAGCACAGCGTGTCGATAGCCACGTCGAGGGCATCACGCACCCGTTCGACACCGGCTTGCGTTCCGACGATCGAAACACCCAGTCGTTGCTCGTCAGTTTCGATCGTCACGCTGGCTGGTTCCTCGGCGAACGTGGTCTCGAAACGTCGTTGGATCGGTGTCGAGGCCTGGACGACATCGACGTCGTCCGCCCGAACCAGCCGCTGCGTTATCGCTGTGGCGTAGATACCCCGAACCTGCACGCCGATCGACTCACCATCGGTCATGGTATCGAATACCCTCCACTCGATAAATGATGGTTGTGGGCTTGCACCCACTCCAGAGCCGATACTCGCCGCTTGCGAACGGCTCGTCCCGAACTATCGAGTCGCGGACGATGCTGATCCATGCGGGAGAACAGGACGGTCCGGTTTGAAAACGTCGCGGTACGTGAGTGCGCGCCAGTCAGGCGACCAGGTTCAAGACGAGTACCAGGACGCCAAAGAGCGCGCCGAACGCCACGATCGTCTTGGGATCGATCCGGATCGCGTTGCGGTCCTCGGCGTCGAAATACCTGACGAGACCGGCACTCGACATCAGCCCGCCGCTATCGCTACTACTCATACCCAGACGTGAGTCATCAGCGTGCCTAAGCCTTTCGGCCTCGGGCTCACATCGTTAAACCGCCGCAGTGAAAACGCTTATTTCGCCGCCTCGGCAACGTACAGTGGATATCATGACCGTCACCCTGATGGACTTTCATGCCGACTGGTGTGGGCCGTGTAAGACACAGGAGCCTATTCTGGAGGATCTAGAGGACGACTGGCCGGAGGTCGACTTCGAGCGCATCGACGTCGAGGAAAAACAGGATATCGCCAACGAGTATCAGGTCCGGTCGTTGCCAACCCTGATCATCGAGAACGACGACGGCGTCGTCGAACGGTTCATCGGCGTCACCCAGGGCGGCGACATCGAGGACGCCCTGGAAGAAGCCGCAGCCTGATTGTAGCCGGCAGTCCCGGCTCTCACTCGAAGCGGACGCCGACGTCGTGGAGTTCGTCGTTATGCATCGCCAGATTGATCAAAAGCGGCGTCAGCGATTCGACTTCCGCGGCATTGTCGATCGAACCTGCTCGTAGCGCGCGGATCCCGTCGATCCCGTCTGCGAGGAGTTCGACGCGGTCGACGGCGTCTTCGTCGTCGCCGACCAGAATAGCGTCAAGTGACAGGTCGATGTCGAGGTTTGCAAGCTCATCAGCCGCGAGATTGTGGAACGCGCCGACGACTGCCACGTCGTCGGGTGCTGCATCCGCAGCCAGCGCCGTGACGCTGCCGGCCCCAGGTCGGTTGTAATGCATGCCACTCTCGTCGCGTTGCATCCCGACGGCCGGACTGACGAGCACTGTCTCACCGTCGAGGCCCTCCTCGACCTGCTCGATCGTATCCGCGAGGTGATAAGCCGGGACGGCAGCGACGACGACATCGGCCCCGGCTGCCGCCTCGGCGTTCGCCGCCGCTGCGATGGTCGTTTCCGCGCCGCGACTCGACAGTTCGGTCTCGTACTCCTCAGCTTTTGAACGTGCACGCTGTGGATCGCGTGATCCGATGACGATGTCGTGAGACGTGTGATAGGCCCACCGGAGCGCCAGGCCTTCGCCGATGTCACCCGTCCCACCGAGGATAGCCACTCGCATGTCCGAGATTTCCGGGCGCGACCGTTAAGCCCCCTGCGATCCCGCACGGTTTTCGCCCCCTTCGAGGAGTTCCGGCAGGTCGTTGACCGACTCGACGACGGCGTCGGCCCCTGCTTGCTCGAACTTCTCCCGGCCCGATTCGCTTGTGAGTCCACCGGTCAGGACGCCGATACCGTGATAGGTCCGGTCAGAATCGGTGTCAGCAGCGTTGACGGCGGTGCGAACGTCATCCAGCGTATCACCGGCGAAAGTGACGGTGTCGGCATCGAAGCGTTCGGCTAGCGTCACGAGTGCGTCAGGGTCCGGCTTGCCCGCGTCCCAGTCGTCCATGGTAAAGCGGTGGTCCGCGGGAATGTCCAATCCGACGCGATCCATGGCGATGTCGGCCTCCGCCGCTGGTCGCCCAGTCAGAACACCAACCTCGAAGTTCGCAAGCAGCGTCTCGAGAGTCGACCGATCGACCAGGACGGTCTCGTCGTGGATATAGCCGGCTTCCGAGAGCGTCGGTTCGCTCCCCTCGATCTCCCGATATTTGTCGCTGCCAAGATACAGTTGCTGAAACACCTCACGGAGCTGTTCCCGATCGAGTGCCGCATAGATTCGTTCGCGCGCGGCGGCGTCCATCTCGTCGTCGACGACGGACCGCGCCCCGGAGAATCCGCCCCCGGAGGCGGCAATCCGATCAGTAAATCCCTCGACGCAACGGTCGAATCCTTCGCTCCGGGCGAGCACGTACAACGCGAGCGCGTCAGTCAACTCCCAGTCGTTGTTGAACCCCCCCGCGTCCTTGAACGCCTGCAGCGTGGATCGTGAGATGGTTTCGCCGTGGATGCGCGCCACAGTGTCGACAACGGCCCGCCGATACGAGTCGGCGACGTCCACCAGCACGCCGTCCACGTCAAGTACGACCGCGTCTGACTGCATGGGTATGTGCGCACAGAGGCTCGGGATTAAAGCAGTTTCCGACTGTCGACGGTCGCCGTCCCATCGGCGAGGTATTTAAGCGCCCCCCGTGCATACGGGGTTGTATGCACGTCGACATCGTGCCGGTCGGTGATCTCCCCGCGATGGTCAAACGTGAGGCCTCTGCCGGTCTGCGATCAGTCTACGACTGTGACGTCACCGTCAACGACACCCAGTCGATCCCAGCTGGATCCTTCGATCCTGATCGCGACCAGTACCGCGCAGAGGAATTCATCGACCTCGCCAAGCGAGAGGGGACTGGCGAGAAAAACATCGCGATCACCGACCGGGACCTGTTCTACCGCCGCCGCAACTACGTCTTCGGCCTCGCCTACCTCGACGGCAACGGCAGCGTCATCTCGACGCATCGACTGCAGATGACCTCCGACGGCGGGATCTCGAACAAGTCCAACACCGAGGTGTTCGCCGAACGCGTCCGCAAGGAAGTCGTCCACGAGATCGGCCACACGCTCGGGCTCGAACACTGTGATAACAAGCGCTGTGTCATGAACTTCTCCCCCAAGGTTCGCCAGGTCGACGTCAAAGAACAGACCCTCTGTGGGAGCTGTCAACGTCGCATCCTCTGATCTCCGCGCCGATCGTTGAACAGCGGTTCACCGGCCAAACTATTATTGTCACTGTCTTTGTACTCTAGACGGTGATGGACCGTTCTGTCTCCGATACTATCCGGATCCTCTGTGTGGACGACGAGCGCGACTTTCTGGAACTGACCGCGACCTTTCTCGAACGGGAGCAGCCTTATTTCACCGTCGAGACGGCACCGAGCGCGACTGCAGGACTTGACCGTCTTGGGGACGGAGCCTTCGATTGTGTCGTTTCTGATTACGAGATGCCCGGTGCAAACGGGATCGAGTTTCTCGAAACGGTGCGTGAATCCCACCCCGATCTCCCGTTCATTCTGTTCACCGGGCGAGGTTCGGAAGATATCGCAAGCGATGCCATCTCATCCGGCGTCACCGATTACCTCCAGAAGACCACTGGCTCGGACCAGTACACTGTGCTGGCGAACCGAATCAAAAATGCCGTCGAACAGACCCGATCACGGCGACTGCTCGCGCGCAGCCAAACGCGACTGCGCGAAGTCATCGATGCCATGCCCCACCTGGTGTATATCGTTGCTGAGGACGGGACGTATTTACTCGCCAATCAGGCATTGGCTGACTTCCACGAGACGACAGTCGAAGCGATCGAAGGGGCGACTGTCAGCGAGATTCTCGGGGACCAAGCCGCCGAGCAGTTTCGGGCCGATCTCACGGACGTGCTGGAGTCGAACACGTCAAAACGTGTGCCCGATGTCGAAATCACGTCCCCCAAGGAGAAGACTCACGTCTTCGAACCGCGCCTGTTCCCACACGACCTGGCGGACACGGACACGCGAGCCGTTCTCGGGATCGCCGTCGATCGTACCGAACGGGTCGATCGCGAACGGGAACACGAAGAGACAGACGTCCTGCTTTCGACGCTGTTCGATACGCTTCCGGTCGGCGTGCTGGCCGAGCACGAATCCCGACAGGTGCTTTCAGTCAACCAGCGACTGCTTGACCTGTTTGACGTCGACGAGTCACCGTCAGCCATCGTCGGGACAGACAGTGCGCACCTCAGCGCCAAGATGCGTGACCGACTCGTAGAATCTAGCCGATCGCTCCATCAGCTCGACGAGTCGCCCACCGCCCCTGAGTCGAACACAGATCGGCAACTCGATCTGGGTGATGGTCGCACTGTCGAACAGCACTATCAAACAGTCGACTTTCCGGACGGGATGGGGCATCTCTGGGTCTATCGAGACGTGTCCGAGCACACGAAACGCAACGCTGAGTTGAGCACCGTCGTCGACCGCCTCGAAGGCCTCCACGATGCCACCAGAGATCTCATCCGGGCTGACGATCGGGAAACGGTTGGGACACTCGTGGCTGACTCGGTGAGTTCGATCCTCGACCACCCGAGTAACGTGGTTCGGTTCCGTGAGGGTGACGTCCTCCGACCGGTCGCCGTGACCAGCGACGCCAGGGCGGAACTCGGCGATCGCCCCTCGTATGCGATCGGCGAAGGCTTCCCGGGAGACGTGTATCGGACTGGCGAATCCCGCCTCGTCGAAGACTTCGAGGCGTGCGATCGAGGCGTCGACAATGGCCCACACCGCTCAGCGCTATATGTCCCGATCGGCGATCACGGAACACTGTCGATTGGAAACACTGAACAGGGTGCGTTCGGTCGGGTGGACCGAATGCTTGCGACGGTCCTCGCAGACAACGCGGCGACTGTCCTCGACCGCTTGACCGGCGAACGGACGCTCAAACGCCAGAACGAACGGCTTGCGGAGTTCGGACGGGTCGTGAGCCACGACTTGCGAAACCCGCTCGAAGTGGCACGAACACGCTGTCAACTGGCTATCGAAGATTGTGACCACAGTCATCTAGATGCGGTCGAACGGGCCCACGAACGCATGGAGACGTTGATCGACGATCTGCTGGTGCTAGCTCAAAACGGAGCGACCATCGCCGAGCCGGAGTGGCTCGATTTCGCGACGCTTGTCGATCGGTGTTGGACAACTGTCAGGACAGCCGACGCGACGCTCGAAAACGAGGCCGACGGACGGATCTGCGGCGACGAGAATCGGCTCCGACAACTGCTCGAAAACCTGTTCCGTAACGCGGTCTCTCACGGCGGGGAGACAGTGTGCGTCCGGATCGAAACCACAGACTGCGGGTTTTGTGTGGCCGACGACGGGCCGGGCATTCCGGTTGCGGACCGTGAGCGTGTCTTCGATGTGGGCTACTCGACCAGGGATGCGGGGACCGGATTCGGCCTCAGTATCGTCTCACAGGTGGCTGATGCTCACGGCTGGGACGTGACGGTGACTGAAAGCGATCGTGGTGGGGCACGGTTCGAGTTCACTGACGTCGAGATCGAACCGTAGCTTTCGACGGCACTCAGAACACGCCGGGTGCGACGACGTAGACCAGCAGCGTGCCGACCGTGCCGACGAACAGCGCGAAGATGACTGTCGGGACGGCGACTTTCCGGAGAATATCCCCTTCACGGCCGGCGATGCCGACGACGCCACAGATCGCGGCGATGTTCTGGACCGAGATCATGTTGCCGACTCCGCCGCCGACGTTCTGAATCGCGACGATCATGCCCCGTGAGAGGCCGACGTTTTCGGCCGCGTTGTACTGCAGGGAGTTGAACAGAATGTCGGAGACGGTGTTCGAGCCGGTGACAAAGGTCCCCAGCGCGCCGATCCAGGGCACGACCATCGGGAGTGCCCCGCCGGCCGCGCTCGCAAGCACTTCCGAGAGCACCTGCATCATGCCGGCGATGTTCTCGGGGTTGGTCGCCGACTCCTGCATCACCTGTGTCAGCGAGACGACGACAACGAGCGTGAGTGCCGCCGGTGCGACCTGTCGGACGGACTCCCGCCAGGCTTCGACGGTGCCCTCGACGTCGAGTCTGTAGAGCAGACCCGTGCCGATCGCGATCGGCATGAACGGCATCGTGCCCGGCAAGTACAGGTACTCGATGTCCCAACCGAGTTCGGTCCCCAGAAGGTTGCCGATCTCGAAGGTCACCGCCTGCAACTGGCCTTCGATCCCGAGGCCGGGCCACCGAGTCACCAGGAGGAACCCGGCGACCAGGAGATACGGCGTCCAGGCCAGCCAGACCGGCATTTCCTTGGTCGGCTCGTCGTCGCTGATCGAATCGAGGCTCAGCCCGCCGAGCCAGGTGTCCGACCACCGACCGCGATCGGGGAACGTCCAGGTCTTCTCGGGCACAAGAACGTCGTACTGTGCCATGACGATGCCCAGACCGATGACCACGAACCCGGCGGCAATGTCGGGCAGCGAGTAGCCGATGAACCAGGCGACGGCCCACTGGACCAGCCCGGTGATGACGCCGAGAACCAGCGCGAACGGAACCATGGGGGCACTCGAGCGCGCTGCCCCGCGCACGGTCCGCTCCTCGTCGTCCCCGAACCAGTAGATCAGCAGGAAGACGCCGAGTAACCCCCAGAAGACGAACGTCAGCCCCGTCATGACGCCGGTCCAGGCCGAGACGATCGACTTGAACTCCGCGACCCCGATGGTTCCCGAGAGCGTCGACGATAGCGTCTCGACGCCGGCGTTGATCGGCGTCCCCGCGGCACCGAACTGTGGATTCGGCGCGTTGAAAAACAGGCCGAAGACAGCCGCTGCGAGCGGCGGGAACCCCAGGCCGATGAACAGCGGCGCGGCCAGTGCCCCTGGCGTGCCAAAGCCGGCGACGCCTTCGATGATGGTCTCGAAGCCCAGGCCGATCAACAGCAACTGAACCCGGCGGTCGTTCTCGACGCGCCGGAAGAACCATCGGATCGTGCTGATCGCCCCGCCGACCTCCAGATAGTTCATCAGCAAGATTGCGCCGAAGACGATCAGGATGATGTCGACCGCTTCGAGGACGCCTTTCAGCGCCGCGGCCGCGAACCACGTGCCTTCCATTCCCCAGACGCCCAGCCCGAGCGCCGCCGCGATCACCCACCCGACAGTCATCGACCGTGCTGCCGACCATCGCAACCCGGCCAACAGTACGAACGCGACCGCGATCGGTAGGCTCGCGGCGAGCGCCAGGAGCACTACACTCGCCATGTTGGTTGCACTGACACGGTCCCCTGTGAATAGTCACACGGTTCTCTCCGGTATTTGCCACGATCTATCGGGTTCGATGTGCGGGACACCACGGTCGCGGAAGCGTTGTTTCGTGATCCGTCCATGTCGACCTCAGACAAGATCCAACTCGACGATCGGCAGGTGCCACTCCTCACGGACCGCGCGAAGTTCCTCGCTGCAGTCGATCAGCGATCCGGGCGCGTGGGCGTCCGACCCGATGGTGAAGGAAACGCCCGCGTCGACCAACAGTTCCGCGAAGGACTCGCTCGGATGGAACTCGCCGTAGGCGTCGAGCACGCGGCCGGCGTTGATCTCGGGTACAGTCCGGGAATCAGTGAACGCATCGGCGATTCGTCCGTAGTGATCCTCGGTCAGCAGCCCACGGAGGGCCTCGTTTCGCTCGACGAGATCGACGTGAGCGGCAATCTCGAACAGTTCCGAGTCGACCAGCGAAATCAGGTGATCGACGTACATCTCGACGGCAGCTTCACGCTCTGTTTCGGAGAGGCCGGCGAAGTATGACTGGTTGTGGACGTTGACTCCATCGATCGCGTGGACGCTACCGATGGCATATTCGAAGTCGGCGTCCTCGAGGAACGATTCGATCGCCTCCTCGCGTGCCGCGTGATAATCCATCTCGACGGCGTCGAACAGCCGGAGGTCCGTCCGCTCGCGCGCCCGGTCGATCGCCCGGCGTCGGCGCTCGTAGGTCAGATCCAGGTTGAAGCCGGACGCCTCGCGGTAGGCCTGATCGGCCTCGGCGTCGAAGACGTTGCAGTGATCCGCGAAGCCGACACCGTCGAGGCCGGCCCGCTCGGCAGCGTCGATCATCCGGGGAAGAAAGGAGCCATCGGAGTACGTGGTGTGGACGTGGTAATCGTACATGTGTGCTGGCTTCCGCTCGAAGGGGAATACGGGTTTCGCTCATGAGGGGGCGACCGTCCGTCACTAGGGGCGGCGGAAGGTTCGCCGACTTCACTAGGGGGCGGCGGAAGAGTCGCCGACTTCACTAGGGGGCGGCGGAAGAGCCGCCGACCTCACTCTGGCGCGTAGTAGTACTCGCCGGCCTGCTTTTGCTCCCGGTCCAGACGACTCTCGGGCTTGTTGATCCGGGGGCGGCCCGTGCGTTCGTCACGCCGGAACGTGATGTCGAGGTTGCCCAGGAAGTCGTTCATCCCCGAGCGCATCGACTGGGGGGTGCTGGCGTGGCCGGCGACGGCGGGTTCGCCGTCGAAGACGAGCAGGCGGTCAGCCAGCAGGTCGATCATGTAGATATCGTGGTCGATGACCATCGCCGTCGCGTCGTGGTTCTCGGCGTAGCGCCGGATCGCACTCGTCGCGAGCACCCGCTGTTCGACGTCGAGGTGGGCGCTGGGCTCGTCCAGGAGATAGAGGTCGGCGTCACGGGAGAGACACGCCGCGATGGCAACACGCTGGCGTTCGCCCCCCGAGAGGTCCGTGAGTTGCTGTTCCATGATCCGGTCGAGCTGGAGGGGCTGGGCGATCTCGGTGTTCCAGTAGGAGGTCCCGAAGTCCTCGGCGATCGACCCGAGGAAGGCGTCGACGCGCATCGGCTGGTCGACCTCGACGTACTGAGGTTTGTACGAGATGTCGACGCTGGCGTCGAGTTCGCCGGCGTCCGGTTCGAGTCGGTCGGCCAGCAGCTTCGCGAACGTCGACTTCCCGATCCCGTTGGGCCCGACCACGCCGAGGACCTCGCTCTCCCGGATCTGCCCTGCCTCGACGGAAAGCGAGAACTCGCCTTCGCCGTAGCTTTTCTCCAGACCGGGATACTCGATCACGACGTCGCCCGTCGAAACTGATCGGGGGGCGTGTTCCTCGAACTCGATGGCGTCCTGGCGGATCCGCATGTTCTCGTTTTCGAGATACCCCGAGAGGTACTCGTTGATTCCGTTCTTGACCGACTTGGGATCCGTGATGACGCCGAACGCGCCGGGTTCACCGTACCCGACGTGGATCACGTCCGCGAGGAGGTCCAGTATCGCGAGGTCGTGTTCGACGACGAGCATCGACCGGTCCTCCTCTTCGGCCATCTCCTGGATGAGTCGCGCCGCGGTCATCCGCTGGCCGATGTCCAGATACGGCGAGACCTCGTCGAGGAAGTAAAAGTCCGCATCACGCGCGAGGGCGGCGACGAGTGCCACCCGCTGGAGTTCGCCCCCGGAGAGCGTGTCGATGTCCTGGTCGACGACCGGTTCGATGCCGACGCGCTCGATCAACTCGTCGAGGACGCCGCGCTCGTCGGTGCCTTCGAGGAGGGCGCGCGTCGTGCCGTCGAACTGGTCGGGGATCTCGTCGACGTACTGGGGCTTGCGCGCGACCGTCACGTCACCGTCAAGCAGTGATTCGAGGTAGTCCTGGAGTGCGGTACCGCGATACTCCTCCAGCACAGCGTCCCAGTCGCCGCTCGTGGCGCTGTCCCCGAGGTTCGGCGTGAGTTCGTCCGCGAGAATGTGGACGGCCGTCGTCTTCCCGATCCCGTTCGGCCCGAGAATGCCGGTCACGCGGCCTTCACCGGGGGCCGGCAAGCCGTACAGCGCGAAGGCGTTGTCCCCGTAGCGATGGACCGGATCGTCGGTGAGTTCCTGAGGAAGATTGATGATCTGAATGGCGTCGAAGGGGCACTTTTCGACACAGATCCCACAGGTTTCGCCGAGACAGATCTCCTCGCTGATCCAGACCTGCTCCGGAGCGCCCTCGTGGGGTTCTCCCTCATCGTAGTGGTCCTCTCGCGTGACGATACACTCCTTGCCCGTCCGGTTTGGCGGACAGAAGTTCGAACACTCGTAATTACACCGATCGGGCTGACATCGATCGAGATCGACGACCGCGATAGAATCATCTGCCATGTATTGAATCCTCCTCGGTCCTCGTTATGCCGTGGTCAGCAGGATGCTCCAGGTGACAAACCAGAGTGAAAACGTCATAAAGCCGACGTAGAGGTAGTCTTTCGTGGAGAAATCCCCAATATCGACACCGAGGATATACAGTATCGGGAACTGGGCGATAGCCGCGGCGATGACGAGACCGAGCGCCGACTGTGACTGCCCAACCGTAAAGAGTTCGTGAGAGGAGACGCCGGCGATCACCCCCGCGATCGTGGAGAGGGCGGTGACCGTGACGCTCTTGGCGTGGCCGGTCAGCCGATGTGACGTTTCGATAGCCATACGCCATGATCGGCCACGGGGGCTAAAAAGCCGTTCGTTCGACGGAACCAGAAGCGTGCGCCGTAGACGGGGCGCTCATCGGTTCCCCACGAAAGACGACTCCTCAATATTTATACGGCCGGCGAACGTTGGTTCGTTCAATGGCTGAACCTGACGAGGAAGACATCACAGATCTCCCGCCGAGTGCCAAACTCGTCTTCAAGGTCCTCGAATACAAGGGCCCGCTGACACAGAAGGGAATCGTCGAAGAATCGATGCTCTCGGCCCGCACAGTCAGATACGCGCTCGAACGGCTCGAAGAAGTCGATGTCGTCTCCGAGGACGTCTACTTCGCTGACGCCCGGCAGAACCTCTACGAGCTGACCACCGGCGACGACGCCACCGAGAAACAGGATCAGGCCGTCTCCGACTGAGTCTACTCGAAGCTGCTGTCTGCTTGCGATTTTCTCCTTCTTTCCGTCGTTACGTCGACCCACTGGTGACGAGTTCGCTGATCATCGTGTGGACGAACTCGCGTTCGTCGTCGTTGACCCCGTGGCCCATTCCCTCGTACAGTCGTTCGGTCACGTCGGCGTTCAAGTGCTCGAATACCGCGGAGGTCTCCCGGACGCGTTCGGCAGCGATGTGTGGGTCGACATCGCTACATCCCAGGAAGACAGGGGTGCCCGCAAGGTCGCCATCGTAGTCCTCGACGTCGACTGACTCGCCGATGAGACCACCGCTCAGCACGGCCAACCCACCGTAGCGCTGTGGGTTACGGGCGACGTACTCACTGGCGAGACACGCACCCTGCGAGAAGCCAAGAATCAGTGTTCGGTCAGTCGGGATTCCGGCGTCGACAGCCTCACCCACGGCGTCGGAGATCGCCTTGAGACCCGACGATCGGCCGGGCTCGTTCGACTCGACGATCGCGGTGAACGGGTTGGGGTACCACGTGTTCCGGGCGGCCTGTGGCGCGAGATACGCCACGCGCTCCCTGGGGAATCCCTCAGCCATCCGGAGAATGCTCTGGGCGGTTGCGCCGCGACCGTGGACGAGGACAGCGGCGGCATCGGCGTCTTCAATCGGTGCACCAGCGGTAACGAGTGGTTGATCGTGGTGTGGTCCGGACACTGCTACTCATCTCAATACACGCCGCCATCTCGCTTAAGCGCGTTGCAAACGGAAGTTTCGGTGGGTGCTGACTGTCGATTTCGAGCCCGGGACGATCGATGACTGGACACTCTCCAAGTCGGCGACGAATCAAACGACGAGATCGTGACTGAACGGATCAACAGCTACGAAACCCAGGAGCTGACCCTGTTCCGCGGTGGTGACGAACTCTGAACGAAGACAGAAGCGAGGGGCTTCGATCAGGACTGGGCACGGTCACAGACGTCCGCCCAGCGATCGCGTTCTTCGAGGCGGGACTGGAGTGCACGGGCGTACTCCTCGGCGAGTGCTTCGGCCGTTTCGCGAAGCTGGTCGCTGGGTTCACCGACGCCAAAGGCCCCCTTGACGCTGTCGAGGATCCCGCCGTCACTGTCGGACGTTGCGGCGGACCCCGGCTGGCGATCGCCGATGCGGCGGATCTCGTCCATAACACTCGATAGCTTCCGAGCGTCGACGACTAGATCGGCAGTCTCGGGATCCTCGGGGCCGTCGATGTCGAACTCGACGGCAGTCATGACCAGGCCCCACTGCTGGCTGGACAGCGGCGAGTCCGCGACCCGATCGGCGAACTCCTGGTCGGTCTGCATGCGCTCGGCGGCGATCCGTTCGGTCCACGATCCGTCAGTCATACCACAGGCTTGTTCCTCGATACCCATGAGGGTTTTCGACGCCGTTCGCAACCCTTCTGTCCGTGGCGTCCGAAGAATCGTCAGCATGCAACCAGTCGGATTCATCGGACTCGGTGCGATGGGCGCACCGATGGCCGAAAACGTCAGTGAGGCGGGCTACCCGCTCGTCGTCTACAACCGGACGCGATCCCGTACGGAACCGTTCGCCGAACGGGGAGCGACCGTCGCCGACTCCCCCGCAGACGTCGCGAATCGGGCGGACACCGTCGTCGTGATGGTCACCGACGACGAGGCGCTCGAGGCGGTCCTCGACGGCGAAAACGGTCTCCTCGCTGGGCTCACGTCGGAGACGACCGTCATCCAGATGAGTACGGTCACGCCAGCCGCCACCGAGGCTGCGGCCGAGGCAGTCCGGGATGCAGGCGGACAGTACGTCGATGCGCCGGTCTCTGGCACGGTCGGCCCTGCCGAAGAGGGGACGCTCACCGTCCTCGCTGCGGGTCCCGAACGGTTGCTCGAAGACGTCGAGGGGATCCTCGCCGCGATCGGGGAGCCGATCGTCGACTGCGGGGCGGTCGGCGACGGCGCGCGCATGAAACTGTTCGTCAACCTCCTGCTCGGGGACATGATGGGCGCGTTCGCCGAAGCGCTCGCCTTCGGCACGTCCCAGGGACTCGACTACGACGACATGCTTGCCGTCGTCGAGGCCGGCGCGGTGGACTCACCGCTGTACTCGATCAAGGGCGAGAACATCGCCGCCGGCGACTTCGAGCCGCGATTCCCCGTCGATCTACAGTTCAAGGACCTCCGGTACGCTGTCGAGGAAGCCAACGACGCCGGTGTCCCGTTGCCACAGACGGCCGCCGCACGCGAGACGTTCAGCGCCACCAGCGGCATGGGCCACGGCGAAGCGGACATGGCTGCTGTCGTGAAGTTCTTCGAGCAGGTGGCCGGGCTGTCGGTCGGCGAGCGCGAGTCCTGACCGCCAGACTGACGCGCGGGCAACGTGCTGGCGGTATCAGCCGGTCGTGGATCAAAGGCGGGGCAGTCGAACGTCACAGTGTCTCATCGTGCCCACTGCCTGGGGATCCGCGGAGTTCGTCGCCACCGGTGGCTTTTCCTCCCCCGGCGGTGGAATTCACATCGTGCTGACGAAGGACCTGCTAGCCGTCTCCCGCGCTGGCGGCGGGTACCACCCAGAGTTCGTCGACGAGGGCCACCGGGACCTCGCGGCGCGAGTGATCGGCGTCTTTCAGGGCCACGTCGGCGAGCGCCGCGAGACACTCACCGATGCCCTGACGGAAGTCGAACGCGAGTCCGACGATTTCAAACTCGTCCGCGGGTTCGCCAAGCTCCTCGAACGCGACGCCACCTTCGAGACACGAGCACCCCTTCCGCCGGAGCGAGCGCGCCGTGCAGCCTTCGAGGCCGCCGAGTCGATCGGGGTGGTCACCGAAGGCGAACGAGCCCGTGCGCTCCAGCAGGCCGCCGACCGCCTCGGCAGCGACCGGGCCGCCATCGAATCGTCGCTGTACGCCGATCTCGACGCCCGACAGATACTCACAGAGTTCGACCGACAGTGGACACCGGCGGCGTTGCTCGAACAGTACAATCTCTCGCTGGCTCAGACGGCGCTGTTCGACGCAACCGCCATCCGGATCAGCTCCGCCGATCCGAAAGCACTCGTGCGTGCTGTCAAACGTCTCGGGCTGCTTTACGAGGTCCGAAAGACCGACGACGGAGCGCGGGAACTCCACGTGACTGGGCCCGATGCACTGTTCAAGTCGACCCGTCGGTACGGCACCCAGTTCGCCCGACTCCTGCGGAGCGTGGCGAAAACCGACGACTGGCGACTCGAAGCCACCATCGATGACGACGGGCGCGAGCGGACGATGACCCTCACCGACGCCGACGTCTCGGTGCCCGACGTCGACCCGATCGTCGAGCCCACCTACGACAGCGACGTCGAGGCCGACTTCGCCACCCGTTTCGCGTCGCTGGATCTCCCCTGGGACCTTCGTCGCGAACCCGAACCGCTCGAAGCCGGCGCGAGCGTCGCGATCCCCGACTTCGCCTTCGAATACCGCCACGGTGACTTCCGCGTGTTCTTCGAGATCATGGGCTTTTGGACGCCGGCGTACGTCGAGAAGAAACTCGCCCAGTTCGATACGATCGATGACGTCGAACTGCTGGTCGCCTACGACGAGAGCCTTGGCGTCGGCGAGGCGATCGAAGCCCGGGACCATCGGGCGATCCCCTACACCGGCTCGGTCCGAGTGAAGGACGTCCGGGACGCGCTCCGGCGCTACGAGACCGATCTCGTCGCCGCGAACGTGGCCGAGTTGCCCGCCGAACTCGAACCTGAAGCCGACGTCATCACGCTCGCCGAACTGGCCGAGACCCACGGCGTGAGCGAAGATGCCGTCGAGACGACGAGTTTTCCCGAACACGAGTTGGTCGGTCGGACGCTGGTTCGGCCGTCGATTCTTGCTGATCTGGCTCAGCGGATCGAACCCGAGATGACCCTTTCCGAGGCCGAAGCAGTCCTCGACGAGTACGGAATCGACGATGCCAGCGCCGTGCTTTCGCGGTTGGGCTATCGCGTCGAGTGGGAGGGGCTGGGTGGCGGCGTGATCCGCAGTCAGAAATCAGCCTGATCTACAACTCCCGTCGTCGCCCTTTCGGCACCTGTGACCGAAGTTCGCCGTGAATATACAGCCCGACGCCCAGTGGTTCGACCTCGCCGGCGAGGTTGTGGGCCACGATCAGGTACCCCCAGTCGCCGTCCCACTCGATCGCTTGATCATCGCCCGCGAGGAACGTCCGGGCCTGCTCGCGTGAGAGATGAATTACGCAGGTCTCGGCGTGGTGTCCAAAGCGCTGGACGGCTTCGAGCGTCGGCTTCCAGTGTTCCTGGCGCGTCCGAAGGAAGGTCATGCCGAGCGCTTCGATGTGGACCGGCGACGGAAGATCGCCGTAGAAGACCCAGATCTTGCCCGAGCCGCGCTCCCAGAACGTGTGCTCCTCGAACGTCTCCGGCGGGACGCCGAAGCGATCGTCCCAGTAGTCGAGCACATCCTGGCGGGTCGGTCGACCCTGGACCTCGCGCTCGTCCTCTGTCGCCGGCAACCGGTCGAATCGATCGCCGTCGTTCTCACCGAGTTCGGCGTCGCTCGATGCGCTCCCGTCGGTCATGCTGGCACCTCCAGTTTCGCGACGAAGAACCCGCCCGTGTCATTGAGGTGGGGATAGACCCGGTGGGCCTTCCGGACGCTCGGATCGAAGGTCTCGCCGTCCCACTCGGTCACGCCGGGTCGACTGTCGAGCGGGAGGTCGCTCGAGACGAGCCGGGCATCGGTCTCTTCGAGGGCGTGGTCGAGGACGGCCTCGTTCTCCTCGGGAGCGAACGTGCACGTCGAGTAGACAACGGTCCCGCCGGGCTTGGTGACCTCGACGGCGCGCCGGAGGATCCCCTTCTGGGCACCGGCGATGCCGGAAACGTGATCGAGCGACCACTGCGCCAGTGCATCCGGGTTCTTCCGGATCGTCCCCTCACACGAGCAGGGCGCGTCGACGAGTGCGTGATCGTATTGCCTGCCGTCGAACGGCTTCAGCGAGTGGTTGCGCGCGTCCTCGTTCGTAACTGCAAGATTTGTGACGCCGAGGCGTTCGGCGTTCGACCGCAACGCCGACAGCCGACCGAGGTTGTTGTCCGTCGCCACGATTGCCCCCTCGTCGTCCATCAGCGCAGCGAGTTGGGTCGTCTTGCTGCCCGGTGCGGCCGTGGCGTCCCAGACGCGATCACCCGGGTCGGGATCGAGCACGACCGGCGGCAGTGCCGAGACTTCCTCCTGACCGTGGAGCCACCCCTGCACGTACGGCCAGTTCGATCCAGGATTGTCGTCCGGCAACCGCAACAAACCGTCGTGCCAGTCGACCGTCTCGTAGGTGATCCCCTCCGTCTCCAGGGCTGTCTTCGCCCGCTCGACGGTCGTCTTGAGCGTGTTGACGCGGACGACCGACGGGAGCGGGCGGCGACAGGCAGCACGGAATCCGGACCAGTCCTCGAAAAGCGACTCGTAGCGCTGCAACACGTCCATGGAATGGATTGCGCGGGCGCTCGTTTGTCGGTTTCGACCGCCAGCTTCATCACGCGCTCTCAAGACGGCTTGCCGGCACGTTTTTTGATGCAAGGGCGTGAAGTGCTGTCATGGCACAGATAACGGTCCACGAGACGGAGCTTTCGCTGTCGAACCCGACCCTCGTCGAGGGGTTGCCGGGCGTCGGGCTGGTCGGGAAGATCACCGCGGATCATCTGATCGAAACCTTCGAGATGACCCATTATGCGACGTGTCACTGTAAGGGACTGCCGGAAGTCGCGATCTACCACGAGAACGACCCGGAGATCACCGGGGCCGTCCGGCTGTATGCCGACCCGGAGCACGAACTCCTCGTGCTCCAGAGCGACGTCCCGGTTTCGCCGAACGCCGCCGAGGAGTTCGCCGGGTGTCTCACTGGCTGGATTCGCGATCAGGACGCCCTCCCGATCTACCTCAGCGGCCGCTCGACGGACCCGGACGACGAGCGGGCGACCTACGGCGTCGCGACGGGCGAAGCCGGCGAGATTCTATCTGCCCACGACATCGCCCCGCCGGACGAACGAGGGGCGATCAGCGGCCCGACCGGCGCGTTGCTCTATGAAGCACATCGACAGGATCTCGATGCGCTCGGGTTGATCGTCGAAGCGTCAGCCAGGTTCCCCGATCCCGCGGCCGCCACGTCGCTGATCGAGACGGCGATCGCCCCGATCACTGGACTCACCGTCGAAACGGACTCACTCCTCGACCGCGCCGAGGAGATCCGAGCGACACGACAGCAACTCGCCCAACGGATGCAGCAGGCCCAAGAGGAGAGTTCGAAGGCCGAACCGGTCGGGATGTACCAGTAGGCAGATACGATCCGGGGCCCGCGTCGAGCGTCTCGAAGCGCTTTTGCGCTACGCGGCAAAACCAACGTACAACGCTGTGATAGATGTACTGGTAACCGGGCTTGCCGGGTCGATATTCGGGCTGGCGCTGGCCGCGCCACCGGGGCCGATGAACGCCGTCATCGCCGAGGAAAGCGTCGTGGGCGGCTTCCGGGCCGGCGTCACTGCCGGGCTGGGGGCGATGGTGGCCGACGCGACGTTTTTCGTCCTCTCGGTGCTCGGCGTTGTCGCGATCGTCCAGGAAGCGACGCTCCTGCAGGGAACGATGGTCGGGATCGGCGGCGTGTTGATGCTGTACTTCGCGATCGACGCCGTCCGTGAACTCGACCGGACGTTTACCACGTTCGACGAGGACGCGACCACCGGGGCCGGTCACAGCGGTGACCGACCCGACGCACGAGGGTTTCGGCGGGCGTTCGTGCTTGCACTCACGAACCCGTATCAGATCATCTTCTGGCTGACTGTCGGCGTCGGCCTTCTCACGCCGGGCACGGTCGACGTCCTCTCCCAGACGCCGTACGTGGGCGGGCACCTCGAGGGGCTGCTCGTCGTTCGAACAGGTAAGCCGACGCTGCTCGTGGGCTTTTTCGCCGGGATCGGCGTCTGGATCGTCGGCTTCCCGGCGACGCTGGTGACTGCCGGTCGGCGAGTCGACCGCTTCGCTCCGGCGGTCGCCGTCCTCAGCGCGGTCTTTCTGGCCGGCTTCGGCGTGTTCTTCCTGTACGACGCCCTGTCGACGGTCGGTCTCGTGGGATGAGACTGGCGGGGACCCGGCGTTCGCTCCCGGCGACGGGGTTCTCAGACCTCGCTTTCGGCATCGACCACGGCGATCTCCTCTTCGAGCCACTCCTTGAACCACCGCACCCGCTTGAGTCGGCGGTGGAGGTAGCTCTCGGCGGTGTCGCTCTCGATGCGCTCGCGAGCGTCCGTTCCCCGCTCGGTGACGCGTTCGACCATCTCCGGAGCGTCGACGTGGGACCGTGACTCATATCCCATGCGCAACAGCAACAGCGCCGTCCCGTTGGCACCGACCTTGTCGAGGACGTCAGCCTCGATGAGACACCGGGTCTCAAGCGGCAGGTCGGTGAGGTCACCCTGATAGGAGTGGTCCTCGATCGCGGCGACGACCTGTTCGACGAACGACTGTGGATAATCACTGTGCGTCTCCAGGAACTCCTTGGCGATGCGGGCACCGGCTGCTGCGTGTTCGTCCTGCTCCGCTTCGAGTTTCGCCACGTCGTGAAACAGTGCTGCCACTCGTGTGACCTGCACGTCCGCCCCTTCCTGCTTGGCGATATCCGTGGCGAGTTCCACCACGTTGAGGATGTGGTTGAACCGGTACTCGGCGGAGTGCCAGGGGTACCACCGCATCCGTCCGCCAGCCTGTTCGTTCTCGACGCTGGCCTCGAGATAATCGTGGACGAACCGCTTCATCTCCTCGAATTCCGCCGCCGACACTGGCGCCTCCCGGATTTCAACACCCACAGAACCACCTCCAGAGATCGCGTGTTTCGGTCATCTTGCCTATAAAGAAGCGGCTTTAACTCTTTAGCGTTACGACACCGACAGGACTCCACCGCCGTCATCAGACGCAGGGACGGGATGACATTTCACTTCGACGAAACGCTAGCCTGGGGTTGCGTCGGGAGCCTGCCCGGGCGGGACCGGGCAGGCGACTCGCTCACAAAGGTTGCTCTCGCCGGTTGGCTTAAGTTGACACGCCTCACAGTCATTTGCATGAACATCCGGACTGCGACTCCAGCGGATACACCAGCGATCCGTGACGTCGCCAGACGATCGCTCCAGGCGTCATACGCACTGAGTCCACAAACGATTACCACCGGCATCGAGGAGTGGTACGGCGAAGCACAGCTCGAGGAGAGTCTCGACTCCGACGATCGCATCCTGCTGGTCGCAGACGTCGACGAACAGGTCGTCGCGTTCTCCGAGAGTACGTTGACCGCAGGTCGGCCCTGGGTCGTCGACGAGTCCGACCACGGGCGTGACGCCATGCTGCTGTGGCTACACGTCGACCCTGATTACCGTGGCGAGGGGATCGCGAGCACCCTCTTCGACGAGACGATCGGTCGACTCCGTGACGAAGGCGCGATGGCGATCCAGGGCCGCGTCCTGGCGAACAATCAGGACGGGACTGGATTCTTCGAGTCCAAGGGCTTCGAGCGGGTGGGTCGCACCGAGATCGAGATCGGCGGCCGGAATCAGATCGAGTACCGATACATCGCCGAGCAAACCGGGCTCGAACCGCTGGAGTCCGGCGGCGAAACGGTGTACGTCGATCACGACGAATCCGAGCGTGGGTCGACAGCGCAGTTTCACATCGTCTACGCCGACGACGACCGCCAGGACCGCTACGGCTACTACTGTGACAACTGTGGTGAACTTGCGAACGCGATGGACGCGATGGGACGCATCGAGTGCAACTCGTGTGGGAACCGGCGCAAACCCACCCGATGGGACGCGGCGTACCTGTAGGTCAGGGCACGACTCGTTCTGATCGGCCGTCGGTCGCTGTCTCGCCCTCACCGTTCGATCTCTGGCCACGGTAGCGTTCCAGAAGCGTCGCTGCGAGCCCACCGAGTCCGACCAGTAAAACCACGAGCTGAATCAGCCCGCCCGCGACGGGGAGGCGTCCGAGGGCTGCGACGGCGAGAAAGCCGGTCAGCAACGCCAGCCAGCGGTTCTCGGTGTCGAGCTGTGTCAGGACGAACGTCCCGACCGCGTACCGGCCGTATAGCGACCCCACCCAGAGCCCGAGCAGGTAGATGAACAGCCCGATCAGCGCCAGCGGAATGCCGACGATCGTCAGGACGAGCACGACCAGTCCGACGGGGATGCCGACCAGTGCGACGATGCCGATCGCTCCGGACCGAAGCGGCTGCGCCGTCCCGGCTGTCGCAACTGACCGCGAGAAGTCCGGGAACAGGCCAAGAAGGATCACGGCTCCCAGCAGGCCCACCATGAAAGCGTAGATCCCAACGATCCAGGAGGGGATCGAGAAGCCAAGCGGCGAGTCGAACCCGAGATCGGAATCCGCAGATATCGTCCCGGCGATCGACGCGCCGGACGCGCGTTCGAGCGTCCCGCCGTATTCGAGATTGCCGGCTATTTCCGCTGTCTCGGTTACGCGGACGATCTCAGCGCCGACCTGGACGTCGCCCTGAACCGACCCTGCGATCGTGACGTCGCCGCTGGCCCCGGTGAGTGACCCCTCGATCGTCGCGTCGGGGCCGATGACGACCGAGCCGGCAGTCGCGGAGACGTTCCCGGTGACGGTGCCGTCGATCCGGACCGTGCCACCGACGGCCCGGACGTTACCCTCGACTGTGCCGTGGATGGCGACTGACCCGGCGAAGACGTCGAGGTCGCCCGCGACTGTTTCATCGGCCCCGACGACGACCGAGCCGCCGGTTCTGGTTTCCGCAAATGCCGTACCGGGAATCGATGCGAGCAGGAGAAAGACCACGACGAGGGCCGTGATCGTCCGGACGTTCGTTCTGGATAGCGACCGTTTGGATACCATGCCAGGTAGCCGGTTCGCCGGGCACGGGTATAAAAATAGGATGCGATTTGGCGAACGAACAACTGTGGTCCTCGGCGGGATCCTCGGGCAGTGAGCCATGATGCGGGCGTGACACTTCCGAAATAACCACATCCGTCCCTTCCGCGGGGCGATCGTGTTTCGCCCCCAGCTTCAAGACCGACGCGCTGGAAGGTCTCCCTATGCGATTCGGTATCCTGAGTACGGCCGGCATCGCCCGCAGTGCCCTGCTCCCCGCGATCGAGCGAAGCGCCCACGACGTCACGGCGATCGCTTCACGGGACGTGGATCGTGCGGAAACCGTCGCCGCCGACCTGGGGATCCCCAACGCCTACGGAAACTACGACGCGATGCTCGCGGAGGCACCGATCGACGCCGTGTACAACCCGCTCCCGAACGCGCTGCACGCCGAGTGGACGATGCGCGCGGCCGACGCTGGCCTCGATATCCTGTGTGAGAAGCCAGTCGCGGTCGACGAAAAACAGGCTCGGGAGATGTTCGAGTACTGCGATCGCCAGGACGTGACGCTGATGGAAGCGTTCATGTATCGGTTTCATCCGCGGACCGAACGAGCGGCCGAGATCGTCAGCGAGGACTTCTTGAACGTCCGATCCGGATCCGCAAGGTTCACCTTTTCCCTCCGGGGCAATCCAGACGACATCCGACTCGATCCGGACCTCGCCGGCGGGTCGTTGATGGATCTCGGCTGTTACACCGTGAGTGCGATGCGGCTGTTCCTGGGTGAACCCGAGCGGGTGTACGCAACGAGTGTCGACACCCGCGACGCCGGCGTCGACAGCCAGTTGACCGGAATCCTGGAGTTCGAGTCGGGGGCGACGGCACAGATTCACTCCGGATTCGACACGCCGTTCGTCGAGTCCTACCGCGTCGAGGCCGAGAACGGCTGGCTGGCGGCCGAAAACGTCTTCGGTGCCGATCCGAACCAGTCCGTCTCCATCGAGTACGAGGTCGACGGCAGACACGTGACCGAGGAGTTCGACCCCGTCGACCCGTACCAACGAGAGGTCGAGCACTTCGCCGAGGCCGTCGAATCCGGATCGACGCCGCGAATCGACGAGGCGGAATCCGTCCGGAACATGGCCGTGATCGACGCACTGTACGAGAGTGCCGACCGTGGCCAGCCAGTGTCTCTCTCGTAGCCATCCCGAATGTGGTCACTGGCGTTCAGATGTGTCCATCGGCGTCGACAGGGCATCCTATCCCCGAACATTATACACGAATGTTTTTACCTGAGACACCCCTAATTGTACGATACATGACTTCACAGAACGTGGCAGGCGGGGACAGCGCCGGGGGGCGCAAATCAGTACTCCACTGTGGAAACTGTGGACACGACAGTCTCGTCGACGGCGACTGGATTCTTCACGAACGGCGGGGGTCGCGTTCGGTCTGGTATCAATGCCCGGACTGTAGCCATGCGGTCTCGGTCCGGCCGATAGAATCGCTCGACAGTTCCCGGTTTCCGTCCCCACTGTCGCCGACGGCGACGAAAACCGCATTCGACAGGTCGGCAACGACCGATCGATCGTCCCTCTGGGAAAACTTCTGGCGGAGTTACCGGGACGTCGCGACCGCGTGGCTGTCGCCGTGGCAGGACGATTGTGAAGCGAAAGCGGACTGAGCCGAGACGGGATCGGTTCGAACGATCCCAACCCAACGCATCATAGCAGAGACACGTGAACGGTCTCAAGACGGGTTCGACCGGAAGAACCGCGAGCCAGCAGCCAGCAGGCGTGCTTATTGTTCTTCGAGGAGTTCAAGGAACGTCGCGATCCATTCGGGGTGGTCGGGCCAGGCCTGGCCAGTCACCAGATTGTCGTCCCGGACGACGCCGTCAACCCACGAACAGCCGGCAGCCTCGACTTCCGGCCGGACTGCCGGATACGCCGTCATTTCGTAGCCATCGAGGACGCCAGCTGCGGCGAGGATCTGGGGGCCATGACAGATCGAGGCGACTGGTTTGTCGGCCTCGAAAAAGTGCTGGACAGCTTCGATCACCACATCGTATCCACGAAGGTATTCGGGAGCTCGTCCACCGGGAACTACCAGGCCGTCGTATTCGGTCGGGTCGACGTCGGCCATCGTTGCGGTCAATTCGAAATCGTGGCCCCGTTCTTCGAGATAGGTCTGGTCGCCACGGAAATCATGAATCGCCGTCTTGATCGTCTCTTCGCCCTCCTTTTCGGGACAGACCGCGTCGACTTCGTGGCCGACGGCCTGCAGGGCCTGGAACGGTACCATGATCTCGTAGTCTTCACCGAAATCGCCGACGATCATCAGGAGTTGTTTGCTTTCCATTATGAATCAGGCGCTCGTGCGCAGCTAGTATGACGATTGATCGTTACATAAAACTTCGCCGGAGCCGATCATCGGACTACCGCCACTTAGGCGTTCTCGGGTTCGACATCACCGTTGTCGATGACGAGTGCGTAGGAACCCGCTTCGAGTTCGACCCCGTCGACGTTGGCGACCTCCGCGTCGAGAGTGATCGACCCGTCGATCGCGGTGAACCCCTCCCCGGCTTCAATTGCGTCGAGATTGTCCGCTTCGACGAGGAACGCGTCGATCGACGGGCCGCTGAGGACGCCAACCGTGTAGCGTATCTCGGTCGTCTCCTCGAGTTCGAACTCGTCGACCGCGTGGCTCCCACCGTTGATATCGACCTCCGAATCCGACAGACTCCCGCCACCGTCAACAGGTTCGATCATGTACTGGGCCGTTACAGTCCCACGGCCGAGCATCCCACATCCACTCACGAGCACAAGCGCGCCTGTCCCCACGGTTCCCAGAACCGTCCGTCGGGTCGGATCGGTGTTCGATCCCATAGCGCCACATAGGATTAAATGTTATATAAATCATGCGTAATGTTTTCTGAACCATTTGATCCCCATGAATGCACAATCCCCTGTCGGAGCAGTCCTCAATTCGTCAGCTCGCATGGCTTGGGATTCCCGTCGCAC
The DNA here is from genome assembly GCF_000023945.1 of Halorhabdus utahensis DSM 12940. Classification (NCBI taxonomy): domain Archaea; kingdom Methanobacteriati; phylum Methanobacteriota; class Halobacteria; order Halobacteriales; family Haloarculaceae; genus Halorhabdus; species Halorhabdus utahensis. Next base: position 337,649 of record NC_013158.1, read on the forward strand.
GCGATGACAGAAGGCTCGCACTCAGATCATCGGCGTCGATCCCACCGCGAGCCGGCGAACTCGGCGAGGAGGAGGCCGATGCCGCCGGCGACCGCGGCGATACCCAGCGCGAGAACGACCGCGAGCGTCGGATATCGGCTGGCGACCAGCGCGAGGACCACGAGCGGGACCGCGACCAGCGCGATCGCCGCGGCGAAGACGGCGAATCGAGCCACGTCGAACAGTAGCGCCGTCGCCGACAGACCGGCCACCATCGCCGAAACACCGAAGACGTAGACCGCGACTGCCGGCAAGATGAGGATCCCGATGGCTACCTCGGCCACGGGAAACCAGACGGCTGCGACAGCGAGCACAGCGAGTCCGCCAGGCACGGCAAGCGCGAGGAAGGCCAGCAACTTCTCCCGAAAGAGTCGACGGGGCGCGAGCGGATAGCGATCGAACTCGGCGGCGTCGTCGAACTGGGTAATCCATGCGTAAGTCGTGAACGTCCCAAGGCCGAGCAACGTCCCGAACGCGATCCCGGGCGCGAGTTCGAGCCCCCCTGCGTCCGCGACAGCGACCAGTAGCCAGCCGGTGATTCCCCCGAACAGCGACAGCGAGAACAGCACCTTCCAGACCGAGCCACTCGATCGCGCCACTTCCCGGAGCGTCCGTCCGGCGACGCCGAATCCGACTGGCAACGGCGGAATTCGAGACGCCGTTTCGCTCGTCTCGATCGGCTCGAAGAATGCCAGCGCGATCGCCCCGCTGAGAACGATCGGGCCGACGACGCGCGCTCCGCTCCCGATGGACGGCTCCCCGTAGAGGCCCGCCGGCGTGAACGCGATCGGATCCACGTTCGCGAGGACAACGACGGCAACGAGGGCGCCGACACCCCCAAGCAGGGCGATCACTGATCTCGTTGCCACGGCGATCAGCCCGAGACTGACCGTCACGCCCATCCCAAACGCGAGCACGAGCGTCACCCACAGCAGACCCACGTCGAGCAGACTTCCGCCCTGGAAAAGGGCACGCGCGGCGTCAGCGAGCGCGATTGGGGCGAGAATCAACCCGGCGTAGTACAGCAGATCTTTCAGGAGGAACGTCGCGAGGACGCGTCGCCAGGAGACCGGCAGCGTCCGGGAACTGCCGACGAGCAGCGAGACGTCCCCAAGGACATTGCGCATCGCGTCCCGGCCGACAAGCCCGATCGTCCCGACCTGCAAACCAAGGAAAGCGACCACCGCGTGCAATCCGCCGACGACAGCCCCGCGCGCGACGCCCAGTTCGCCGAGCAACGTCAGTCCGGCAGCCCCGAGCACGAACATGACTGCCGGAAAGGCAGCGAAGCGCCGCCCGCCGAACAACTGAGCGTGGAGTCGCCACTCCTCGATGAGCATCGCCGAAAGCAGACTCACGAATCCGGACCCCCCTCGTTCGGTTCCGCCGCCACACCACCGGATCGGCCGGCTGCAATCGCCATGTCGCCGCCCTCGACAGTTTTCATGAAGTACGACAGGAGGTCATCGTCGTCGAACTCGGCCGTCTCCTGTGTCCCCTTTAGGTGTCCGCCGTCGAGGATGCCGACCCGATCGCAGAGGTCGGCAGCCACGTCGACGAAGTGCGTCGACAGAAACAGCGTGTTGCCGTTGTTACAGTAGGCGCGCAACTCGCGTTTGACTCGCTCCTGGAGGATTGGATCGAGATTGACCAGCGGTTCGTCGATGAACACCAGTTCGGGATCGTGAACGAACGTCCCCCCGAGCATGACGCGCTGGCGTTGGCCCTCGGAAAGGTCAGCGGCAACGGTATCCAGTGTTTCGCTGAACTCGAGACGATCGGCCCACCGCTCGATGCGATCGTCGATGTCGTCGAGTTCGCGCACGTCGCCGATAAACCGGAGATACTCCCGCGGCGTGAGGAAACTCGGCGGATCCTCGCGCTCGGGGAGAATGCCGACGACCTCGCGCACCTCGCGCGGGTTGGCGACGGGATCGATACCCAGCACGCTGGCAGTCCCGGCGTCAGGTTTGCGCTGGCCGGTCAGGATCTCGATCGTCGTGGTCTTGCCCGAGCCGTTCGGCCCGAGCAACCCGAAAAGCGCGCCCGACTCGACTGTGAGTGAGAGGTCAGCGAGTGCAGTGAGATCCCCATACTGTTTCGTGAGTCCGTCGGTCTCGATCGCCGGCACGGTCACTGCGCCCCCCGTAACGGAGTGACGATCGAAACATGCCGGGCGACCCGCAGTCCCGCGTCAATAGTGCCCATACCGATCGTGGGTGGGGCAACGCCCTTAGCTGTTTGGCCGCTGGGATCCGAACGGTTTTCTCTTTCCCGGGTCCAAATGTGGATATGAGTCGTCGACGGCGCGCGTATTATTATCTCGGTGCCTTCGCCGCCGTGACAATCCTCTATACGATCGCCTACGGGGCCGGCATGGCGGTCTTCGAAAGCGCCTCCCGGACGTTGACCGAGTCGCTGCTGGTGGTCGTCCAGTCCTTTACCACGACTGGCTACGGCGAGGACGCGGCCGCCTGGACCACTCCCCAGATGCGGCTGCTCGCGATCGCGATGCAGGTGACCGGCGTCTTCTTCGTGTTCATGGCCCTGCCGCTGTTCGTCGCGCCCTGGATCGAACAGCGACTGACGACGACTGTCCCCGATTCGATCGAGGACGCCGACGATCACGTCGTCATCTGCGGGTACACCCCGCGAACGGAGATGCTGATCGACGAGTTGCGGATGCTCGAGGAATCGTACGTCGTCATCGAACCGGACCGAGACACCGCGACCGACTATTACGAAGAGGGAATCGCGGTCATGCATGGCGATCCGGAGTCGATCGATTCTCTGACCGCTGCGGGCATCGAAGATGCACGTGCGCTTGTCGCCGATGTCAACGACGAAGTCAACGCCTCGATCGCACTCGCCGTCGATCAACTCGCCCCCGAGACCCGGACGATCACGTTCGTCGAGGACGCGACGCTCGCGGATTACCATCGCTACGCGGGGGCCGATCAAGTCTTCACACCACGACATCTGATCGGCGAAAGCCTGGCCCAGAAAGCCACGACGGCCGTCACCGACGAGGTCTCCGACGCCGTCGAGATCGGCGATGAGTTAGAGATCGTGGAGATTCCGATCGAGGCAGGGAGTGACCTCGTCGGGACCACCATCGGCGAGAGTCGCATCCGCGAGCGAACCGGCGCGAACGTCATCGGTGCGTGGTTCCGTGGCCAGTTTGTGAGTTCGCCATCGCCTGCGGATCGGATCAACGCCCGGACGGTCCTTTTGGTCGCCGGGCGTGAACCCCAACTCCAGGCCTTTCAGGAGCTTGCCAGCGCGAAGGCACGGCGACAGCGTCGCGGCCCCGTCCTCATCTGTGGCTACGGCGAAGTGGGATCGACAGTCAAACAGCGGGTTGTCAGGGCAGGATTGCCGGTGACCGTCATCGATCTCGACGAGAAGCCTGGTGTCGATGTCGTCGGCGATGCGACTGATCCCGACACGTTAGAGAAAGCTGATATCGACGAGGCAAGTTCGGTCGTGCTGGCGCTGCCGGATGACACGTCGGCGGTGTTCGCCTCGCTCGTCGTCCGACAACTCGAACCCGACGTCGAAGTGGTCGTCAGGGCCAACGAGACAGCCAACGTCCAGAAACTCTACCGCGCCGGGGCCGATTACGTGCTGGCGCTGGCAACCGTCAGCGGTCGAATGCTCGCCTCGACCATCTTCGGCGAGGACGTCATCACCTTCGATCAGGGCGTCGAAGTCGTCCGCCTCCCGGTCGGCACGCTTGCCGGCCAATCGATCGCATCAGCCGACATCAGGGCCGAGACCGGGTGTACCGTCATCGCGATCCAGCGAAACGGCGAGCTGATTACTGACTTCGATCCGACGTTCACGTTCGAAGACGACGACGAGATAATCGTCACTGGGCCGGACGACCGTGTCAGTGCGTTCACTGCATTAGTCGAGTGACCGCCAGTTCGGCCTCGACGGCCCATCAGTTCAGGAACTGTCTCGCTGCCCGATCGCCACCTGCAGCCGATCCGCGACGGCCTCCCGGAGACGATCAGCCTGCTCGGCGTCGATGTCCGCCGCGACCGCGTCCGTGCCCATCAGACTACTTGAGCCCGCTGTATCGACGATGACCGAGGCCAGCCGACGGCGACGCTGGAAGATCGTCCGCGAGGAGAGGACGGTCTGGACGCGGTAGGTCGGAACGATCGTGATCCGGCGCGACCAGAATCCGTTTCGCGTGAGTGCGTAATCCTCTCCCAAATGATAGCCGCGATGTCGCCACTTGTAGTGGGCCGCGACCGGCACGATTAGAAGGATCACGGCCGAAAAGTACCACGGCCCCGAAACATCTGGATGGAACGTCACTGCATAGGTTCCGGCGATGATGACGAGCGCGACCAGCAGGTATCTGACTGCGTAGCGCTCTCTCGCTCGTTTTGGCGGCCGTTCGAAGGTCACTTCGCCGAACGATTCGATCGAGCGGGCGAGTTCAACCACCCGGTCGCGTTCGGCAATCGGGATGGCCGACTGTGAGCGTGCGCCCGATCCCTGGCCGGGGGCGTATCCCGCCGTCTCGATCGTCAAGCTGGCGTAGCCCAGCCAGCGGGCGAGGACGTTCTCCCGGATCGACAGCGTCTGAACCTTCTCGACGGGGATCGATCCACTGTAGCGCTGGAGAAGCCCACGTTCGTAGCGGTACTCGTCGCCGTGGGTACCCAGCTGAAAATCGTAGTACTGTAACATCGAGATAATGCCACTGAGGATCGCCAACCCGACGATCGAACCGAACCCGACGAGTGGACCGATCAGAAACCACTGATCGATCTCCGGTAGTACACTGGTGATCGCCGCCGGACCGAATACCGATAACGCAACCAGAACCAGCGGGACCAATCGGAGATCCATCGACACGATCCCAAGAATGCCTAATTCACGGGGCGTGATCGAATACAGAGTCTCCGCGGAGTGATCGTCGGCCTCCTCGCCCGCGTCGGGTTCATCGGCGCGCTTGTGACGTCCGACTTCCTCCTGGAGGCGGCCCGCCTCCTCGCGGTTGACGTAGGAAAGCTGAGCTTCGGTTTGGCCGCCGCCGGCGGTCTCCAGGCGAACCTCGGCGATGCCGAGGAGTCGCTGGACGACGTTCTGTCTGATGTCGACGTTTTGGATGCGCCGGTAGGGGATCTCGCGGTCCCGACGCGAGAAGACCCCGGACTCGATGTCGAAGGTGTCCGCTGTGAGTTCATACCGGAACCGGCGGTGGTAGGCAATCTCCCAGCCGGCGACGAGGGCGACGCCGATTGCCGCAATGCCGAGGAAGATCGCCGCCCCCTGCAACATGTTGCCGCCGGAGCCGCCCGACCCCGCAATGCCGGCAACCACAATCGCGCCGCCGATCCTGGCGCTGTTCTCCGCGATCCGATACGGGATCGAAAGTGGATCGAGTCGCATTGTTAGACGGCGTCGTCCCCGGTCGAATCTTTGGCCAGTACTTTTAGCCGATCCTGGAGGTCCTCGGCGGCCCCCGGCGTCAGCCCGGGAATTGTCACGTCGGCCCCTCGTGAACCCGCAGTGTAGACGACCAACGACGACAATCCAAGCAACCTGTCGACGGGGTCACGGCTGGTGTCGATGTGCTGGACGCGAACGAAGGGAACCACAGTCTTGACGTGCGTGAACACACCACGTTCGAGATAGAGAGCATCCTCGCGAACGCGATACTCCCAGGACCGAAAGAGCAGCAAGGCGTGGACGACGCCGACGGTGAGTGTCAGGACGAACGCGCCGATGCCCGGGAGCAGTCCCCACTCGAGCCCGAAGACACTGATCGCCCCGGCGATCGCGCCGAGGACCGCGGCCACGATTCCAACACGAATCGCCCACTTCCATCGAAGGCGACCGTGAGGCGCCCTGACCTCGGTCAGTAACTCGTCCCGGTCGATCCCTTCGGAGCCCTCCGGATCACCCGCCATACTCGGGTGTCTCTCCGCCCCGTCAGATCCCGTCTCGGGGCTCGCCGAGTCGGGATCCGAATCCCCGTTCTGTCGGTCGCCGTCGGTGGTCATATCCACACTGTCCGGCTGGTACCGGCTTAACCGTGGTGCCGGACCTGGGACCAGCGGCACTGAAATATTTCTCCCGGCCAACCGCTCATGGGAAGGCCATGGCGAACAGCGTCGGACTCGTCACCGCGAACCGAGGGTGCCAATCAGGGTGGGCTCGCGTCGTCCGCTTCGACGGCGAGTGCCCACTGTTCGAGCCACTCCCGAAGGCCTGAATCGGGAACGGTCAGCGAGTGGGTGTTCTCCGGGAGTTGCGGGTAGCCGCCGACTGCTTCGTGGTCAGGAATCCAGTAGTCGTACGGCGATTCGGTGTCTGGATCGCCAGCGCGGGTTTCGATCTCGGAGATGATCCGTGAGTCGTCCTCGGTGCGATCGGCCGGGCGTGCGCCAGCGTAATTCAGGTTGTGGTTCTCGACGTCGCTCGAGTCCATCGCGGAGAGCCCATCGGGCCACAGCGGCCGAGACGATAGCTCGGACGTGTCGCCGGTCAGCGGCGTCGACGTGGGATCGGTAACGTTGTCCGCCAGATAGGCGGTGCCGTCTTCGATCACCGTGTCCTCGAGGTCCTGGGGGACGTAGACGTTCCCGACGATAGACGCTTCCGTGTCGCCGTCCATGTTCGTCGCCTCGTTGAAGAAGTACATCACGTTGTTGGCGAGGGCGGATCGAGTCCCACTTTTGAGCCGTGGGACCCGGCCACGGACCTTCGCCCAGACGTTACCCAGCAGCGCGACGTTCTCAGCGCCGTCACCGATGAGCGTCCCGTAGTTGTGATCGGCGCCGTCGTCGTAGGGATCGTACAGCCCCTCGTAGATGAGACAGTTCGTGTAGGTCGTCCGGTCGGTGTCGTACCCGACGGACATGCACTCGTCAGTACCCCACGAGGCCGAGACGTGATCGACGACGTTGTTGGTGGTGTCATCCTGCGTGTTGACCGCGTCGTTGCTCTGGATGCTGCCCTCGGACCCCGGTCCATGACGGGACCGAATGTGCTGGACGACGCAGTCGTTTGCGTCGATCTGGAGCTGGCCTTTGATGAACGTAATCCCGGGCGAGGGCGCGGTCTGGCCCGCGACCCAGCACTTGTCCTCGGTAATCGCCAGTTCCTCACCGCCGAGGTCGATGGTCCCGCTGGTCTCGAAGACGATCACGCGCGGGCCAGAAGTGCTGAACGCACGTTCGACCTCGCTGCGGGTGGCGTTCTGGATCCGAATGACTTGCGTACTGTCGTCCAGCCACGGTGCCGGATCGGCGAACCCGTCCGACGGGTCGAAGTATGATCCGCCGGCGGTGTCAGTGCTGGTCGATGTACTGAACATCGTCGCCGAGCCAGTGACCGGATCACCGTCGCTCGCGTCCCCAATCGCCCGGAACTCGTAGGCGGTATCCGGATCGAGGCCGGAAAGTGTCTCGCTAAACGATCCCGTCGAGGACAGCGTCTGCGCCGCGGTCGTGGACCACGAGGCACTGTCGCGCGCACGGTATTCGAAGGCGACCTCGACTGACGTGGCCCCACCGAGGTCTGTGAGTGAACCTGACAGCGTCGCCGAATGTGTTCCGACGTTCGAGACCGAACCCGTCGAAACCACTGGATCAGCATCGCCGGGGTCGCGTTCGTGGGTGACGCTCCCCGAAATGTCCGGATCGCCGATGTCCCGGTTGTCCGTCGGCGCGAGTCCCGACAGTTCCGAAAATTCGGCCCTACACAGCGTGCCCGAGTTGTGGCTGGTGACCGCCAGCCCGACGTAAGCGGTCTCGGAGACGGATACCCGCGAGTCATCCAGAGCGGCGATCAGCGTCCAGTCGCTCCCATCGGTGGACGCGTAGGCCTCGATGACGTCGCCGGTCCGGACCAGTCGCTGATACTGTGCAGGCATCGTCCCACCCGCGATCTCGCGTTCGTCCTCGCCGACAGCGGCGGTCGTACTCGTGGTTTCCGCACCCGCGCCCTCACGCCACTGGAGCGACGTTTCGTGGCCCGGGGTTTTCCTGACCATCGCGTTCACCGCGTCGGCGGACAGCGACTCACGGACCATCAACCCGGTCTTGGCCCATTCATCGGTGTCGTCGAGACTGTCCACGCTGACCGCCACGTCGAAGTCGCCCTCAACCGGCGCGTAGTAGAAATGGCCCTCGTCGGCCTCGTTCCAGATGTCTGCACCGCCACCCTCGACGGTGACGACGCCGGACCCGCCACCCCCGACCGAGGTCCTGAACGTGTTGACGGAACCGGTGTCGGTATCGCCGTCGCTTGCCGTCGAAACCGCCCGGAACTCGTAAGCGGTGCCCGGTTCGAGTCCAGTAATGGGTTTGCTGTAGGACCTGGTCCTGGACAGGGTCTGAGTCCCCACATTCTGCCAAGATCCCCCCGTGCGCTCCCGATACTCAAAGGAGACGGTCGCCGAGGACGCGCCACCGAGGTCGTCAAGTGACCCCGAGACGGTCGCCCGGTTGCTCGCGACGGTCGACGCCGACCCCGTCGAGACGACGACGCTCGTGTCGGTGTCGGTACGTTCCGAGACACTGCCTGGAACAGTCACGTCCCCGACGTCAATGTTACTCGCGAGTGAGATGCCCGAAAGGTTCGAGAACGTTGCCGTACAGAGCGTGCCTTCCTCGCCGCTACAGACTGCCAGCCCGACGTACGCCGACTCGGCGAAGTCGATGTCGCTCGGCGAGATGGCAGCGATTCGCGTCCAGTTCGAGCCATCCGTCGATCCGTAGGCCTCGATGGTATCGCCGTCGCGGACGAGTCGTTGCCAGGTCGCAGGCATTGTGCCGCCGGCGACCTCGCCCTCGTCGCTCCCGCCCTCGGACGTCGTACTGACCATCTGGTCACCGTCGTCCGAACGCCACTGGAAGGATGTCTCGTGGCCAGGTGTCTGTCGAACCATCGCCGTCTCGGCGTCGGCGTTCAACGTCTGGCGGACCATCAACCCAGCTTTCGCCCACTCGTCGGTCCCTTCCTGTGAGGTTACCTTCACGATGACGTCGAAGTCGCCCGAGACCGCCGTATAGTAGTACTGAAACGCGTCGGCCGCGTCCCAGATATCGTCACCGCCACCTTCGATCGTGATCGGTGTCGCTGCCCTCGCAGGATTGACCGCATTCGTTTCCCCCAGTGCCCCGATGCCCCCTGCCCCAAATGCACGCAGGAACGTGCGTCGGCTGTGCTCTATCATTCAGCAATCCAGTTCAAATTGTCTTATAAAACTATATAAAAGTGTCTGTTGCGGGCTGGTCCCGCTGACACCCGCCGGCAAACCGGGCAACCCAGAATAGAGATCTGGCAGGCGATGGTGACAGCATTGTAGTTCTGTACGGGGAGCCGACAGTGAAGCGGCTATGCACGGAGCGCGGTACCGTCGGGTACTCTCGCAGTCCGGAAAGGAATCTGCGAACAGACGAGGGGCCAGTGCCACCAAACCAATGTTTATTGGGTAGGCATTCAACTGGTATAGTATGGCAGATGTACTTGTCGTCGGCGGCGGTCCCGCCGGCCTGAGCGCCGCACTGTTCACCGCGAAAAACGACCTCGAAACGATCGTCTTCGACACCGACGAGACCTGGATGCACAAGGCCCACCTGTTCAACTACCTCGGCATCGACTCGATGGACGGCAGCGAGTTCATGGATGTCTCTCGCGAGCAGGTCGAAAGCTTCGGCGTGCAACGCAACCAGGGCGAGGAAGTCACCGCTGTCGAGGACGCCGGGGACGGGTTCACCGTCACGACTGACGCGGGCGAATACAACGCCGACTACGTCGTCCTGGCAACCGGTGCCGACCGATCACTTGCCGCGGAACTCGGCTGTGCGACCACCGAAGAGGGCATCGTCGACGTCTCGGTCAACATGGAGACCAGCGTCGAGGACGCCTACGCAACGGGCGCGATGGTTCGCGCCGAGGAGTGGCAGGCGATCATCGCCGCCGGCGACGGCGCAGCAGCGGCGCTGAACATCCTCAGCAAAGAGAAGGGCGAACATTATCACGACTTCGACGTGCCCGCCGACGCGGAGTAATCGACTTCTCGATCCGATCGACGAGGTCGACTTCTCGAACTGAACGACCGTGGCGCTCGATCGGTTTTTCGTTTCCCTCGGCACAGCGGCGGCCCTTCCCAGACGAGTGAAAAATCGACTCGACAGAAACGATCGACTTACGCGAGCGGTTCGACGAGGTCTTCGAGGGCCGCGCGCGGGTCGTCGGCCTTGGCAACACCGCTTGCGAGGAGGACGCCCGTCGCGCCAAGCTCGCCCGCGGACTCGACATCGTCGCCGGTCGAGATCCCGGCTCCACAGTACACTTCGACATCTTCGTCGACAGCTTCGGCCGCCTCGACGGCGTCGGTTACGATGTCGGGGTCGCCCGTCGCGACGGAGACATCACCGCCGATGAGTTCCGGCGGCTCGACGGCGACCGAGTCCGGGCCGAGCGCGGTCACGGCCCCGATCTGTGCGGGGTTGTTCGCACACACGCAGGTTTCGAGGCCGGCGCGCTCTGCGGCCTCGACGGAGCCGTCGATGTCTGCGAGTTTGAGTCGGTTCTCGGAGTGGTTGATCAGCGTGCCGACCGCGCCGGCATCGGCGACGGTTTCGGCGAGCGTGTGGCCGGTATTGCTACCATACTCGATCGAGTCAACGTGCTGGGCCCACGTTTCGACGCCGGTATCGGCGACGCGCGCGATGTCGGCATCCTGGGCGGCGACGCCGATGCGGACGCCCGACTCGTCGCTGACGTCCTTGGCGGCTTTGGCGACTTCGACGGGATCACACGGGTACGTCTTGAGATTGACGAGAACGAACATTGCAGCTACGGATTCTCTGAGCGCAGGAAAATAGGTTTCGAAGCAGACCCAGCCGCGCTGTCCCGACCCTGAAACAGTGGGCATTAAGAGACTGCTACTCGAAGTACGAGCCGACCACCGTGACCGACGGAACTGAGCGGACGACGGTACTCATCGTCGAAGACGAACAGCACCTTGCCGATCTCTACGCCGAATACCTCCCTGAAACGTACGACGTCCGGACCGCGTACAACGGTGCGGATGCACTCGAGATACTCGAAGAACCGATCGACATCGTGTTGCTGGACAGGAGGATGCCCGTCATGTCCGGCAACGAGGTGCTCGCGTCCATCGAAGAGCGGGGGATCGAGGTCAGAGTCGCGATGGTGACGGCCGTCGATCCTGACTTCGATATCATCGACCTTGGTGTCGACGATTACGTCGTCAAGCCGGTCAGCAAAGACACGCTCATCGGCGTCGTCGAGCGCCTCGAGACGGTCTCTGCATACAACGACCAACAGAAGCGACTCACGGCAAAGAAACTCAAACGAAACGTCCTCGAGGTCGAGAAGGCCCGACCGGAGTTAGAAGCGAGCGAACGATTCAGCGAGCTCGAAGCGGAGATCGACGAACTCGAAGCCGAGGTCCAGGCCCTCGAAACGGAGATCACTGAATCGACGATCGAACGCTGACGGGTTTTTTGATCGGCAGCCGAATCAGGAATCCTTTCGTTCGACGACGTCACCGAGCGTGTACTCGCCGACTGCCGAGCCACTGTCCCAGTCAGCATCATCGTCCGTGCCGCCGCTCTCTGTGAGTTCGATGTCCAGAGCACGTTCGAGCTTTTGCTGGACGTCGTCGCTCGGGAGATGGTCACCGTGCTCCAATTTTCGAATGAGGCTGGCTTTCTCGTTGAGTTGATCAGCGAGTTCTTCCTGGCTCATGTCGGCTGCTTCACGGGCCGATCGGATCCGCTGATCGAAGTCCTGGACGAGTTCGTCCATCTCGTCAAACATGTCTCGACGGCTACCGCCCCCGGAGGACCCCCCGGACCCACCGCCACCGCTGGCCGAGCCCGAACTGCTGGAACTGGACGAACCCGACGAATCCGTCGAGTACTTCGTGGACGCACTCGAGGACTCCTGGGTCCGCACTTCCGTGCCGAAGTCGGCACACTCATCACAGACGTCCAACTCCGCACCCTCCACCTTGACGGTGTTCGGCGCAGCCGTCTCGGCCCCGCACATCTCACATTGAACCATGTGAGAGGGTTACTTGCCCCGGGGCATAAATCGCACGCCCCACGTACAGCATGCGGATGCTGCCGCTTTCCCTACCCTCATGGCCGTCTGTAGCCGACTCACACCAATGTCATCGACGCAGACCGAGTCGCCCGTCGAACGGTTCGTCACGTCCCTCGAGGAACTCGACGTGACCTGGACCCGAACGGACGCTGATGCCGTCGAATCGACCGTCGCTGAGTTACTCGATGAACCGGCTGTCGGGATCCCGATCCCGATCGACGGGGCGTCGCTGCCGTCAGCTGTCGACACCGATCCCGATCCGGCTGCCGTCCGGGCAGCCGCCACCGGAGTGACACCCGCGACACTCGGGATCGCAGACTACGGCAGCGTTTTGTTGCCGTCAGACGACCACGGGTCGGGGTTGCTGAGCCTCTTTCCGGAGACCCACATCCCCGTCGTCAGCGAGCGCGACGTCGTGGGGACGATGGCCGACGCCTTCGGGGAACTCGGCCCGCAGCTCCGGGACGACCGGGGCGACGTGATCATCGCCACCGGGCCGAGCGCGACCTCGGACATGGGAGAGATCGTCCGTGGCGTCCACGGACCGACAGACGTCCACGTCGTCATCGTCGAACAATGAGCGGGAAAACGTCCAAACGCGATGCGACAGGCACATCGAAGCGTGCCAAAGCGGCGAAGATCCGGGAGATTATGGAGCAGGAAGGCGCGGCTATCGAGACGAACACCCAGGGCTTCAACGACGGCCGCTACGAGTCGGTCGCCCGCCTCGAGGACTACCAGGGACTCAAAGACGAGGCCCGCGCGATCAAGGAGGACGCGATCGATCGGCTGCCGGAACTCATCGAGGAACTTCGGGATAGCGTCGAGGAAAACGGCGGCACAGTCTATCTCGCCGAGGACGAAGCCGAGGCCAACGAGTATATCGAATCGGTCGTCGCCGACGCGGACGGCGAGCTCGTCGCCAAGAGCAAGTCGATGACGACCGAGGAACTCGAGGTCAACGAGCATCTCGAAGCAGCGGGCGTCGACGTCGTCGAAACAGACCTCGGTGAGTGGGTCCTCCAGGTCGCCGAGGAGGCCCCCTCGCATCTGGTTGCGCCGGCCATCCACAAGTCCCGCGACGAGATTGCCCGACTGTTCGAGGAACGCTTTGACCCCGACGTTCCCCTCGAGACGGCCGAAGACCTCACGAACTTCGCCCGGGAGCAACTCGCCGACGACATCGCAAACGCTGACGTCGGCATGACGGGCGCGAACTTCCTGACGGCCGATTCAGGAACGATGGCGCTCGTGACGAGTGAAGGCAACGCCCGCAAAACCGTCGCCAGTACGGAGACACACGTCGCGGTCGCGGGCGTCGAGAAGATCGTTCCCAGCGTCGAGGACCTCCAGCCGTTCGTCGAGTTGATCGGCCGCTCGGGCACCGGCCACGACATCACCTCCTACGTCTCGCTGTTGACGCCGCCGATCGACGCGCCGACCTTCGACGGTGATGCCTTTGGCGATCCGGACGACCGGGAGTTCCACCTCGTCCTCGTCGACAACGGTCGGATGGCCATGCGCGACGACGAGGACCTCGAAGAGACACTGTACTGCATCCGGTGTTCGGCGTGTGCGAACTCGTGTGCCAACTTCCAGCAGGTCGGCGGCCACGCCTTCGGCGGCGAGACCTACACCGGCGGGATCGCCACCGGCTGGGAGGCCGGCATCGGCGGCGAGGAGAGTGCCGAGGAGTTCAACGATCTCTGTACCGGCTGTAGTCGCTGTACGGAGGCCTGTCCGGTCGGCATCGACATCCCCTGGATCAACACGGTCGTTCGCGACCGGCTCAACCGGGGCGACGATCCGGGTGCGTTCGATCACCTCGTCTCGGGATTGACGCCGGATCCAGAGCCTGCCGGGCTTGACCTCCAGAAGCGCTTTTTCGGGAACTTCGCGACCGTCGCGAAACTCGGGAGCGCGTTCGCCCCGCTGTCGAACTGGGCTGCCGAACTCCCGCCATCGCGTTGGATCGCCGAGAAACTGCTGGGAGTGGATCGCCGTCGCGAGATGCCGAAGTTCACACGTGGCACGCTTCGCAAGTGGGCAAAAGGGCGAGAACCACCAGCGGATCCCGATCGCGAGGTCGTCCTGCTGGCGGACACCTACACGAACTATATGCACGTCGAGCGCGGGAAAGCGACGGTCCGGGCGCTTGAGGCACTCGGCACTGAGGTCCACATCGCGGATGTCTCCGAGAGCGGTCGGGCCGCCCTCTCCCAGGGGATGATCGCGACGGCCCGCGAACAGGCCGAAGCAGTCGCCGACTCGCTGGATCCCCATCTGGATGCTGGCCGCGACATCGTCATGGTCGAGCCCAGCGACCTCGCGATGCTCCGGAATGACTACGAACGGTTGCTCGACACAGAGACGTTCGACCGGATCGCCACGAACAGCTATGAAGTGCTGGAGTACGTCTACGGCCTCGTCGAGAACGGGGCCGACATGGGCGCGCTCGCGGACGGCCACGGCGAGGAGATCGCGTATCATAGCCACTGTCAGCAACGGACACTCGGGCTCGATGCGCACACCGAAGCGATCCTCGATCGGCTGGGCTTCGATCTTGCCACCTCCAAAGTCGAGTGCTGTGGCATGGCCGGCTCCTTTGGCTTCAAACAACAGTACTACGACGTGAGCATGGCCGTCGGTGACGACCTCCGCGAGCAGTTCACGACGCCCGAGACCGAGGATCGGACGGTCGTTGCGAGCGGAACGTCCTGTCACGACCAGTTGACGGATCTACTCGAACGGAAGGTCACGCATCCGATCGAGTTGATCGCACCCGCGGAGTGAACAGACCCAGCGCTGGCGCTGGCCGCGGTGTGGGCCACGTTCTCTGTAGATCGACAGGAGAGTCTCGGCAGAACTCGGCGGCATTCGGTACTCTCGGCCGTATCGGTCGGTTCGACGGAAAAACGAGAGACTGAGAAGCGTCACCAGGAGATGACCGGCAGCGAGAACGACTCCCGAAGCGTCACGGTACCGGTCGCGTCCTCGTGGACGACTACCGCGGTGTCGAAGTCCCCGGCCAGCGGCGAGGTCGACAGTTCGTATTCGACGCCCGTCAGTACCTGTGCACAGATACCGTCCCGATACGTTTCCTGCACGGTGAACGCGACGGTGTCGGGGTCCAGACGATCGACGCCCACCAACTCGGCACCGACGCAACTGTTCCGCCCGGCGATCGACCCCTGGAACACGGCCTTTGCCGGTGAGGCGTCGACCAGCTCCACGTCGTCTTCGTGATCGGTAGCCGAGCGACCGATGACGTCGAAATCAGTCCGGTAGGGCCATTGGGGCTTGTCGGTCGGGCCGTGATGGCGCCGACTGTCGCGGTCGGACTCCGCGGCAGCGACACCGGAAACGCCAGTCACCAGGGCAGCTGTACTCCCGATCGATCGGAGGAAATCACGACGTTCCATACGTCGGCAGATATGACAGTCGAAATTGTAAAAATTCGATCTTATCGGCAAGATAATCAGTCGTCGGTCAGTCACCCGGATTCGGGTATCTACGGAAGCACGTATTCACCAACGGCGTCGTTGCGGTGGACTCCGGGGCGGCAATTCCGTGACAACACGATCGCCTGAAGGGATTCCGAACGCTGAAATCCTCGCAACGACGAGGATCCCAACGGTCTGTCGTCCCGATATCGGAGATCCATGTTGCCCTGTGCACCCGAACGGCCTCGACACAATGGATGCCCGGGACCGTTCTCGACGGCCTTGACCGGACTGGCTCGCATTTGCCACACGTGGAGGGCTCGTCAATACATTGATAATCCATCAGAAAGATATCCGGACTCGTGTCCATGGGCGCTGCGGAGAACGCCACGGCCGATCGAGGGCCCGTAGTAGCCGGCGTGATCGTGAGTGTGGGCTCGGCGACACTGGTAGCGCTGATAGCGAGCGGGATCGTGTCGCCCTTCTCGATATTCTCGCTGGAAATAGCTGTGATGCTCGCCGTGATCGGCTGGCTCGGGGGCGTCCGCAACGTTTGATCGGCTCGAGAAGTCCGGACAGGTGACAGACCAATCCCTCTGTCAGAAGAGTGCCCAAACCTATGTACTTTCTTCGCCAGGGTCCGAGCCGTTCCCGGCGAGGTCGCCCATGGCGTAGTAGAACCGCTGGAGTGCGGTAAGATGACCGACGACGGCGAAGACGACCAGCAACCAACCGATCACCGACAGCCCGGAGACCGGGTCGGTCACGACAGCAGCAAGGAGGGCTCCAAACCCCATGAGTGCGAGGCGATCGGCACGTCCGAGCAGCCCGCCGTAGACGCGGTCGAGGCCGACGGCCTGGGCCTGTGTTCCGAGATACGAAGTCATCAACACGCCCGTGATGGCGGCCACGCCGAGGTCCCAGCGGTCGATCCCGGCCGCGAGGCCAACGAGCAACAGCAGATCGGCGTAGCGGTCGAAGACGTGATCGAGCAGGTCGCCGGCCGACGAGTCGGTACCGAGTTCACGGGCGATCCCGCCATCAAGTAGATCCAGCCAGCCATTCGCGAAGACCAACCCGGCAGCCCCGACGTACCAGACTGGCTCGGATCCGCCGAGATAGAACGCCCCGGCCGCTCCGCCCGCCACGAGAAGCGCGAGGACGCTGATGAAATTCGGCGTCAGGCCGAGCCGAACGCTAGCGGCAACGAACGGCGCGAGCAGCCGATCGGAGAGCGGTCGCAGTTGATCCAGTGTCATAGGTACTCGATGTAGGAAACGACACCTGGATTCGGTTCACAATCCCCCGCGATCACCGACTCGATCTCGGTGGCGACAGCATCCGGCGACCGGTCGGTCGTCTCGATCTCGTAGACGCTATCGGTCCCGTGTCGATCAACGGCTTCAGTGAGGACCACGTCCAGCGCTTCGCTTTCGGCGTTCTCGGTTGCGCTCGCTGGCGACTCGCCACGCTCCCGGAGTCGCTGCTCGATCGTCTCAGGATGACACCGCAGGACGATTACCCGGTCTGCGGGGACGTGATGCGCGAGGTGACTTTCGATAAGTACGTCGTCGCGCCCGTCGAGCCACGATTCGACGGCGTCGAGATCCGCGATCGTCGAGCCGCGATCGTCGTCGACGCCCTGGGTGAACCCCTCGCGGTCGATTACCTGATTGAGGTGGATCACGTCGAGGGCGTCGATCTGCTCGCTCGCAGTGGTCTTGCCCGTCCCCGGGGTTCCGGTCACGGCGACGCGCACCTTAGAGCACCTCGTTGATCGTCTCGACGGCCCGCCTGGTTTCCTCACGCGTACCACACGAGACACGGATGTGCTCGGGTAACCCGAAGCTCGAACAGTCCCGGACGATCACGCCGCGTTCCTTCGTTGCCTGGGCGACCCGGCTGGCGTCGCCGACTTCGACGAGGACGAAGTTCCCGCCGGTCTCGTAGGTCTTCGCGTCGAGGTGCTCGTAATAGTACTCCCGGCCCCACTCGACGAGGTCGGTGATCGCGTCGACGTGTTCGTCGTCTTCGAGCGCGGCAAGGCCGGCCCGGCAAGCGATCTCGCTAGCCGAGAAAGGCGTGTTGATCCGCTCGTAGGCGTCGGCCCACTCCGCGGGCGTGATGGCGTAGCCCAACCGGAGTCCAGCGAGGCCGTAGACCTTCGAGAACGTCCGGACGACGGCGACATCGTCGCGCGCTTCGACCAGTTCGACGGCGCTGGGCCGATCGGCGAACTCGTTGTAGGCCTCGTCGACGACCACCAGCGTCCCGTCGTCCGTCCGCTCGGCGATCTCCTCGACCTCGGCGAGCGAGACTGTCGATCCGGTCGGATTGTGCGGACTCGTGAGGTAAATCATCCGCTCGCCATCGTAGGCATCCAGAATCCGATCCGGCGACTGCTTGAAGCCGTCGGCCTCGACGAGCGGGTAGGTGTGGACCTCGCCGTGGTGATACCGGACGCTCATCGAGTGATAGGTAAAGTCCGGATCGGGGACGAGCGCGGCCTGTCCGGGATCGATCATGGCCCGGGCCAGACAGTCCATCGCGCCGTCGCCGCCGTTGGCGAGCCAGATCTGTTCGGGCGTGACGCCCCAGCGCTCGGCAAGTGCCTCGCCGAGATCGGCGTGGGAGGCCTTGGGATAGGAGTGAAGCGCTTCGGCATGCTCGCGAATCGCTTCGACGGCTTTCGGGCTCGGCCCCAGCGCGTTCTCGTTCGAGGAAAGTTTGATCAACTCCTCGGGATCGACCCCGAGTTCGCGGGCCGTCTCTTCGATCCCCCGTCCCGCCCGGTATATCGTATGCGACGACAGGTCCCGTGTGTCCATACCGGTGGCAAGCAGGCGGGCGGTCTTAAGCCTGCATACCTGTGGCTGTCCGAGCGTCGAAACGAACGGAAAACGGGTCGACCCGTCGAAATCAACCGGCTGGCCTCAGGCGAAGGTCTTCGACACTTCGTCGTCACTTTCCTCGGCCTGGATCTTCTCCCAGGCGTCCCGGAAGTCGGCCTCGGTGACTTCCGTCCGGTCGTCACGGATTGCGAACATCCCGGCCTCCGTACAGATGGCCTTGATCTCGGCCCCGCTGGCGTCAGTCGCCTCGGCGGCGAGGGACTCGAAGTCGACTGTCTCGGCGAGGTTCATGCCACGCGTGTGGATCTTGAAGATCTGTTCGCGACCCGTCTCGTCGGGTTTGGGCACTTCGATGAGGCGGTCGAAGCGGCCGGGTCGGAGGATGGCCCGATCGAGCATGTCGAAGCGGTTGGTCGCGGCGATGATCCGGATCTCCCCACGCTCGTCGAAGCCGTCCATCTCGGAAAGGAGTTGCATCATCGTCCGCTGGACCTCGGCGTCGCCGGAGGTCTTTGAGTCCGTCCGCTTGGCGGCGATGGCGTCTATCTCGTCGATAAACAGCACCGAGGGCTCGTGCTGGCGGGCGAGTTCGAAGAGATCACGAACCAGCTTCGCGCCCTCGCCGATGAACTTGTGGACGAGTTCGGAGCCGGCCATCTTGATGAACGTGGCGTCGGTCTGGTTGGCGACCGCTTTCGCCAGCATCGTCTTCCCAGTACCGGGTGGACCGTGCAGGAGGACACCGCTCGGCGGGTCGATCCCGACTTCGTCGAACATCTCGGGGCTCTTCAGGGGCATCTCGACGGTTTCCCGGACTTCCGAGACCTGGTCGTCGAGGCCACCGATGTCCTGATAAGTGACGTCCGGGCTCTGGTCAACCTGCATCACGCGAGCGCGGACGTCCGTCTCGTCTTCAAGCGTCTTGACGATCGAGAGGGAGTTGTTGACGGCGACCCGGTCGTCGGGTTCGAGGTCTTCGCGCATCTCTTCGGTGACCTCGGTCAGGGCTTCCTGGTTGTTGCCGTGCTGTTTGATCACCACGCCGTCTTCAGTGAGTTCCTGGACCGTGGCCACGAACAGCGGCGACTGCTTGAGCTTCTTGTTCTCGTGGGTGAGTCGTTCGAGTTTCTGTTTGTACTTGTTGTTCTCGGCGTTGGCATCAAGCAACTCGTCCCGCATTTCCTCGTTTTGGGACTCCAGAAGGTCGAGCTGTTCTTCCAACGCTTCGATCTTTTCTTGCTTGGAGACGTCGTCGTCGTACGGCTGGTCGACGTCGTCCACCGTATCTGTCATTGAACCACTCTAGCGGATCGGTCGGTAAGAGACTTCGGGTCAGCACAAACGGCGGTGGGAGGGCTCGTGTATTTATGCGATGGCAGCGCTGAGTCCCCGCCGAGGCGTCAGCCACAGCCGAGCCGATCTTCTCCGTCGGATTGACCGAGACGAGGGGGATCCGAAAGACCAATAAATTACCACTGAGCATATTTAGGAATGACAAATATTATTACCCTGTATCCAGAATCGGGTGTTACGATGAGCATCACGGAACCCACACAGGTCGACACAGCACAGGACACCAGCTGGGACGCGGTCTCGGACCTCCCGCCGAGCGCCAAACTCGTCGCGAAGTCCCTCGAGTATCAGGGGAGTCTGACCCAGAGCCAACTCGCCGAGGAGACGCTGTTGCCAGCCAGGACGGTCCGATACGCACTCAGCCGGCTCGAGGAGGTCGACGTCGTCGAGTCACGCTTCTCGTTCTCGGACGCTCGCAAACGGGTGTACTCGCTCACGATCGAGTAGCGTCCCGACGGACCACGATCGAAATCGGCTCCCACCCTGGCGGAGCGGAGATCACTTCCACGCCGGTCGCGCAATCCCTTTAGGACCCCGCGGAGTACCACGTCACAATGACGCAGGTGCTCCACACCGGCGACACGCATCTCGGCTACCGGCAGTATCACTCGCCGGAGCGCCAGGGGGACTTTCTGTCCGCCTTCCAGCAGGTTATCGACGACGCGATCGAGGCAGACGTCGACGCCGTCGTCCATGCTGGCGATCTCTTTCACGATCGACGGCCCCGGTTGCAGGACATTTTGGGTGCGCTGGGAACGCTACGAGAACTCGACGCGGCATCCATTCCGTTCCTGGCGATCGTCGGCAACCACGAGGGCAAGCGCGACGCCCAATGGCTCGATCTCTTCGAATCGCTTGACCTGGCCATCCGACTCGATGAGGAGCCGACCGTGATCGGCGAGACAGCCTTCTACGGGCTGGACTTCGTCGCCCGCGCCGCCCGTGACGATCTGGCATACGACTTCGAACCGCACGATACCACCCACGCCGCGCTGGTCTCTCACGGCTTGTTTCAACCGTTTTCCCACGGCGATTGGGACGCAGAAGCGATCCTCGAACAGGCCACCGTCGACTTCGACGCGATGTTGCTCGGCGACGATCACACGCCAGCCAGACGCGAAGTCGACGGGACCTGGCTCACGTACTGTGGGTCGACCGAGCGGGCGAGTGCGAGCGAGCGCGAAGCGCGCGGGTACAATCTCGTGACGTTCGACGACGGTGTCGACATCCGTCGGCGATCCATCGAAACGCGACCGTTCGTTTTCGTCGACCTCGAACTCGCCGCAGGCGAGGGGGCCGAGCGCGTCCGGACCCGGGTCGGGCAACACGACCTCGAAGACGCCGTGGTGATCGTCACCATTGAGGGCGAAGGTGAACGCGTCCCGCCGGCCACGATCGAGGAGTTCGCCCGCGATCGCGGTGCACTGGTCGCCCGCGTCAACGACCGTCGCGAGATCGACGAGGAGGCCGCCTACGACGTGCGGTTCGCCGACCCCGACGACGCCGTCCGCGACCGTATCGACCAGCTCGGGCTCAGTCCCGCCGCCGCGGAACTCGACGAGGTCGTCCGGGCGAGCAAAGTCGCCGATTCCAACGTCGACGATTCGGTCGAATCGCGGGTCCGTGAACTGGTCGATGAGGGAGACGCCGAACAGTTCAAACCAGCGCCGGCCGAAGGCGACGGGGAAGCCGACGACGGGGACAACATGGAAGCCGGCGACAGCGACGACACAGAGGGCAGCGACAGCGACGACGAGCCGGCTGGCGACAGTATCGCGGACGCACCCGCTGAAGACGGGACTGAGTCGGAGGGCTCTGAAGCGAACGATACGCAAGCCAACGGCGAGGGGACAGATGGCCCAGACCAGCCGAACGACGGGCAGACCGAGAAAGACGGAAACCAGCCGAACGACGAGCAAACAGACGATGGCGAGGGGCAGGCAACCATGGGTGAGTACCTGTGAGGTTCGAGCGCGTCCGGTTGGAGCACTTCAAGTGCTACGCGGACGCCGATTTGCGGCTGGAACGCGGCGTGACGGTCTTCCACGGCGTCAACGGGAGCGGAAAGTCCTCGCTGCTCGAAGCCTGCTTTTTCGCCCTGTATGGCGCTCGCGCGCTCGATCGAACCCTGGACGAACTCGTCACGATCGGGGCCGAGGAGGCGACGGTCGAACTCTGGTTCGCTCACGGCGGCGAGTCTTACCACATCAAGCGCCGGGTCCGCGTTCGAGACGATCGGGCGACGACCGTCGAATGCGTCTTGGACGAATCCGACGGCGTGGTGGAGGGGGCCAGAGACGTTCGCGAGCGCGTCGCGTCGCTGCTCCGGATGGACCACGAGGCCTTCGTCAACTGCGCCTATGTCCGCCAGGGCGAGGTCAACAAGCTCATCAACGCGACGCCGGGCGAGCGACAGGACATGATCGACGACCTCCTCCAGCTTGGCCGCCTCGAAGACTACCGAAAGCGTGCCAGCGACGCCCGGGTCGGCGTGGGTCGTGTCCTGGAGGGCAAACGCGAGTCCCTCTCACAGCTCGAGTCCCAGATCGAGGCCAAGGTGGAGAAGGAACTCCACGAGCAACTCAACGCCGCCGAGAGCGAACTCGCCACGGTCCGGGAGGAACTCGAACGCTACGACGAGCAGCGCGAGACCGCACGCGAGACGCTCGACGCGGCCAACTCGATCCTCGAGGAGTACGAACAGCGTCGCGAGGAACTCGACGAGATCGAAAGCGAGATCGCCGAGTTGACCGAGACGATCGAGGCGACCGAACGCGAGCGTGAGGAGCTGGCGGACGAGATATCCGATCGCCGCGACCGCCGCGAGGAAATCAGCGACCGGATCGAATCCGGGCTCGATACGGCCGAACTCTCGGCCGAGGCCGACCGGGAAGCCGTCGAAGATCTGGTTGATGACCTCGACAGGCGCGACGACGAGATTCGCGACGAGATCGAGCAACACCGTCTCGATCTCCAGCGTCACCGCGAGAACGCCGAGAGTGAACGCGAAGACGCCACTGATGCCGAGGAACGCGCAGCTGAGAAACGCGATCGGGCCGCGGAACTCGAATCGGGCCTCGAAGAAACACGCACTGATCTCGAGGACCGCCGTGAGAGACTCGCAGAACTGGACAGCGAGATCGAATCGATCGAGGAGACGTTCACGGACGCACCTGTCGAACTCGGGAACGCGGAATCGTTCCACGAAGAAATCGCCGACGAACTGGACGCCGTCAAGAGCGATCTGACCTCGCTCGAAGCCACGATCAAGTCCCTCGAAGGCGACATCGAGGAGGCCCAGGACTTACTCGACGCTGGCAAATGCCCCGAATGCGGCCAGGATGTCGAGGAGGCACCGCGAGTCGAGACGCTCGAAGACGATCGCGAACGGCTGGCCGACCTTCGGGCCGAGCGCGAGGAGTTAGAGGAGACCCGCGAGACAGTCGAGGCGCGGCTGGACCGTGCCGAGACACTGGTCGAGCAGGAAAGCGAACGGAATCGACTCCGAGACAAACGCGAAACGCTTGCGGAGTTGATCGCTGAACGCGAGAATTCGATCGAAGAAACCGAGGAACGCATCGAAACACTCCGGGCTGAAGCCGACAAACTGGATGCCGAGGCTGAACAGCACCGCGAGTCCGCCGAAGAAGCCGAAGACGCAGCCGAGGAGTGCCGGGAGGCCATCGCCGAATGCAACGAGCGGCGTGGCGAACTCGCCGATCGGATCGACGGGCTCGAAGATATCGTCGCGGACTTTGAGCGGCTGGACGCCCTCACCGACGAGATTGAGGCCCGTCAGGAGCGTCGCGAGCAACTCGACGAAATGAACGACGAGCGCCGCGACCGCCTCGGGACGCTTCGGGAACGCCGCTCGGAGCTAGCCGACGCCATCGACGAAGACCGACTGGCCGAGGCACGCGAGGACAAGGAACGCGCCGAGACGTATCTCGAAGAGGTCGACGGGGAAATCGACGCTCGCGAGGAGCAGCGGGATGAACTCCAGGCCCGCATCGGTGCCATCGAAAACGAGATCGAGGAGCTCGAATCGCTGCGTGATCGCCGCGAGCAACTCGCCGAGACGGTCGAGCGTTTGGAGTCCCTATACGAAGAGGCCGAGCAGTTACAGGAGATGTACGGACAACTCCGGGCGGAACTGCGCCAGCGCAACGTCGAGACCTTAGAGTGGATGCTCAACGACACCTTCGATCTCGTCTACCACAACGACGCCTACGACCGGATCGAACTCGACGACGAGTACCACCTCACGATCTACCAGAAGGACGGCGAGGCACTCGATCCCGATCAGCTGTCGGGCGGCGAGCGCGCGCTGTTCAACCTCAGCCTCCGGGCGGCGATCTATCGACTGCTCGCAGAGGGTATCGAGGGGACGGCACCGACGCCACCCTTGATCCTCGACGAGCCGACGGTCTTCCTCGACTCGGGCCACGTCTCACAGTTGCTGGAGTTGATCGAGTACATGCGCACCGAGATCGGTGTCGAACAGATCGTGGTCGTCAGCCACGACGACGAGCTGGTGGACGCGGCCGACGATCTGGTCCACGTGGCCAAGGATGCGACGTCAAACCGCTCGCGCGTCGAGCGCCGGGACACCCCGGAGTTGCCGGCCGATTAGGCCCGCCGGTCACGAGTCGCTTGGGGCTGCATCCTTGCTGGTCAGCAGTTCGATCGCCTCCTCGGCGTCCGGGGTCGTCGCGTACCCGCGCTCGCCGGCGACCCGTTCCTCGACGATCAGTCCCGCGACGCGAAACTCCGCCAGCCGGCCGTGGAGATCGCTCTCACAGTACTCGTACCGATCCAGAAGCGTCCGGACCGAAAGTGGTCCGTCACGGGCGAGTTCGAGAAGCAGGCCCAGGTCACGCTCCTGGTGGACGACCGATAGCACCAGCCGGACGGACTCGGGAACGGCGGTCGCGGCAATCGCAAGCGGGGACTCGCCCTCGACGATGGTCAGTGCGTCCGGCGATCGATACGTTTCAGTTCCCGTCTTCGGGTCGCGGACCAGCCACCCGTCTGTGGATCGCTTTTCGAGGATGTAGCGAGAACCCGATTCGTCTTCGACAATGCGCACACGGGACGTATCGACTGGGAATACATGGGATTGCCGTTCCCGGCAGGTGCCCGTGGCGTCACTCCGGGCCATCAAAACGGCGATAGCGGACGAGTCCGTACCCACCCACCACGCCACCGCCGGCAATGATCAGCACTCCGAGCAGGGTCCAGTCGGTGAAAACGGCGACCAGGATCCCCACCGAGACGACAGGGATCGCGATTTTCAGGACGACCACGAGCCGCCAAAACAGGCTCCGTACTTCGGGATCGACCTCAGTAATCCGCTCCAGATCTT
This sequence comes from Halorhabdus utahensis DSM 12940, assembly GCF_000023945.1. Lineage (NCBI taxonomy): Archaea > Methanobacteriati > Methanobacteriota > Halobacteria > Halobacteriales > Haloarculaceae > Halorhabdus > Halorhabdus utahensis. The sequence continues at coordinate 362,812 of NC_013158.1, forward strand.
CGGAATCAGCAGAGCCTGAAGCCGGCGGCTCCGCGCTCCCGTCGCTGCCACTGATTTGTGCCGTAGGCTGGTCTCGGTCGGCCACATGAAAAATCGAGACCGGGTCGCTAAAAGCGACTTCGGTCCGGACTACCGGCAGTCAGGCAGGGCCGCAGCGCCGTCGCTGTAGATCCACGCCATCGGATTCGCCGCGTCATAGATTACCGTCCCGTCGTCTGTTTCGTACCGCTCGATCGTGTCCGCAGTTGCCGGCAGCACCGGCGACTGGTCGGTCGTCGCTCGTTCGCTCCGACTACCGTTGGCGGGGTTCGACATTGCAACCGACGACTGGTATGGTATGTCGTGGCATAAGCCTTCTGGCAGCGGCCGACCGGGGGGTTTTAGGGCGGCAGCCGGCAACCAAGCCATCAATGACCGATTCCGGGGAGCAGCGCGGGCTTGGAGCGTTTGCCGACGACGACAGACCGGCTGCCGAGGCACGTGCAGTCGCGGGCAACGGTGGCCACGAAGCGAGCGTCGTCGACGCCGACGAATGGCGATACCCCGAGGCTGATGGCACTGTCGAACTCGCAGTGACCCAGGTCGACTACACGATCGAGGGGGGAGGAAGCGACGAGTACCCGGTCGTTCACGTTTTCGGACGCAGTGCAGACGGCGAGCTCTTCCACGTCCAAGTCTACGAGTTTCGACCATACTTCTATGCGCCGGCCGACAACGTCGACGAGGAGCGACTCGCGAATTACGACAGCGTCACCGGCTGGGAACGGACTGGCGACGATGGTGAACCGTACGAGTCCATTCGTGGCGAGGAACTCGTCAGGATCTTCGGCCAGACACCGCGGGACGTCGGGCAGATCCGTGACGACTTCGATCACTACGAGGCGGACATCCTCTTCCCGAATCGCCTCCTCATCGACAAGGACATCACCAGCGGCATCCGGGTCCCCGATCGTCGCACGGAGAACGGAACGATCCGGATCCCACACGACGAGATCGAAGCCATCGACTACGACGCCGAAGCGCGAGTCAACACCTTCGACATCGAGGTCGACGACCGATCGGGTTTCCCCGAGGACGGGGAGGAACCCATCATCTGTCTCACGAGCCACGACTCCTATCGCGACGAGTACGTCGTCTGGCTGTACGACTCGCCGGTCGGGATCGACCCGCCGGAGGCCCTCGAACAGTACGAGCCCCTGGAAGACGAATTCGAGGCGGATGTCCGTGTCTTCGAGGAAGAGGAGCGGATGCTCGAAGCGTTCCTCGAGTATATCGACGAGACCGATCCGGACATCCTGACGGGCTGGAACTGCCTGCCCGCGGACGCTCAGATCTCGATGGCTGATGGGGCCACCAAGGAGATTCAGGACGTTCAGATCGGGGATACAGTGGTCGGTAACGACGAGCAGGAGACGACCGTTGCCGAGGTCACGAGCAAGTGGGAAAGTCGAAAGGAAGTTTTCGAGTTCGAACTCGAAGACGGTACGACACTTCGATCGTCCGGCGATCATCGAATCAAGGTCGGCGACGACCAGCAAGTGAGTTGGAAAGACGGTCGTGATATCGAACCGGGAGAATACGTTCTCAAGCCGCGTACGCTTACTGCCCGCGAATACGTTCCATCCCTTTCCGAGCTGATCCCGCTCGACCGACAGCGATTTTCGGATAAATCGTCCGTCAAAGCGTTCAAATCCGGCCTTCCCGAAGGAGCCATTACCGAACTTTCGGAGACGTTCGGTGTGTCGAAGGAGACGCTTTACCATCCGACACCGAGTGTCTGGCACCTCGAACGATGTCGTATCGCGAGGGAAACGTACGACGCCGCGCTGCCGGACGGTGGTCGGGAGTATCGGCGCACCGGCGTGGATTTGGATCGAAATATCACTGAAAAAGAACTGTACCTGGCCGGACTCGTCCTGACTGACGGATCGATGTCGCAGTCCGATGGAGTCCGATTCTATAATACGCGGAGAGAACTCCACGAGGAATTCCCGGGGGACAACCACCTCGAACCGGACGGGAAGGGCTGTTACAAGCAGAACGTCCTCGATTATGCCCAGATGTATGCGCTCAACGGACTGGGCATCCCGTTCGGGAACAAAAACGAACGGGGAGTCGATCTCTCGACGGTATACGAACTCCCGGAAGCGTACATCGGGCGATTCCTGGCCGGCGTCGTCGACGGGGACGGAAACGTCTCGTCGTCTGTCACTGTCGCCGCGGAAAATCACTCGATCGGCGACTGGTACGCGAAGCTGTTCAGACGACTCGGTATCTACGCTGAACGGACGAACGAAACTGTCCGCGTCTCGAGTGCGAAACGCGACATCAAGCGGTTCAAGCAGTCCGTCTTGCCGTACATGAGTCACGAAGAGAAGGTTGCCGCTATCGAGGAGTTTGACGGGGGGAAAAGCGGGCAGTCGGAAAACATACCGTACGCGATCTTCGAGGCGGAGACAGGATCCGACGAGAAGCGCATCGGCCGGGACAAGCACCGTCGGGGAACCCATCTCAAACGACACGAGACGTCGTCCACCGAATGGGAAGAGTACGTCTTCGTCGCCGTAGAGAACGTCGAGATCGTCGGCACGCAGACGACCTACGATATCGAAACCACGACACACAGCTTCCTCGCTGATGGATGTCTCGTCCATAATTGCGACGACTTCGACGCCCCCTATCTCATCGACCGATTACAGGAACTCGACCCGGGAACCGATCGAAACCTCGACATGAACCGGCTCTCCCGGGTCAACGAGGTCTGGGAGAGCGACTGGCAAGGGCCGGACATCAAGGGCCGGGTCGTCTTCGATCTCCTGCGGGCGTACAAACGGACGCAGTTCACCGAACTCGATTCCTACCGCTTAGAGGACGTCGGCCAGGAGGAACTCGGCGCGGGCAAGGAGACGTATACGGGTGACATCGGGACGCTGTGGGAAGAGGATCCCGAGCGACTCCTCGAGTACAACCTCCGTGACGTCGAACTCTGCGTCGAACTCGATCGCAAACAGGACATCATCGCCTTTTTCGAGGAGGTAGCCACCTTCGTGGGCTGCAAACTCGAGGACGCCCCGACGCCGGGCGACGCCGTCGACATGTACGTCCTCCACAAGGCTTTCGGGAACTTCGTCCTGCCCTCGAAGGGGACCGTCGAGTCGGGCGAGGAGTTCGAGGGCGGAGCCGTCTTCGAGCCGATCAGCGGCATCAAGGAGATGGTAAGTGTCCACGACCTGAAATCTCTATATCCGATGTGCATGGTGACGATTAATGCATCCCCGGAGACGAAGGTCGACCCCGAAACCTTCGACGGGGAGACGTTCCGTGCACCGGATCCCAGCGGCCAGCACTTCCGGAAGGAACCCGACGGGATCGTCCGGGAGATGGTCGAAGAGTTATTGTCAGAGCGAGAAGAAAAGAAGTCCCTCCGGAACGATCACGAGCCCGGAACCGAGGACTACGAGCTCTATGACCGCCAGCAGGGAGCCGTCAAGGTTATTATGAATAGTTTATATGGGGTTTCGGGGTGGGACCGATTTCGCCTGTACGACAAGGACAACGCGGCGGCGGTAACCGCAACAGGGCGGTCGGTGATCGAGTACACCGAGTCGGCCGTTAACGATCTCGGCTACGACGTGACATACGGCGATACTGATAGCGTCATGATAAGTATGGGAACGGACATGTCCGTCGAGAATGCCATCGACCGCTCGTTCGAGATCGAGGAGGCGATCAACGCCTCCTACGACGAATTCGCCAGCGAGACGCTCAATGCTGAGGAGCATCGGTTCCAGATCGAGTTCGAGAAGCTCTACCGGCGCTTTTTCCAGGCGGGCAAGAAAAAGCGCTATGCGGGCCACATCGTCTGGAAGGAGGGCAAGGACGTCGACGACATCGACATCACAGGCTTCGAATACCAGCGCTCTGACATCGCACCGATCACCAAGCGCGTCCAGAAGGAAGTTCTGGATCTGATCGTCACGGAGGGCGACGTCGAGGCCGTCACGGAGTACCTCCACGACGTGATTGCGGATTTCCAGGCGGGCAACGTCGACATCGAGGACGTCGGTATCCCCGGCGGGATCGGCAAGCGCCTGAACAATTACGACACCGACACGGCCCACGTTCGGGGGGCGAAGTACGCCAACGAGCTCCTGGGGACGAACTTCCAGCGGGGCAGCAAGCCGAAACGGCTCTACCTCAAGAAGGTCCACCCCGAGTACTTCCGCCGGATCGAGGACGAACGTGGTCTCGATCCCTCCCGGGATCTCATCTACGGCGAGTTCAAGCGTGATCCGGACGTGATCTGCTTCGACGTCGCCGAACAAATCCCCGAGGAGTTCGAGGTGGACTGGGAGAAAATGCTGGAGAAAACACTCAAAGGCCCGATCGCCCGCGTTATCGAGGCCCTCAACGTCTCCTGGCAGGAGGTCAAAAGCGGCCAGGAACAGACGGGACTCGGACAGTATATGTGAGTCACGGGGGTCAAGCCGAGACAGTATTGGCCCGGATTCTGTCCCGTACATGTGCGGGATTTCGCCCACGTTCTTGGTTTTTCGTTAAAATTCCTTTGGAGAATCTCAAAGCAAGTATGTAGTCATGCGAAAGCATTATGGGTACGACAGCCCGAGTTTCGGTTGACCTAGAACATGGCAACACTCGAAATCAACAATCTTCACGCGAAAGTCGCTGAGGACGGAGGCGAAGGAATTCTCGAAGGTGTCGACCTGACCGTCGAGGCGGGCGAGATTCACGCGCTGATGGGACCGAACGGCAGCGGGAAATCGACGACGGCGAAGATCATCGCCGGCCATCCCGCCTACGAGGTAACTGAGGGCGAGGTGCTCATCCACCTCGACGGTGACGAGTTCGACCAGGAGATCCCCGACGACAAGCGGACCTGGAACCTGCTCGAACTCGAACCGAACGAGCGCGCCGCGCTCGGCATCTTCCTCGGGTTCCAGTATCCCGCGGAGATCGAAGGCGTGACGATGGTGAACTTCCTCCGGACGGCGCTCAATGCCAAGCTCGAGGAGCGCGAGGAACTCTTCGAGGACGAGGAGGAGGCCGCAGCTGAAGACGAGGAAGACGAAGGCTACGAGACTTCGCCGATGGAGGGCCCCGCTGACGAGGGTGAGGTCAGCGTCGCCGAGTTCCAGCAGCTCCTCAAAGAGAAGATGGAACAACTCGACATGGACGAGTCCTTCGCCGAGCGGTATCTCAACGCCGGCTTCTCCGGTGGCGAGAAGAAACAAAACGAGGTACTCCAGGCAGCGATTCTCGAACCGGACATCGCGGTACTCGACGAGATCGACTCGGGGCTCGACATCGACCGTCTGCAGGACGTTGCCAACGGGATCAACTCCCTCCGGGACGACCAGGGGACCGGCGTCCTCCAGATCACCCACTACCAGCGCATCCTCGACTACGTCGAACCGGATCACGTCCACGTCATGCTCGACGGGGAAGTCGTCGAGAGCGGCGGGCCGGAACTTGCCGAGAAGCTCGAAGACGAGGGATACGACTGGGTTCGCGAGCAAGTATACGAGGCAGCCTGAGGTGACCATCACATGAGTTCAGACAACAACCTCGAATCGACCGACACAGAGGCTCGATTCGAATTCAAGAAAGAGCAGAGTTCAGCGTTCGAAGCCGAAGTTGGTCTCAACGAGGAGACGGTCCGAAAGATCAGCGAAGACAAAGACGAGCCCGAGTGGATGCTCGACCGCCGGCTCCGGGCCCTCGAGCACTACCAGCAGATGCCGATGCCGAGCGACTGGCCCGGCCAGCCGGACCTCTCGGAGGTCAACGTCGAAGATATCATCCCGTACATCCGCCCCGACATTGAAGCACGCGGTGGCGCCGAAGAGTGGGACGACCTCCCCGACGAGATCCAGGACACCTTCGACAAACTTGGCATCCCGGAGGCCGAACAGCAGGCCCTCTCGGGTGTCGGTGCGCAGTACGAGTCCGAGATCGTCTACCAGAACATGCAGGAGCAGTGGGAGGAGAAGGGCGTCGTGTTCATGGACATGGACAAGGCCGTCCAGGAACACCCCGAGCTCGTCCGGGAGTACTTCATGACGAAGTCCGTCCCGCCGAGCGACAACAAGTTCGCCGCGCTCCACGGCGCAGTCTGGTCGGGCGGCAGCTTCGTCTACATTCCCGAGGGCGTCACCGTCCAGATGCCCATCCAGGCGTACTTCCGGATGAATTCGGAAGGCATGGGCCAGTTCGAGCACACGCTCATCATCGCCGAGGAGAACTCCGAAGTCCACTACATCGAGGGCTGTTCGGCTCCCCAGTACGCTCGCCACAACCTCCACAGCGGGGGCGTCGAGGTATTCGTCAAGGAGGGTGCCCACGTCCAGTACTCGACGGTCCAGAACTGGTCGAAGAACACCTACAACCTCAACACCAAGCGAGCCATCGTCGAGGCCGACGGGACGATGGAGTGGATCTCGGGGTCGATGGGATCGAAGGCGACCATGCTGTATCCCGCCACGATCCTCAAGGGCCCGGGGGCGACTGACAATCACATCACGATCGCCTTCGCCGGCGAGGGCCAGAACATCGACACCGGCGCGAAGGTCTATCACAACGCACCGGACACCAAATCGACCATCGAGTCGAAGTCGATCTCCAAGGACGGCGGCCGCACCAACTACCGCGGCCTCGTCCACATCTCCGACGGCGCGGAGAACTCCTCGACGAACGTCGAGTGTGACGCGCTGATGTTCGACAACGACAGCACGTCGGACACGATGCCGTACATGGAGATCCAGGAGAGTCAGGTCGACGTCGCTCACGAGGCGACGGTCGGCAAGATCGGCGACGAGGACGTCTTCTACCTCCAGAGCCGCGGACTGGACGACGACGACGCAAAGCAGATGATCGTCGCCGGGTTCATCGAGCCGATCACCGAGGAACTGCCCATCGAGTACGCGGTCGAACTCAACCGTCTCATCGAACTCGAGATGGAGGGGAGTCTGGGATGAGCACGCAGGTACGCGCCACTGTCACCGCCGACGACGTCGAACAGATCTCCGCCGAGCTGGGCGAACCCGAATGGCTGACCGAAACGCGACTCGAGGCCTTCGAGGCCCTTGCGGACCTCGACATGCCGTCGGTCATCCGGACGCCCGGTCGGGACTGGACGAACCTCGATGCGCTCGATTACGAGAGTCTCGTCGATCCGCTCGCCTTCGAGGAAGAGAAAGACCGGATCGAGGCCGAGGGCGTCGATGTCCTCCCGTGGGCCGAGGCCCTCGAAGAGCACGGCGACTTGATCGAAGAGCACTTCGGCAGCGTCGTCGATCCCCAGCGTGACTATCTGACGGCCCTCTCGACCGCGCTGTTCAGTGCCGGGACGGTCGTCTACGTCCCCGAGGGCGTCGCCGCCGAGGACGTCAAGATCCGGACCCGGATGAACTCCCGATCGCTGTTCAATTACACGCTCGTCATCACTGAGGAGTCGGCCTCCGTGACGATCTTAGAGCGCCAGGAAACGGGCGAGGAGCTCCCCGGCGAGCAGTACTACTCGGGCGTCGTCGAGGTCGTCGCCAGCGAGAACAGCCACGTCCAGTACGGCTCGCTGCAGAACCTGAGCGAGGCCACCTACAACTATTCGGTCAAGCGTGGCCACGCCGATCAGTACGCCACGGTCGACTGGATCGAGGGCAACATCGGCTCACGACTGACCAAGACGAACGTCGAGACCCGCCTGCTGGGCGACAGCTCGGAATCTCAGATCGTCGGGGCGTTCTTCGGGCACGAAGATCAGCACCTCGACATCGCCTCACGCGTCTGGCACGAGGCCGAACACACGACGGCCGATCTCGTGACCCGCGGCGTGCTGGACGACGAAGCGCGCTCGGTCTACGAGGGCGTCCAGGACGTCGGCACGGACGCGTGGGACACCAGCTCCTACCAGCGCGAGAACACACTGATGTTGAGCGACGACAGCGAGGCCGACGCCAGCCCGAAGCTCATCATCAACAACCACGACACCGAAGCCAGTCACTCCGCGACTGTCGGACAGGTCGACGCCGAGGACCTGTTCTACATGACCTCCCGCGGTGTCGACGAGGAGTCGGCGACGAACATGCTCGTCGAGGGCTTTTTCGTTCCAGTGCTGGAGGAAGTCGCGGTCGACGAGCTGCGCGAGGACCTGGACGAACTGGTCGTCGACCGGCTCGCCGAGTAGGACAGCCGACGACTGCCGTTCTTGGATCGGAGCGCGGTGATGCTGCTCTGACCGCGCTCGTGGCACGACCTCAGAAGGTCACCGTTTCACTCGCCGAACCACATGTTTCGCCGAAGAAGTAATTCGCACACCCTTCGGCTGCCAGATAGACCGTATCCGAGGCAAAGTCGATCTCGATGTCGATCGATCCCTCGGCGAATCCCACGTCGAACTCGGCATGTGAATCGCGACTGGAGCAGTCGTAGTGGTTCGACTCCGTCCAGACGCCGTTTTCGATGTCCAGCGAAACCTCCGCGTCACAGGTGTCGTACTCGATCGTATATCGGATGTCGATATCCGCGTTGGTGTACGGGATCTTGATCTTGAGGTGGCCGTCGTACGTCTCGTCCGCAGCGACAGTCGCCGTCGCAATCGTGCCGGTTATGCCGACGGCCCCAACAGCGGAACCAGTTGACTTCAGGACGCTACGCCGGGTGAGTGGTTCACCATCTGACATGGCAATCGGACATCACGACCGATCAGTAAAAAATGATTTTATAATTTCAAATATGGCCTACTTCTATGACGGCGGTCGGCCATCCAACGAGGAGCGGTCACGCTAACGCGACCAGCCTGTCGTTGGGTCGTGCCCGGAGGCGTCGGATCCTGAGCCGGTTTCGATGACAACACCGACGTGACAGCCACCGCGGCCCATTGCTGGTGCTGGGTCGCCGTCCCGGAGTAACCGCCTCACAGCGGTCGCTGAATGTCAGTGTCCACCTGCGCCATAGGCACCGGCTCCATCCCGAGTCACCGAGTGGCTCAGCAATCGGCCCTTCCTGCGCCAAAAGCGTCACATCCAGAGAGAGCGTCTCCTCGCAAGCATAGCACTATTGTCAGTTGGTTTCTGATGGTTCGGGGAGGGAGAGCGTTAAGTGACAGGCTCTCTGAGTGGTGGATATGAGTCTGGGCCAGCGGGTCGGCGACGATCACCAGCTCGCGCGCCTGTTGCAGATCGGCGTGGTTCTCCAGGAGGTCGTCGAAGCACGAGCGCGGAAACATCTCGAATCGAGCGAGGCGATCGATGCGGAGCTTGCGACGCTCCTGGAAGACGCCGTGACGCAAGCGAACCACCACCGGGCACGTCTGGAGACACTGATTGCGGATCTCGATGCCGATAGCGTCGACTACGAGGACATCGAGCCACTCGTCGAAGCCCAATACCAGGCCGACCAGGACTTCGACGACATCCTGTACGATCAACTCTGTAACGTCGAAACCGCCTACAAGTTCTTCGACGATCTGCTCGACGCGCTCGAAACGAGCGACACCGACTTCGGGGTCGATCACGAGGAACTGGTCTCTGTCCTGGAGACACTGCGTGAAGCGGAGGCGCGTGGCGTCGAAACGGTCACCGATCTCATGGAGGCCCAAGAATGAACACTGCCGAACAATATCTCAAGGCGATTTACCTGGTCCAAAAGCAGGAAGACGGTCCAGCACCGACCGGTCGGATCGCCGAGCGCCTCGGCGTGAGTCCGGCCAGCGCCAACGAGATGGTCGGCAAACTCGAAGACCGGGACCTGCTCGAGCACGAGAAATATACCGGCGTGACGCTCACGGACGACGGGATCGCCCGGGCGCGGGATGCCCTCCAGACGTACTGTATCATCGAGCGTTTTCTCGTCCAAGTGCTCGACGTGAAAGACTTCCGCGGCGAGGCCAAGCAACTCGAAAGCGTCATCGACGAGACGGTCGCCGAGCGACTGGATACGATCATCGACCGGCCGGGAGAGTGTCCGGACTGTTTCGACGCCGACGGGGACGTGTGTGGTCGACTCGATGTCGAGGCTGAAGCGTCCGATTGAGACTGGCAGCAATCGACGCGGGGCTGTCGCGACCGGTCGCAAGGATAACGCTATTAAAGACTCATCGACAAGGTTCGATCGCAGTCCCGTGGTGTAGTGGCCAATCATAGAGGCCTTTGGAGCCTCTGACGGCGGTTCGAATCCGCCCGGGACTATTTTGCCGCGAGCAATGTCGCGAGCGGCAAATACGTCCAGCGGATTCGAAGCAGGGAGTGTAGCGAACGAAGTGAGCGAAACGACCGCGGTTCGAATCCGCTGAGAGAAAACCACTCTCTCAAGTCGTGCTTCACGTTGTTCAGCACGACGCCGGAAGAGCGAAGCTCTTCCGAGCCCTCGTTCACTTCGTTCACGAGGACGCCCGGGAATACTCAAAATTCTTATATAATCTCTGACGGCCAGATGTGGCGACACGGGCCGCCTGCAGGCTAGATAAACCGACATATACTCTATTTAACTAGATATCATCAGGGGCTGCAGGCACCCGCATACGGGGGGTGGGTGGCGTGACCCTGATCCAGCCGGTCACCCACGAGACCAAGGGCTTCTCTACTACGGAACCTTATCGACGCACTCGGAACCGGTACTCACTCAGCAAGTCTGTCCGGACAGATTGGGCTAACGACCATTTTCGGCAGCGTCGACATCGAAGTCAAACAATCAGGTAACGGGAAGAAGAACAAAGGCAACGGGAAGCAAAAAGGACCGAAATAACGAACCAGTCCCATGAAAGACCGAATCAGGATCACTCACCCATGACACGGTCAAGACCGACGCCGGAGACGGATCGCTCCGGGCGTCTGGCGTTGGGGCGGCCGATACTCGTGGCACTCGGCCTGGCAGTCGTGTTGTGCATGACGGCGCTCGCGGGGGGTGTCGCCGGGATGCCCAGCGGCGACGCGGATACGCAAACCACCATCCAAAATACGTCGAACGGGACGAACCTGACCTATCCGCCGCCCAACCTGAGCAAGACGGTTGTGATCGGACCATCAGAAACGCATGTCAAGGTCAAGGCGTCGTATCCCGTTCGGACCATGGCCGAGCAACGGCGATATCGCAACAAGACTGGCAACTTCCCGTGGTTTAAAACCGACGACGCACTCAGACACGCCTTCCGGGAACGTGACGAACACCTCGTCAAAGAGGAGCAATATAGTGAGTGGTCGAACACTATAACTGATCCGAAACTCGGTCAGATTTATGTCGAAATGTCGTTTGCGTGGAAAGAAGGCGCGCGGACGACCAACGCAAATTCCTCCGTCAGTCCGGCCTGGTCTGGAGGGGAATCCGCGTTCACCAGCAACCAATCGAAACTCCTCCTCGGACCAGCATTCTCGGACCATCTCTCGAACGGCACACGCGTCAAAATCAAGGTCCCAACAGACAGCTGGGTCGCCGAAAACTCGACCGTGGAGTCGTATACGACTGGTCCCCATGGGCAGACCCGTGTGTACGCCTGGACGGTCAACCAAACTGGGAGAGATCACCGGGTCGTGTTCAACCGGAGTGTCCTCGGACCGGAGAACACGTCCGAGAGCGGCCCATTCGGACCTGCCGGTGGGATCGTTCTCTCGCTACTCGCCGTCTTTCTCGCCGTCGGCGTACGTAGCCGGATCTACCGGTTCTGAGACGATGCCGGTATCGAATCAGTCTCAAAACGTGAGATCGTGCTTCTCTGACTGTCCTCGCGTCGGAGTTGATGATAGCAACGCGAGTCGAAGGCATAGAACAAAGATACCAACGACTATTTTCGGCAGCGTCGACATCGTAGTCAAACAATCAGGCAAAGGCAACGGGAAGATGAACGGTAACAAATAACGAACCAGGCCCATGAAAGACCGAACGAGGATCACTCACCCATGACACAGCCAAGACCGACGCTGGAGACGGATCGCTCCGGACGTCTGGCGTCGCGGCGGTCGTTACTCGTCGCCGTTGGCCTGGCGGTCGTGGTGTGCTCGACAGTGCTCGCGGGGGGTGTCGCCGGGATGTCAAGCGGTGATGCGGATACCCGAACAACCATCCAAAATACGTCGAACGAGACGAATTTGACCTACCCGCCGCCCAACCTGAATACGACAGTCAAGGTCTATCCAGGAGCTTCGCGAGTCGAGATCCAATCGTGGTATTCCGCCCGAACCATGACTGAGCGGCGGCAATACCGCAACAAGACCGGCAACGTCACGTGGTTCAAAACCCATGACGCTCTCAGGCACGCCTTCCGCGAACGTGGTGAACATCTTTCTAGACAGCGACATTCTGTTGATGTGGCGACTTCGATTAACAATCCGAAACTCGGTGAGATATATGTCGACATGAGATTTGAGTGGAATAATGGGACGCGGATGACAAGCGAATCTTCTCCCGGCAGTTCGGATTCGTCCGGATATTCCGCGTTCTCCAGTAACCAATCGAAACTCATCCTTGGACCGGCACTTTCGGATCATCTTTCGAACGGCACGGTCGTCAGGATCGAGGTCCCAGCAGATACCTGGATCGCTGAGAACTCGACCGTTCCCGCGGGGAAGACTGGCATCCATTGGGAAACTCGCGTCTACGCCTGGACGGTCAACCAAACTGAGACGGAACCCCGGGTCGTGTTCAACCGGAGTGTCCTCGAAACGGAGAGCGCAGACGGATACGGCTCGCTAGGCCCCGCCGGTGGGCTCGTTCTCTCGCTACTTGCCGTCTTTCTCGCCGTCGGCCTCCAGAGCCGGTTCTAACGGTACTTAGACGATGATCTCATCGAATCAGTCTCAAAACGTAAATCGTGTTCCTGATTGTGTGCCGCATTTGGTGATGCAACGTGAGTCGAGGGTATCTAACAAGGGTACCAACGACCATTTTCGGCAGCGTCGACATCGAAGTCAAACAACCAGGAAACGGAACGGGAACGGGTGGTCACTGCCCAACTCTCAGATGAAGCCTCGTTGATAGTTACAGCCCGATGTGGAGATTCCTGCCCAGATACCCATCGGCTGATGAAGTAGTTTGTATGTTGGTTGAACGCGTCGTCGTGCTGCAGCCAGGCACTCTATCTTGGATGTGGGACCTGACAAAATTAGATAGATTTGGCGTGCGAAGCGTTCTTTGACAGACTCATAGCAGGCAGTCACTCGGGAACGGCGTCGAGCAGGTGGTCGTCGTCTCCCAGACAGTTCCGGAGATGTGTTTCGGGATCTGCCTCGGTCGGGCCGGATTCGGGCCTTTCAGGCCGGTCACCCTTCACAGAGTCAGTGAGGGACATGATAACCCGATCGTCCCCATACTCGTCGAACAGATGCGTCAGCATGTGGGCCAGCTCCCACGCTGGACGTGGCTCGTCGTATTCGGCGAGATCATCGATCTGTGCGTAGCCCGGCGGCCCGCGTCGGACCTGAACTTGCCACCGCGTGAAGTTCACCGAACGGTCGTCCCCCCAGTCCGAGCCCCGGATCTCTCTGACCGTTATCGCGACGTCGTCGTTTTCGTAGCCATGTTTGGTGTCTTCCCACCCGCCCGCAGGTGAAACCATAGCATAGCGTGGTCCGGACACTACTCAAATTCTTCGTTGGCGTCGCCGCTTGGTCGCACCGCCACCAGCACAATCCCAAACCGCTCGAGGGTGAACAATCGAGCTGTACATCTCAGCGTCGGAGAAGGAACGGAACGGGGAGATCTTTGAGACACTGAAGCAAGACCGAGAGGAGATTGAATCGAACTTGGGTACTGAACTAGTCTGGCAGCGGTTACCGGAAAAGCAGGCGTGCCGGATCAAATGGCCGAAACCGATTGACGGAAGAATTACCGAATTAACGGGCGAGCAACAGACTGAGCTGATTGAATGGCGCGTAGATGCGATGGATACATTTCAAGATGTCCTCGAACCCCGCGTCACAGAGCTTTCATAGGCTCAACTCCTCGCCACACTCGTTGACTCGGATGGCGAAAGTTCCCGAGTTGTGGCTCTCGGGATGGACACCCGACTCACAGAGTCCTCTGGCTAGGAAGATTCAAAAGTCGAAAATTCATCTCCGCCACGAAGCAGAAAACCTCCACGGAGAGACACTGTTGGTTCCGGCGCTTGCGTCCACTGCCGTTCGATCATCTCATCGAAATGTTTTTGTGAGTGGTTAGCACGCTATCCCATACATGGATCTCTTGGTGTTCGCTGTCACGGGGGTGGGGTTGGGAATCGTCGCGGGAGGGCTCTGGTATGTGATCGGGCAATGGATCGTCCGCCGGGCGTCGGATTCGACGACAGCGATGGAAGGGGTCCGTCGGTGGATTACGTACGGAGAATTTTGCGGCGGACTTTCGGCGATGGTGATGTTCTTCTGGGGGGTCTTCGGTGACGTGAGCGGTGGCCCGGGTTCGATAGAAGTGCTACCGGAATCTTTTGGGACGAGTCTCGATCTGGGATTGCTGTTTTTGTTCGGCTTGCTCCCGATCGCATCGACGAAAATCGCGCTTCTCCCGGCGATCGATCAAGTCCGAAACAAAGACAAGTCCGTGTCAGCAGAATTCCGCGATCTGATACAGCACTATGCAATAGCAGGAATGCCCATAGTGGGGAGCGTCATGATCGCTACGGTGAGTTTTCACTATTGGGGGCTCGCTGCCGCGGCCATGATCGGGATCTGGATTTACCAGTTTGTGATGTGGATTGGCAAACCATGGATGTCCGGACGGTTACGGACCGTCAGACCCCCAACAAGGACGGAATCCGAACGACTCGCTGACCTGTGTGCCAGTGTCGATCTGCGGGTCGATTCGTATCTGGTGGTCGAAAACAGCGATGGAACGATCGGGTTCGACGTTCAGGGATCGCCGCTGTATCGAGCACTGGTGATCGCGGCCCCAACACTTGAAATGGACAGCGAGGCGCTTCGAGCAGTGCTGGCTCAACAGGCGGGACTCGTTCGACAGCGCTATCGAGTGCTTCGGTTGATCGCGTTCTCCGTGTTTCTCGTCCCGATCGCAGGGATTATGATTGCCAGTAGCCAGGCCCACGATCCGCTGGGCTTGCTTTTCAGTGGGGCTCTCGTCGTCGGGTACTGGGTGGCTTCGAGAGGACTTCGAAAGCGGGTATATGCTGCCTTTGAGTATGCCGTCGAGATAACGTCATCCGAGGCAGTGATCGAAGCCTACGAACAGGTGTCTCATGTCAACGACATCGATGGCAGCCAATCACGTTGGAGGACGGTTTTGTACGCTGAACCGCCGCTCGAAGCGGTGCTCGACCGACTTCGCGAGCGCCAGGAATGAAGCCGCGGCTCGAACAGATAGCTCTCAAAAATCGAAGTAGGTGGTTCGTCGCGGTGAGCGACGAATAGTGCAGAATTACTGACGAACGAGATTCGCCGCGCGGGGTCCTTTCGGGGAGGACTCGATATCGAACTCAACCTCAGTCCCTTCTGTCAGATCCTCACCGCCGACATCCTCCATGTGGAAGAAGACATCTTCGTCTTCGTCGAGGTCGCCGTCATCAGTCGAAATGAAACCGTAGCCGCCTGTGTCGTTGAAGAAATCAACCTTACCGTTTGCCATTACAACCAACTGTAGGACCGAGTGCGCCATAACCCTTCCGAGAGGGGCGTTACCACAACGCTTCTCACCTCAAATGGGATCGGAGTGGCTGATTGACGCGAGCGGAAAGCCGGGTTCGGTGACCCGGCGGGCGGCGATCGATGACAGCCGATGGCAGAGACATCCAGATTCACCAGCGACGGTGAAATCCGGTCGGCGAGAGACGATCGAGGGGGCAATCGTCAAGGTCGGCAACCGGGTCGAGTCGCCGACCCACGTGGCCCTTCGTGGTGTAGGTATGTAAATCTAATGTACAATCTCAATTGGGGAAGCTGGTCCCAGAATGGAGACATCAGCAGGCCGGACGCGGGGGCACGAACCAGTCGGCTTGACTTGCCAAAACATCTGCCAGGAGACGGCGCGATGACATCGACACGGGTGAGCAAAGCCGGGCGGGGGAAACCCGGCAAGCTGACAATTGATGGCATCGGACGGACAAAGTCGCCCGGATCACCGCGGTGGGGGGAGCCGCGATGAATGCCTCGCGTACAGCAACCACGGAGTGGTCGCTGGGGTCGATACGATGTGGACGCGCACCGACCCACATCAGCGATTGGCTGAATGTCATGTGAATGTACCGAGCGTTTTCAGGATCAGAAGCCAGTGGATGGGTTCATTGCTCACTGATTTCGGCGACTGGCCGTCGCCAGAATGCACGGAGACGAGTCGTCGTGGGGTCGCGAGTCAGTTCACTCCTCGTAGGCGAGATTCATGAGCCACTGGGTGAACTGTCCACTCTGCGCGTCGACCTCGTCGTCGCCGACGAACGGCGAGAGCATGTCGCCGGCCATCAAAAGCGAGAAGTTCAGATCCTTGGCTGTCGGCGTCAAGTGGTAGGTGTTGTGGCCATCGTAGACTGTTTCGTTGCGTTCGATGAGATCCTGTTCGGCCAGCGAATCGACGATCCGGGAGCCCTTGCGTGAACTCACGTCGAGTTCCTTCCAGAAGTCGCTCTGGTGGATGCCGCCAGTCTCGCGGATGAGTTCGAGGCCCCGTCGTTCATCCTCGGAAAGGTCGGACTCCGACGAATCAGTGCTCATGTCAGTACCTGGGGCAGGTTGGCGCTTAAACCTGACCTTCGATATCTTGGCGCTCCCCTCCAACCGGGATCCCCAATCATTCGCTTTGATTACTGATGAGAGCCGTCGATTGTCGCCTGCATTACTCGGAGTTGACACCCTATTCGTTGCATACACAAAATGGGCCGATACCGCTCCGCTGACACCTCTCTGTGGCGAACGCGAGAGGTTTAATACCACTGAGTCAAACCACCAAGTGGTGAAACGACGCACGTTTCTTCGAACGGCCGGGGTCAGTGTTCTGGGGACAACGGCATTGTCCGGCTGTGCTGGCGAGGACGGAACCGACACGGAACAGACAACGGAACCGTCGTCTGAAACGACCGATACGGTGACGGCTGACGGAACACCGCCCACCGATACGACGACCACTGAGACAACGACGACTAGTTCGTCTTCGACGGACACACTGACGGTGGCGACGTACTCCTCGTTCACCGGTGAGGATACCGCCGGAAACTGGCTCAAGTCCGCCTTCGAGGCAGAGTATCCGGACAAAACCGTCGAGTTCACGACACCGGAGAACGGCCTCAATCAGTATATTCTGCGCCAACAGGAGGGTGCCGGGATCGACGCCGATCTCTACGTTGGACTCAATACGTCCGAACTCGTCAGAGCCGACCAGGAAATCGATGGATCGCTGTTTCAGACGGTCCAGGATGATCTTGCCCGGGCTGGCAACGTCAAATCGGGTCTCGAAATCGATCCGGACGGCCGGGCGATCACCTACGATACGGGATATATCTCGCTGGTCTACAACGGCAACGAGGTCCAGAACCCGGCGACCTTCGACGCGCTAACGAGCGACCAATATCAGGGAGATCTTATCGTACAGAACGCCCAGCAGTCCGATCCCGGACGGGCGTTTCTCCTTTGGACCATCGCCCAGAAGGGAACTGACGGCTATCTGGAGTACTGGCAGGATCTCGTCGATAACGACGTGACGATCCTCTCGGACTGGGAACCTGCCTATCAGGCCTACATGAACGACGAAGCGCCGATGGTGGTTTCCTATTCGACCGATCAGGTGTATTATCACGGCGAAGGTGTCGACATCCAGAAACACCAGGTCGGTTTCCTGAACGACCAGGGGTACGCCAACCCTGAAGCGATGGCGCTGTTCGATGACGCAGATGCCCCGGAACTCGGCCGGGAGTTCATGGACTTCGTGCTCTCCCCGAAGGCACAGTCCGAGATCGCCGTCCGGAACGTTCAGTTCCCCGCTGTCGAGGGCGTCGACCCCGGCGAGGAGTTCTCACAGTACGCCTACGAGCCGCCAGAGCCCGTCACCTTCAGCTACGACGAACTGTCCGGCAACGTCGAGGGCTGGATCGAGGACTGGGCGCGCGAGATCGTCAACTGACGATGCGCTGGCCGTCGGCCGACCGACTCGCTGTGCCGGCCGGCCTGGTAGTGACGCTTTCGATCATCACGGTCGTGTTTTATTACCCGGTGGGACGAGTACTTCTCGACGCAATCGATCCGGGAGGTTCCTTGTTCGGACCGATCCGAACCATTCTCACCGATCCGTTTTACGTCGGGGTAGCCCATCACGCGTTCGCCGATCCGCTCGGCGTTCCGGCGGGTATTCTCGCGTGGCTCGATAACGGCGTACCGCTGTCCGCGATCGAGTTCGGCCTGTTCGGGTTCACGGCCTACCAGGCCGGCCTCTCGGCGCTTGCCAGTATCGCGCTCGGGCTACCCGGCGCGTACGTCCTTGCCCGCTATGAGTTCCCCGGCCGGGAGACGCTCAGGTCACTGACGATCGTCCCGTTCGTCCTCCCGTCGATCCTCGTCGCGGTCGGGTTCCAGGCGATGTTTGGCCACACAGGCCTGCTGAACGATTTCCTCGCCACTCTCGGGTTTGAACGGGTCAAATTCCTGTTTACACTACCGATCGTCATTGTCGCCCATGCCTTCTACAATGCGCCGTTGGTCACGCGCCTGGTGTCGGCGACCTGGGAGGGCATCGACGCCCAACAGATCGAGTCGGCCCGGGCCATGGGCGCGTCGCCGCTCCGGGCGTTTCGGGATGTCGTGGCCCCGCAGTTGCTCCCGTCAGTCCTGACAGCCGGCCTGCTGGCATTCATCTTCTCGTTCATGTCCTTCCCCATCGTGCTGGCGCTGGGCGGCCTCGAACTCCAGACGGTCGAGGTCTGGTTGTACGCAAAAGTCCAATCGCTCGCACTCGGGGAGGCCGCGGCGCTGGCAGTCGTCGAGACGGTGATCTCACTGGGGCTGATGTATCTCTATCTCCGGTATGAAGCTGAGCAGATCGTTGCTCGGGGTGATGGAACGTCCCAGTCTCGCAGACCGCTGTTGGCTGGGGCGAGGACGCTGGCCGATCCACGCCGTCTTTTCGTGTTTGGATACGGTCTCCTCGCCGCGGTCGTCTTTCTCGGCCCCGTAGTGAGTCTCATACTGGAAAGCATCACAGGGCCGAGCGGGGAGTTTACCCTCGCGTACTACGAGTTCCTGCTCGCCCAGCAGGCCTCGGCCGCTATCGGGACGGTCAAGCCGTTGCCGGCGATCCAGAACTCGCTGCTTTTTGGTGTCGGGACGCTACTGCTCGCCGTACCGATGGGTGTTGTCGTGTCGATCGTGGCCACGCGCGAGGGGCGCGGTGGTCGAGCGGCCGAAGCGCTGTTGAGCGCACCGATCGCCGTCAGCGGGATCGTGGTCGGTCTTGGATTGTTACAGTCGCTCGTCTTCGGCGTCGCTGTGCTCGGTCATCGACTCACCGTCACGGGGCCGGTTGCCGTCGTCGCAGCGCACGCCGTGGCAGCCTACCCCTTCGTCTCGCGTACCGTCACCCCAGCACTCGCGAGTCTCGACGACCGGCTTGGCGAGGCTGCTCGATCCCTCGGTGCGTCGCGAGTTCGGGCGCTCCTGTCCGTCACGTTGCCGTTGATCGTCCCGGCACTGCTGGCCGGTGCAGCGTTCGCCTTTGCGATCAGTATCGGCGAGTTCGACTCGACCGTCCTGCTGTCGGAAGGCGGCGGCAGCTACACCATGCCCGTCGCGCTCGAACGGTACATCGGCAACCGGTCGCTGGGACCGAGTCTCGGCCCCGCGACGGCGATGGGAACCGTCCTCCTCACAGTGACAGCCATCAGTTTCGTCGTCATCGACCGCGTCGGGGGGCGATACGATGGCTGAAGAGGGGGCTGCTGAACCCGGTGTCGAACTCGATGGGGTCGCCGTCAGGTTCGGCGACGTGACCGCCCTCTCGGACGTGGATCTCTCGATCGCCGACGGCGAGTTCTTCACGCTCGTCGGCCCCTCGGGGTGTGGCAAGACGACGACACTCCGGACGCTCGCGGGCTTCGAGATGCCGTCCACGGGCACAGTCCGGATCGACGGGGCCGACGTCACAGACCAGTCGCCGGAAGATCGCGACTGTGGCATCGTCTTCCAGAACTACGCACTCTTTCCGCATATGACGGTCCGTGAGAACGTCGCCTACGGTCTCCGATACCGGTCGCCCCCGGGTGGGGCCGACCCCGACGAGCGAGTGACGGCGATGCTGGAGCTGGTCGACATGGGTGGGATGGGCGATCGAACGCCAGAGTCGCTGTCGGGGGGCCAAAAACAGCGGATCGCACTCGCGCGTGCGCTCGCCCCCGGCCCGGACGTCCTCTTGCTCGACGAGCCACTGTCGGCACTGGACGCACGGTTGCGCGAGCGACTTCGGGTCAGCATTCGGGAGATCCAGCGGGAACTCGACATTACGACGGTATACGTCACCCACGATCAGGAGGAGGCCCTGGCAATCAGCGACCGGATCGCCGTTGTCAATCACGGACACGTCGAACAGGTCGGGACGCCACAGGCGGTCTACCACAACCCGGCGACCCGGTTCGTCGCCGAGTTCATGGGTGAGAACAACGTCTTCGACGCGACGATCGAACGCCGTGATCCGCCACGGGTGACAGTCGAAGGGACGACGATTCCGCTGGAGGAATCGCTTCCCAATCAACAAGGGGTGACAGTCTGTGTCCGTCCGGAGGACGTCACACTCGGCGATGGCGACGTCACGCTGTCAGCAAGCGTCGAACACGTCGAGTTCCTCGGAGACGCCTACCGGGTACACTGTGAGTGGAACGGACACGCTGTGTTAGCAAAGACCGGAACGGCACCGACTGGCGACGCCGTCTCCCTCGGGATCGACGCCGCTGACGTGACCGTGGTCGGTGACGGGAAATCGTGACGGTCCTCGCCACCGTGGCAAAGCAGGAGACACTTGTTCGGTGACCGCCGACCGCACGTATGCCCGACCGCGGCAAGATCGACACCGAGACGTTCGATTCCGTCATCGCCCCACATCTCGGGGCAGACCGCGAGGACGTGACGATCGGCCCACAGCACGGCGTCGATTTCGGCGTCCTCTCGGTCGAGGAGAGCGCAGTCGTGGTAGCGACCGATCCGATCTCGATTCTCCCCGAACTCGGCTTCGAACGGGCCGGGCGAGTGGCACTGGACATCGTCCTGACGGACGTCGCCGTCTCCGGGATTGCACCCACTCATATAACTGTCTCGCTATCGCTCCCACCGGAAATGACCGACGAGGAACTCGGCCAAACCTGGCGAGGGATGGCCGACCATGCGGAGAATCTGGGCGTCAGCATCGTCTCGGGACACACGGCCCGATACGAAGGTATCGAGTACTCGTGGGTCGGTGGGGCCACGGCGCTCGGCGTCGGTGATCCGGCCGACATCGTCCGACCGGACGGCGCAAATCCCGGTGACGCAGTCGTTCTCGCGACCGGCCCCGGCGCGGAGACGGCCGGCCTGTTCGCGACGCTGTTTCCGGAGGCGCTCGAACTGCCAGCGAAGACGGTCGCGACCGCTCAGGAGTGCGTCGGGGACATTCTTGGGGTCGCCGACGCAACGACAGCAGCGGCTGCCGGCGAGCTGACGGCGATACACGACACGACAGAGGGAGGAGTGATCGGCGGCCTCACGGAGATGGCAACCGGAGCAGGCGTCACGTTCGACGTCCGGCGTGATCCTGCCCCAGTCCAGCCCGGTGTGGCCGCAGTCTGTGACGCGATCGGCGTCGACCCGTGGACTGTGACCAGCGCGGGAAGCCTCCTCATCACAGCGCCGCCCGCAACTGCTGAGAGCGTCGTGGAGGCTCTCGAAGCGCATGGAACACCGGCAGCTGTCATCGGATCGGTCGAGGAGTGCAGTGACACATCTGCCGATGTCATCCTCGATGGCGAACGCGTCGAACCCCCGGAGAGTGATCCGGCGTGGGACGCGATGGCCAGACTGAGACAGTCCGATTGAGAAGCGGGGTCCGATCCCGATCAGCGGTGGCGAATCCGCTCGATGACAGCCTCGCGATCGACCGTCCCCGAAACCGTCCGGGGGATCGCCTCGCCGATGGCAATGGACTTTGGAACCTTGAAGGACGCGAGCTCCTCCCGGCAGAGGGATTCGATCTCATCGGAATCCGGTTCAGTGTCGTTCTGGGGGACGACGAGCGCGCCCACGCGTTCGCCCCACTCCTCGTCGGGGATGCCGACGACGACTGATTCGGCGACGCCGGGATGAGACTCGATGACTGACTGAATCCCCCCCGGATCAACGTTCTCGCCGCCGGTGACGATTCGGTCGTCGATGCGACCGACGACGTACAGTCGCCCGTGCTCGTCCCGATAGCCCAGATCGCCCGTGTGAAGCCCGCGTTCGTCGAACACACGGCGGGTTGCCTCGTCGTCGAGATAGCCGGGTGTGACGGTCGGGCCGTCGATGACGATCTCGCCAGTCTCCCCCGGCGCACACGAGTCGCCGTCGTCGATGATCGCGACCTTCGTGAACATGAGCGGCTGGCCGACTGTCCCCGGATTCTCGAACGCCTGGGTCGGCGTCGCGGTGGCAACTTGCGAGGCCGTCTCGGTCATCCCGTAGGTAGGATATGCCGGCACTCCGGCCGCCTCGCTCCGTTCGATGAGGTCCCGGGGCGCAGCTGCCCCACCCAGCAACACGAACCTGAGCAGATCGGGTGGAGACCACCTCTCCTCGAGCAACCGGGAGAGCATCGTCGGTACGAACGAGATCCCAGTCACGTCGAAGTCCCGAATCACTGCTGCCGTCTCGGCCGGCTCGAATTCGCGCTGGAGGACGACGCTCGTCCCGTACAGCGTCGAACGTACCAGCGGAGCCAACCCGCCCATGTGAACCATCGGCACCGAAACGAGCCAGCGGTCCCGGCGGGTGAGACCCAACCGGAACGCGGACGCGATCGCGCTCGCAAAGAGATTCGTCAGCGTGAGTTTCACGCCCGTCGGCTCGCCGGTCGTCCCCGAAGTGAACATGATCAGATGGGTGTCCGACGGGTATCGTGCCCGCGGCGTCGTGCCACCGTCATGTGCTGGAAGTGCAGCGACCCCGGACACGTCGGTCTCATCCACACTGAACACAGGACACCCCTCGATGTCGGCGATCGCCTCAGCCGTTCGATCCGTCGCGACGATGGCGTCGACGGCAGCCTTCTCGGCGAGGAAATCGAGTTGTTCAGTGGGTTCACGGGTGTCCAACGGCACGATCGCCGTGCCGAGTCGCCAGGCCGCGTGGGTCGCGCGGACGAAGTCGATGCCCGTCTCCATGGCGATCCCCAGCCGGTCGGGCCGGCCCTCACAGGCGGCGGCGATCCGACCGGCCAGCCAGTCTGCCTCGTCGAACAGTTCCTCGTACGTCCAGCGTTCCCCCGTCTCTGACTCGATGACTGCCGTCCGATCCGGGGTCGAACTTGCCCGCGCAGTCAGTGGGTCGACCTGCGGCCAGGCGTCGAGCGTTCTCATTGTCCATGGTTCCGGCCCCGTTACACTTGAACGGCGCTACGATTCTCAGAATCTCCGAAGGTCTTCCGTGCCGATTACCGGCGCAAACTGGGATCGACGCCGATTCCGAGGGCGTCGGGCACCACCATTCGGCCTTCGCTGACCGGCGCAGGATCGGGTGCGAAATCGTCCGCGAGTCGGTCGGCCGTCGCGAGACCGCAAGCCCGCTCGATCCGCAGACTCGCCGCCAGATGGAGTGCGGCCGTCCGCCCAACAACCCCATCAACCGTCGTCGTGACGACCGGATCAAGATGTTGCTGTCTCGCTTCGAGTGCCAGCGTCCGCGCCCGTCGAATCCCGCCCACAGCCATCGGTTTCAAAACGAGAACATCCGCCGCCCCAGCGTCGAGAATCGCGTCGAGACCCACGTCCCGAAGCGACTCGTCGAGTGCGATCTCGACGCCGCGATCCCGCAACGCCGCGTGACCGTCGAGATCATCGGCGGCCAGCGGCTGTTCGATGTACGAGACGTCGAGGGGTACCAGACCGTCGATCGCCCGGCGCGCATCAGCGACCGTCCAGGCAGCGTTCGCGTCGACGCGAACTTCCGGTTGCGGGCCGATCGCATCACGGACCGCCCGGACGCGGGAAACGTCCTCGCCGATCGAGCGAGCACCGACCTTGAGCTTGACCGTCTCGAACCCCGCATCGATGGCGGCTGATGCCCGTTCGGCCGTTTCTTCGGGGGACGCGTCCCCGACGGTTGCGTTGACAGGGACAGACTGACTTGGGGACGGATCCAGAGACGCCGCCAGCGACTGCCCAGCCTCGCGAGCATGGCGGTCGGCGATCGCGAGATCGAGTCCGTGTCGCGCCGCCGGCGTCTCCGATGGGTCGAGTTCGTCAAGCGCAGCGTCGAGCCCGCGCTTGCGGACCACCGACTTCGTCGTTTCAAGCACCTCCCGACAGCCCTCAAGTGACTCTGTCCAGCCAGGGAGTGGCATCGCCTCGCCAATCCCCGGTGAGTCTTCGAGCCTGACGAGAAAGCCTTCCCGGCGTTCGATCGTGCCAGTAGCCGTCGAGAGCGGCGAGGCGAGAGGCAACGAAACGGGGTCGACCTCCATCAGATCACCTGCGGCAGGGCGAGTCCGACCGCGAACAGCACGGCGTGGGCAACCATCACCTGGCCGGTCCGTTCGAGTGCTGGATCGAGGACGTCGCCCCCCGATTCAGTCAGCACAGTCAACGTCACCGATACCGCAAGTGGAAGCGTCAATAGCGGGAGCAACGCCGGCAATCCGAAGTCGGAATCGAATGCGAAGACGACCGGGACAACGTACGCCGTCCCGATCATGAAAACGTATTCGAGGCGACTCAGTCGGTCGCCCAGGATGACAGCGAGCGTGCGCTTGCCGGCCTTGCGATCCGTCTCGATGTCGCGGATGTTGTTCACGTTCAAAATGGCAGTCGAGAGCGTCGCGGCCGGGAGGCTCGCGACGACGACCGCGAGGCTGACCGTCCCGCTCGGCACCCACAGCGGGAACAGGTCGGCCATCGTCGACGCTGCCTGGACGTAGTATGTCCCGACCACGGCAAAGACGCCGAAGTAGACGAACACGAACAGATCGCCAAGCCCGTAGTAGCCGTAGGGATACGGCCCCCCGGTGTAGAGGATGCCGGCGGCGATCCCGGAGAGCCCCACGAAGAGGATCGGCACGCCGCCGATCGCTACGAGATACAGCCCGACGCCGATCGCCAGCCCGTACGTGACGATTATTGCGCGCTTGACCTCGTCGGGTTCGATCAACCCGCTTGCAGTGACGCGGGTGAAGCCCTCGCGTTCGTCCGTATCGGCCCCCTTCACGGCGTCGAAGTAGTCGTTGGCGAAGTTGGTCCCGATCTGGATCAGGAGTGCGCCGACCAGCGCCGCGAGCGTCGGGAAAAGAGCGAAGACGCCGTCGTGGACGGCGACGCCAACACCAACGATGACCGGCGCGGTCCCGGCCGGGAGCGTGTGCGGTCTGGCGGCCATCACCCACGCTTTCCGCTTGGAGACGTCTGCCGCTGGCCTACTCATTAGGTCGGTTTCGGGGCCGCGTCCGTGTTAAGGTACCGGAGAGACCTGGCTGAGAAAATGCATGACGATAGCAAAGAGCGTACGGCTCGCCTTGGCGAGCCGCTTCACTCGACCGAGCGATGTCGAGGCTCGAACGAAGTGAGAGCCTCGGAATTGCGAACGGCGACCAGCGGGAGCCGTGAGCAGCGAGGTCGAGTTGTTTTTGGTCCAGCTTTTTGCAAGGTGCCTTCCCGCAGGCCGCCAACGGCGGCCGAGGAAAGGCACCGCAGTAAAAAGGTGGTCTTCAGTAGTGCCAGGGGTACTCGTTGAAGTCCGG
Organism: Halorhabdus utahensis DSM 12940; assembly: GCF_000023945.1. NCBI lineage: Archaea > Methanobacteriati > Methanobacteriota > Halobacteria > Halobacteriales > Haloarculaceae > Halorhabdus > Halorhabdus utahensis. The sequence continues at coordinate 388,690 of NC_013158.1, forward strand.
TTCCCGCCCCTCGTTGAAGGCGTCCCGGCCTTCCTGCGCCTCGTCGGTCATGTACGCGAGGCGTGTCGCTTCCCCCGAGAACACCTGCTGGCCGACCATGCCGTCCTCGGGGAGGTTAAAGGCGTACTTGAGCATCCGCATCGCGGTCGGGGACTTGCCCTCGATGCGCTTGGCCCACTCCAGGGCGGTGTCCTCCAGTTCCTCGTGGGGGACGACGTCGTTGACCATGCCCATATCGGCGGCTTCCTCGGCGTCGTAGCTCTTTCCGAGGAAGAAGATCTCGCGGGCCTTCTTCTGGCCGACCTGGCGGGCAAGATAGGCAGAGCCGAACCCGCCGTCGAAACTCCCCACATCGGGATCAGTCTGGAGGAACTTCGCGTGTTCCTCGCTGGCGAGCGTCATATCACAGATCACGTGCAGCGAGTGGCCGCCGCCGACCGCCCACCCGGGGACGACCGCAACGACTGGCTTTGGCATGTGGCGGATCTGACGCTGGACTTCGAGAATGTGGAGGCGGGGGCCTTCCTGGGATCCCCCAGCATCGCCACTGCCATCGTCCGCGTACTCATAGCCGGCGTCGCCGCGGATCGACTGGTCGCCACCCGCCGAAAACGCCCAACCGCCGTCCTTCGAAGAGGGGCCGTTGCCGGTCAGCAGGACAGTGCCGACATCGGTCTGGCGCTTGGCGTGATCGAGTGCCGTCGCGAGTTCGTCGACCGTCTCCGGCCGGAAGGCGTTGCGAACGTCGGGACGATCGAACGCGATTCGCACCGCGCCGACGTCGCGTGCCCGGTGATACGTGATGTCCGCAAAGTCAAACGACTCGATCGGGGCCCATCGATCCGGATCGAACAACTCCGAAACCATATCGGGAATCCGGGTTGCCGGCGCAAAAGCGTTCCCCGACGTCACGGAGACGCCGGGTGTCTGACGCTCTGCCAAAAGTTAAGGGACCCCCTCCCTACGATCCGTGTATGTCCATCGACCGAGACGCGACACCGCAGGAGATCACGTCACTGGTGGGGCGAGAGGTGTATTCGAGCAACGGGGTCTACGTCGGCGAAATCGAAGATCTACGCCTCGATCTCGACGCCGAAGCGGTTACCGGTCTCGCCCTCCACCAGTTGAACACCGAACTGTTCGACGCCGAGACGGCCAGCGCCCGCGGCGCGATCGTCCCGTATCGCTGGGTGCAGGCTGTCGGCGATATCGTGATCATCAACGACATCGTCGAACGCGTCCACGGGGCCGACGCAGACGAATCCGAGGAAGACATCGTCGCCTGACCGCAGTTTCTGCACGCAACGTCCGTCCGAGCCTCAACTCCCGTTCGAACTGTCGCTTCCTTCGACGCCCATCGCCTCGAAGAGTTTCGTTCGGACCGCTTCTTCGGTGAGTTCGAGCAACGTGTCCCGGTTGTCGTCGCTGGTCTCGATCCCGGTGAAGATGCCCAGCGGAATCTCGACGGAGGCGTCCGTCGAATGCCCGGCGGTTTCGCCGATGTCGCTGAAGGCCTCAGCGAGGACGTTGCCGATGTTCATCCGGATGTCCTTCGAACGAGCGGCCAGGTAGATGGTGTCGTCGGCGATGGCGAAGACAGCCGTCGTCGTGATCCCTTCGAGATTGAGGAGTTGTTGAGCGGCCTGCGTGAGCGCGTCGCGGTCGCGAATGAATCCCGCATTCGAAACCAGGTGACTCCCCCGGACCTGGCGATTCCGGATCGCTTCGGCGAGGACGTCGAGCGTTTCCGGACTCATACTCGGGGACTCGACCTGTTCGAGGGTGTCGTGGTCCGCAAAGGGATACAGGTAGGCGGCGGCGGTCAGATCTGCCGGCGTGGTGTCACGCTTGAAATCGAGCGTTTCGGCGCGGATGCCATATAAGAGCGCCGTGGCGACTTCCTGATCGAGACTGAGATCGAACTCCTGGACGTATTTCGTGAGAATCGTCGACGTGGCCGAGACGTTCGGCCGGACGTCGGTGAATTCAGCCTCCATCTCGGCTTCGACCTCGTAGTGATCGATGACGATGTCGATCGGCCCATCGACGTTCGAGGACAGTTCGCCGCTTTTGGCGTAATCGACCAGGGCAGACGTATCGTAGTCGGCGAGATCGACCGATTCACTCGACACCAGTTCGAGACCGAGCAGATTGACGAACGCTCGATTTTCGTGGTGGCCGATTTCACCCTCGTAAATCACGTCCGCCTCGACGTCGTGGTGTTCGGCGATCGCCCGAAGCGCAACCGCACTGGCGATCGAGTCCGGGTCCGGTCCACGATGGATCAAGATCGCCATGCGCTTGTCGGTCGCTTCGATGACGGCGGCGAGCTGACGGGCCTTGTGCTCCAGTTCGCCGGTTTCTAAGGCTCGCAATGCCGAGTCAGCGATCACGGCCGACGGATTGATGACCACGTTCGCACCGAGTTCCGAGAGGTCGTCCGCGGAAACCGGGTCGGACGCCCGGGCGACGATGAACTGGTCGTCGCTGTGGGCGCGAAGGTTCTCGACCGCGGTTTCGTTGGCCTCAACGTCCGAAGAGAGGATCAACACGACGTCTCGTGCCGCGAGATCGGCGACGATCGATTCGTCGCGGATGTCGGCCGTCTCGGCGTTGAGATCCTGATCTCTGAGTGCTTCAACCCGGCTCTCGTCCTGGTCGAGAATCAGGACGTCTTTCCCTTCCCGTTCGAGTTCCTCGGCCACCGCGTGGCCGACGCTCCCACACCCAAGGATCGCATACGAAGACATGGTGGCCATCGTAATCCCGCTACTCATAGTGACGAAACCGAAGGATCCCAGACCCTTATATCATCGCGGTTGTTCTCGGTTCCGAAAACTACCCGGATAGCCGCCGGAGTGCGGTCGGGCGAGACGAAAGGAAACGTATTTGAATCGCCCGACGAAAATCACGATTGCGTGGGCCGGTAGCTCAGTCCGGCAGAGCGTCTGACTCTTAATCAGACGGTCAGGGGTTCAAATCCCTTCCGGCCCGCTCACTCTGGCGCTCACAAATCCGTGAGCGCCTGTTGTGCGTCGCCGAAAGGGTTTGAACCACGCGAGTCACAGCATCCGAGCGAAGCGAAGCCGGAATATGAACGATGAGATAGTTCAAGCGTCCGCCCGGGCTACGGAGCGAGCGAACTCAAGGAGCGCCGACTTCGAAATGCCGCTCCCGGCAACTGAGTACCGCGCATCCGGCGTGGTCCAGGAGACACGCAACTCGGTACCAAGGTTGCGAAGCGTCGCGTTCCACTCTCCGACAGTCACCGCCTGTCCGTCCGTACTCGGCACGTATCGGGTCAGGTTGCTTTTCGAGACCGTGAGGACCGACGTCTCGTTGGCGTACTTGAGTCCGATGCTCCGGACGCGGTCGGTGACTGTCCGCGTCGCTTCTACCAGACGTAGCGTCTCAGGAACGGTCGGGTTCGGAACGGAGAACGACGCCACGGCGCGAAGGCTGGCAATGTCGACATACTCCTGCTGGCGCGCACTGTCAGCGTCGACGACGGTGACGTTCGGCGGCGGATCGAACCGGAACGTCTCCGCGGACAGCCCCGGATTGAACGTCACGTTCCGGTATGTGGTGGTGATCGATACGGGATCGCCGTCCCGGACGTATTCGGTGGTCCGCTTGATCGGTACGTACCACTCCGTATCGATCCACAGCGTCTGCTGGAAGTCGGCAACGACGCCAGCAGTACTGGTGTTTGACTCCAGATGCAGCACATATGCTGATCTCCCGTCGACAGTAGCAGTCCCGTCATAGCTGACAGTCATCGAACCGGCGATGCCTGCCGTTTGGTCACTGCTCTCCGGCACGAACGGCAACGGATCAATATCGTGCGCTTCCCCCCCATCCTCGGCGGCTCCTCGTTCGATGATAGCGAACAAGCGATCGAGCCGTGACGGAAGCGCCCTGGAAGTGTTCACACCGTCTATGCGCTTTGCCTCGGCAGAACCATGAGTATAGATCCACAGCGTAGTCCCGTTGGAAACCTGAATCTCCCGTCCAGTCGGCCCGTCTGTCACGTCTTCAAACCGATACTGACCAGTCCCTGGCCGTCGATAGACCCGGTCCAGGAAGCGAGAGGTGCGGTTATCACGATTGACGACCGTTTCTTTATCGGCAGTGAACCCATCGAGGGAGTCGTATCGTTCAGTAACGGATACGGCAAAGTCGGGCCCCCCAGAGTCAGCACTCACCCAGACGCCGACCGCGACGCTACTGCCGATCAGCAACACGGCAAACGCCACGATCCAGACAGATCGTCGCGAACGCGATCCCACCATCTACATGTATGACGTCCGGGACCGGACCAATAGTCGTTACGATCAGTCCAGGAAATTGGACGGCGTTCGTGGACGAAATATACTCCTGCGGTCGATACCGACCCCGATCAGTCTTCGAGCGCGTCGGCAATCCGTTCGAGTTCACGTCGCACGTCGTGAACTTCGTCACGGAGCTTGCGAACCTCGCGGGTGATCTCCTCGTTGCTGTCTTCTTCGCCCTCGCCTTCCGGTCCCATTTGCCCAGGTCCGCGACCACCTGGACCACCGGGGCCACCCGGACCACCACCCATCATGCCGCTCATCATCTGGGCGAACGGGTTGCCACCGCCCATCCCGCCGGGGCCGCCGCCCATGGACTCCTCCATCCGTTCGCGTCGGTCTTCCATGTCCATGTCTTCGCCACCTTCCTCGGCGCGCTCCTGGCGGATCTCCTCGACACGCTCACGGAAGGACTGCTCCTCATCGCCCGGTTCAGCGTCCGATTCTTCAGTGTCCTCAGGTTCGTCCGTCATGATTTTGGGTTTGCCATGCCGTCGGAAAAACGTTGCCGTCCGCCGACGAACCCTGGAGAAGGCAAAACCGATTCGAAACCCCGACCGGTGGCCGCTTCCCCACGTGACTGGGGGGGCGAGCAATAACTGAGCCGGCGACGAAGCAGTATGGTCATGCCGTCGCCAGCGAGCGCGGACGTGAATCGAATCACTCAAACGAACCGAGGCTGACCTGGAGATCACGAGCCGTTTCGCTTTGGGTAATCTCACACCCCACGAGATCACGCATATCGACCGCGTACGCCGTTCCGTTCCGCTCGATGACGAGGATGCGGCCCTTGGTTCCCCGAACCGATCCCGACAGAAGCGTCTCGGCGACCGGCCGATCGTTCAGCTCCAGGCCGTACGCGAAATCGAACCGCTCGAGCACCTCGAACGCCCCGAGCAACTCCTCCCACTCGTCCAGCAGGACGGATCGATGGAGACCGGCCACTTTGCGATCGACCCTGACGCTATCGCCGACAGTGGTTGCGATGTCTGCCTCGATCTGTCGGGCGATCCGGCCGTTATCGACGGTTCGAATATGGGCCCCGCGATCGGCTCCCTGCTCGCGAAGGCGTCGTTCGAGTCGCCAGGACCGGGTAACACCGACCTTGAACGTCTCGGGTGCGAACGCCGCCAGATAGACCGCGTGCTCCTCACGACAGCTTTCCAGGGGGAGATTACAGTCGCCCTGACATCGTGCACACGGCCAGCGATCAGTATGTTGGGGGCAGTAGGGGGCCGCTGTGGCGTCACAGCGGACGTGTGTCCCGTCGTCGATCGTTCCGGCACAGTGGCGGTTTTCGAGCGTGTACGTCAGAGTCTCGCCAGGATCGAGGTTCACTTCTCGAACTGCACCACCATCATGACTCACCAGCAGCCTGGCTGGTTCCTCCACACGTGGCCGGTACCCCACGACTTGCACGGTCGGTGGTAATCTACACCAACTCTTGGCTGTTGGGATCTTGGAGCCTGAACGGGTGGGCCGGCACCACAACAACCGAGGGCGAATCCGCAGACAAAAAGGTCGAGAAACGTGCATGGAAAGAACGGCATTCCGTGATCCTTATGCGGGTGCCCGCCGCGTCAACGGATATCGATGGAACCCGGAGAACGGCAGACCGAGAGACGAGGGGTGAGGGGAGCCCCGTCGAGACGGAGTCTGTTGCGTGCCGGCGGAGCGACCGTTGCGGCAGGGCTAGCCGGCTGTAGCCTGCTGGACGGAAACAACGATACAGCGGAGCTACAATCCTGTCCGATCGACGTCGAGGAGTCAGCCGCGGCCTACCGGACGCACCCGAACGACGACGTGCGGATGTGGCGTGGTGGGCTCCGTCGGCTCGGCTACTATCCCGAGGAGACCGTCCCCGAGTCGGTATCGGTCAACTGGACGTTCCCCATCAACTATATCGGTCACACGGCGGCGAAGTCCAGCCCGGTCCCGACACCGGATGGCGAACAGATCCTGTTCGCGGGCGACGAAGCGCGCATCGAGTCGTACCGTCCGTCCGGCCGGAACAACTGGACGACCTGGACGGCTGGGACCAGCCTGGGTTTTCACGGCTCGGCAGCGATCGTCGACGACGTCGCCTACATCGGATGCTACGACGGCGATATCTACGCGCTCGATATGGACTCGGGCGACGTAGTGTGGAACGTCTCGTCCGAGGATCTCGGGGATACGCTCGCGATCGGCTCCAGTCCAGCCTATTACAAGGGCATCCTCTACGTCGTCGCCGAGTACGAAAATCCATCGTCCGGGGCACTGTGGGCCATCGACGCCGAGACCGGCGACATCATCCACGTCGACGATCGCATGTGGGGACAGGCCCACCCCTCGCCGACGATCGACCTCGAATACGGCCGGCTCATCTCCGGCTCTAACGACGGGGCCGTCTACTGCTGGAAGTTCCCCTGTCTGGAGTTCGACTGGAAGTTCCAAACCGGCCCCGAAGGCGGCCCGAACGGCGAGCCAAAGGCCGACGGCGAGTTCAACCTCGGCGCGGAGGTCAAAGGGACGGCCCCGACCTTCGACGGCCGCGTCTACGTCGGGTCCTGGGACAACCACCTCTACTGTCTCGACGTCGAGACCGGCGAGGAGCTGTGGTCGTTCGAAGCAGGCAATATCGTGATGTCGAATCCGGCGGCCGACCCCAACGAAGGCGTGGTCTACGTCGGGAGTTCGGATCACTACGTCTACGCACTCGACGCCGAGACGGGCGAGCAACTATGGTCGAGAGATGTCGGCGGTCGAGTCACCGGCTCGGTGACCGTCACCGAACAAACGGTTCTGGTCGGGTCGACTGGCAGTTATCTGTATGCACTCGACAAGGAGACTGGCGAACCGCGTTGGTCCCGCAGCAATCGCGGCCACGTCACGAGCGCAGCGGTCCCGCTCGACGGCCGGATCTACTTCGCGGAACGCGCTGTCTTCAATAACTACTACGACGACACGAAAGAAACCGAACTCGTCGAACCCGGACACGCGTACTGCCTCGTCGAAGACTAGGGCCTTGCTGTGACTGCCTCACACCCGCAGGTGGAGAATATTTGTCCCGCGTTGCCCCTCGCTGCTCACGGCTCCCTGTGGTCGCCGCTCGCCGTTCCGAGGCCCTCACTTCGTTCGGGCCTCGCTATGCGCGGGACCGGATTTGAACCGGACCGAGAAATGCTCGCTCACTTCGTTCGCTGTGCGTTCCTCGTAGGGTTCAAATCCTAATGGCGACTGCAGTCGCTCGCGATTTTGCGAGCGACAGCAATGCGCGGGACCGGATTTGAACCGCGAGGACTTCGCTTCGCTCGTCCTCTGGGCCGCAAATCCTCATCGCGATTGCTGCTGCTCGCGGAGTTGCTCGCAGCACCAATGCGCGGGACCGGATTTGAACCGGCGGACCCCTACGGGATAGCGTCCTAAGCGCTACGCCGTTTCCTGGCTTGGCTACCCGCGCGCATCCTCACCTTCGGCCCGAATCAAATGAAGCTTCCCTTTCCCTGCACGGTGATTTTATATCGCTCCACCGAAAACCCCAACGCGTGTACCGCGCCCGTGATCAGGTGGACAACGAGAAATGGGTCGAGGCCATCGAAACCATCGGTGACCGCCTCGATCTGAGTGAGACTGCCCGCTCGCGCGCGACGGACGTCTTTCTCTCGAATGTCCCCGAGAAGGATCGCTCCAAACGGGCCGTCCTCGCCGCCAGCGTGTACGTCGGCGCGCTGGTCGCCGGCGAACGACACTCGCAGTCGGCCGTCGCCGAGGCCACCGACGTCTCGCGGCTGACGATCCAGCAACGCTGGAAAACACTTCTCGAAGAAACCGGCTTCGACGCGCCCGACTGGTGACTACGCCGTCGGCTCGCGGCCGTCGCGATCCGGAGTCAGATTGCCGTATTCATCGATCTCACCACGGACGATCCGCGTACTCGAGATCGGGTCGCCGTCCTCGGCCATGACGTGATCGACGACTTCGATCGAAAGCGGCTCGCGGTCGTGTTCCTCGCGGATCTCGTTGATTCGCTTGCCCCCGGTCTCGGTCTCCGGGGACACCACCAACACGTCGAATTGCTCTTCGGTCGCGATGCCGGTCGGCTCCTCGAGTTTCCGGATCGTATACGTCCGATCGTACTCGCGAGCGTACGCGGAGAGCTCCGCTTCGAGGTCGGCCAGTCGGTCGTCGTACGAGCGGACGGGCCGCCCCTCCTGGCGGGTCGTCGGCGCAAGCTCGTCGCTCGTCAGTCCAACTGTCACGTCCCCGAGTTCGAAGGCACGGTCGAACAGTGCCCGATGGCCGTCGTGGATCGGATCAAACGTACCCCCCAGCGCGACCTTCATACTGGAAGCCACGGCAGCGGGCGATTTATCTTCTACGATGCAAGAAGCCCGATCGGCCACCGTTTGGTCAGTAAAAACGGTCAATACGTCTATAAATACCGCTCATCGGTCGCCGAAAGTGAACGCCAAGAGTCCCGCTACTGTGGGACGTTCATTCGGAGTCAGCACTGTCGTCGGTTTCCTCGGTCGCGTCCGAGACCGTGATCGAAACTGGTTCGCTCGTCTCCTCGTCGTCCCCACTCAAATACGCGTCGAGATTCACGATGGTGTTCAACTCGTCTTGAATCTCTCCGATTGCGTCCCCGACAAGTTCACTCGGGGCGATCGCACTGTACTCGTAGGGGTTGTTCCCGGTTCCCTCGTGCTCACGTTTCTCGCGAACGACGATTCCATCCGTGTGAAGCTCAGCGAGCGTCTCCCGGACGGTACTCGGGTACAGACCAGTCCCGTCTGCGACCTCTTCGCTCGTCTGTTCGGTATTGGCCCGGAGATAGACGTAAATCCTGGCTCGCGTTTCGGTGTCGAGCACCCACGAGAGAACGTCGATCACACGCTCGTCGAACTCTTCGACCGCGCGCCCGGCCCCTTCCTCCAATCGCGACCGGACGTCCTCACTCTCACCACCGTCGTTCGGGTTGTCGTCGGTCATACTGTTGGGTCTAGAGGGACGAAAGAGTCCGACCGTCAAAAGCCCTCCCCTCACCGCGGTGACGGCCGACGTGGATCCTCGACCAGCAACGACGAGTACAGTCGGTCGACGCTGTCTTCGGCGAGTCGCCGCTGACGGGTAGCCCCGCTCTCGGCGGCCACCAAGGACGCGAGGCGATCCAGGTCGAGTCGGGAGCGATCACGTTCAATTGCCGTCATGAGGTCGATGGTCTCCGCCCCGTCGCGAGTGATAAACGACGCTTCCCGTCCATGCCGGATCGCCCGCCACTTGTTCTCATCGAGTAGTTCCCGTCGAACGGCGGTAATGGTTTCGCCATCTTCGTACCGGGCAGCGAGATCAAGGACGAGTTCGTGCACGTACTCGACCAGCGCCAACACGCGGTCGATGTCGGCCTGTGCGTCAGCCGTCCGGACTTCGACCGTGCCGTACTCAGTGTGTGGCCGGACGTCGAACCAGAGTTCGCCACGGTCACTGATCGAGTCAGTCTCGATCATACGCTGTTCGAAGCGGTGAAAGGACTCGAAGGAGTCAAATGTCGTGGGCATGCCCGTGTTTGGCAAGCCCTCGAACAGCTTGGCCCGAGCGGAGGAAAGCCCCGTGTCGAACCCGTTCCAGTACGGGGAGTTAGCCGCAAGCGCGAGGACGATCGGGAGATGCCACCGGATCTTGTTGGCGATCCAGACCGCTTTCTCGGCATCGTCGACACCGACGTGAACGTGCAGGCCAGCAGTCGTATTCCGATGCTGGGGATACTGGATCCGGTCGAGTTGTGACCGATATCGCGGCTTTTCGGCGTGTTCGAGTTCCCGCCACCTCGCGCCGGGGTGTAATCCTGCCGCGGCGATTTCGAACCCGTGATCGCGAGCGTGCTCGACAAGCGCCCCGCGAACGGCAGAAAGCGTCGCTGCCGCGTCCCCCGGATCCTCGATGACCGGCGTCTGGGACTCGATCACGAACTTGAACAGTTCGTGGTCGAGGCGGTTCTCCAAGATCGCCGGCGGTTCGGAGTTATAGACGAGCGTGTCAGTGCCGGAGACCGGTCGACCGTACTCGTCGACGACGAAGAACTCCTCTTCGATACCCAGCGTTCCCAGCTCCGTAAACGGACTCTCCGAAGCCGTCTCCATCGCTTCGAGCGTTAGATTGGGGCCGGCTAAAGGGTTCTGTTCCCCGACGGTAACGGCGTATCGAATCGGTACGGCAGCAACTCAGCGGGGACGAGCGATCACGGCCAGGTGATCGTCGTGATACGGCTCCAGAGACTGGCGGTCGAGGATCTCGTAGCCGGTCTTTAGCCGGTCGATCACGTCCGCGAAGACGGCATCCGGCTCCCGAGTGACGTCCTCGCTGCGAGCTTTGATCGCCATCACGAGCCGCCCGTCGTCCCTGAGGAATCGGCGGTTCGACAGCGCCACGTCCGCCTGCCCCCGCGTCGCCACGTCCTGGATGATCGCATCGACCGGCTCGACGACGTGAGCGTACGTCTCGGGAGCACGTGCATCCTTCAGGAGGGGAAAGAGTCGATCGCGGTCGGCAGCCACCTCGAGCAGATCCCGCATCGGGCGGGGGGCAAACTCGACCGCATAGGTCGGCCCGGCGAAGTCAGCGACGTGGCTGACAGTCGTCCCGCTCGCCGCACCGAGATAGAGCACAGTCTCGCCGCCCGCCAGCCCAGTGTCGACACCGAGCTCGAACATCGCCCCGAGTTTTGATCGATCCGGCACCCACTGTCGCCACCCCTCGCTGGTCGACTCGCCGTAGACCGGTTCACCCGTTGTAGCCAGCGATTGCGTTCCGTCGAAGGCCCGACGAGTGACGCCGTCAGGTAGGCTCATGCCCCTTCACCTCGCGAGCGGATCGTCTCGATCCGGTCATCGAGTTCAGCGTCGAGCTCGGGTCGTCGGTCGCCGCTGTAATGATCGATCCGTGCGGCGATGGTGAGTTTGCCAGCCAGTGCACGGGCGGCCGACCCACGCTGGGCTGGTACCGTTCCACTGACGTACTCGTGGGTGTAGATGATGCCGTGTTTCGGCGAGGGGGCCGAGCCCTGGAGATGGGCAAACAGCGCGTCCTCCGCGCCGAGCACCTGGACAGTCCCGCTCGGCTTTTTTGCCAGCGGTTCGAGGCCGCCGGCGAGCGAGATGAGCCTGGCGGCGAGCACTGGTCCCGCGAGCGCCGAGAGGTTGGGCGCGACATCCGGCGCAGTGGTTTCGATCGTCCGGCGGAGTTCAGCGGCCTCGTCGTCGAGGGCAACGACGCGCTGGGCCAGCGAAACGAGGTCGGCATCTGCCCGGTCGCTGGTCTCGCCGGTTACTAACTCACGAGCGTACCCGACCCCGGAACCGGCATCCGCGAGTCTGGTTCCGGCCCACTCGGCGACGCGCTCGGCGAGTTCGTTGGCGGTTCGTTCACAGTCGTCCATCGCCCGAACCGCGTGTTTGAGTTGCTGATCGTCGGCCCGCTCGCGCTCCCGGACCGCTGTCTCGGCCGCCGCTGTCGTGATCGAATGCAATGCATCGTAATACGCGTCGACGTCGTCGGCATAGCCCGTCTCGACGGCGAGTCCCGGCCAGTCGGCGGGGTCGTCGGCCTCACCGTCCCTGATTCGGGCCTGGGCGGTCGAATCGTCCCCGGCAGAAACATCGTGAAACCAGGCGCCTTCAGTGTTCATGGTCGTCCGTTGGCCCCCACGGCGAAAAAGCACGCGACTGCCGAAACACCCCGAGTCCATCCTCTCGCTCAACTGGTCGTGACAGTGAGCGACCGGGTTCGCGGTCCGTCACACTCGACGAAGAGGATCGACTGCCAGGTCCCGAGTTCCAGGGTGCCGTCGCTGACGGGGACCGTCACACTCGGCCCGATCAGCGACGCGCGGATGTGAGAGTCCGCGTTGTTGTCGATCTGATCGTGTGCCCAGCCATCGTCCTCCACCAACCCGTCGAGTGCCGTTTCGAGGTCACCGATGAGCCGCGGTTCGCCTTCGTTGATTGTCACTGCCGCCGTCGTATGGGGGACAAACACGGTTGCCGTTCCGTCCGCATTCGCCGGCACCGCGGTTGCGACCTGGTCGGTCACGTCGACGACCGAGAGCCGTTCGTCAGTACTGACAGACAGCGTTGTCGCCATACCTCACTGTGGGCGATTGCCGACAAAAACGCTTGCCCCATCAGAGCCACTCCTCGGGCTTGGTGTCGTAGTCCACGTCGTCGGCCGCAAGGTGTTCGACAGTCTCCCATTCGACAGTTTCCTTCGTCACCTGCGTGCCGTCGTACCGGAGTCGCTTGCCGACCTCGACGGGATCCGGCTCCCGATCGCCATGTCGGGCCCGGTCAACCTCGCGATCGTCGAATTCCTTCGCGATCGTGAGCAGATTGACTGGCCGACCCCATAGCTCGAAAACCCGCTTCAATACGTCGGTTGCCTCCTCGATATCGAGCATGACACCGTTGTACCGATGAGCGAGCAGGAGTTCACCGCTGTTGTCCTCGTTTGCGTCCTCGACGACGATCGTCGGCTTCCCGAAGTTGGTGAACTCCAGCATGAGCTTGCGTTTGACGTCCTCGGCGTCGACGCTTGAAACCCTGAAGTCGCCCGTCTTCTGACTGTGCTCGTACGCGAAGTAGTCATTGGCCGACACGAACTCGCCGGTCAGGAACGCGTCGATGAACGTCACGTCGTTGTGACTCTCACGGATCTCCCGCATGCGATCCCAGCCGCGGGTGTAATCGACGTCTCCTAAGGCCGCCTCGACGGTGTCGTAGCGCTGGTCGTCGAAGAGATACCGGGCGATCGACTCCAGGTCCGACTTGCTCGCCCGTTCGAGAAAGCCCCGTTGCTGGGGCTTCACCAGCGAGTAGTGGCGTTGGGCCAGTCCCTCGTACGTCAGGACTTTCCAAGGGTAGCGGTCGACATCGATGTCACCGTCCCGAGCACCGGAGAGTGTGTCATCATCGACACGCGGATCGTCGGGATCGATCGATTCCAGCCACCCGGGGACGTTCTGCACCCAGGCCGGCGGTTCGAGTCGCTCACGGACGGCCGCGAAGTCGACCTCGTTCTCGAGATTGCGCCAGGTGATCCCCTCGACCCGGAGCAGGCGTTCGAGGACTTCCCGGCGGTTGGTCCGGTTCTCGACGTACTCCCAGAGCTCCTTGCCCAGCTTGTAGGGGTTCAGCCCCCCGGACCCCAGCACGCGGGCCTGGTGATCGGCGTAGGTCAGGAACTCGTCAGTGCCGGCGAAGGCCTCCTCGCCCATCATCATCGACTCCCAGTAGGCCGCCCATCCCTCATTCATAACTTTTGTCATTTTCTGGGGTGCAAAGTAATGGGCCTCCCGGCGCAGTAGTTCGAGGATCTCCCGCTGCCAGTCGGTCATCTCGAGGGCCCTGTCGGTCTCCTCGTCGTACTGTTTGCCGTGGACAGCCAGGAAGCCGATGAGATCCTCGACGGGTTCGGGCGGGAAGCCCGCGTCCTCGTCCGCCCGCTCGTCGAAGAACGCCTCGTCGAACACCTGGCCCGTGACCTCCGCCGAGAGATCGAGTTCCTCGATGGCCGCCTCGGGATCGGGGCCGTCGATCTCTCCGTCCTCCTCTGTCGGTTCGACGGGCGCATAGGCGGCGTGCTGGTCGATCGTGTCCTCGAGACACAGCACGTGGTCGATCCAGCGTTCGACGGCCCCCCGGTCGATCTCGGGGTCCTGCATGAACTCCCGGATCCGGTCGGCGTGGCGGGCGAGCATCGCCGTGGCGTCCGGTCCGCGACGGTCGGGGTCGGCCCGCTGGTCGACCCCGTGGCTGAACAGCCCGAACCACTCGTTGTTCGCGAAGAAGTCGGCGTGGGCTTCGACGTGGGTGATGACGGCCTTCTGGTCGGCCATGCTGTTTGATTCCTGGAGGAACGCGTGGGCCGGGTTGTCGTTGTTGACGATCTCGAAGGCCTTCCCGCCGAGGAACTGGCCCTGCTTTTGCTGGCGGTCGTAGGCCATCCCCCACCGCCAGTGGGGGTAGCGCTGCTGGAAGCCGCCGTAGGCGATGAGCTGGTTCATCTCGTCGTGGTCGACGATCCAGTAGTTGACGGGGTAGGGATCCAGACCCAGGGCCCTGGCCAGTTCGCCCGCTTTCTCGACCGGGTCCCGGAGCCGGCGTGCGGTCTCCTTGGCGTCAGTGCGGTTCTCGATGGGACTCATGATTCCTCCGTGCTGAGAATCTCGTAGATGGCGTCGGTGACGTCACCCGGCTCGTTGACGAACGCCACGGCCACGTCCTCATTCGCGGTGAAGTGGCGCTGTACCTCCTCGGCGTGGGTCGCGTTGATCGCCTCACCGCCCGGCTGGGTTTCGACGTATGCGTGGCGGTTGGCATCGATCTCCTCCATCAGCGGGATCACGCGATCCTCGGTATCGTTGCTGGAGTTCTCGCTGTCGCCGGCGGCCAGCACGTAGCGGTTCCACTCACTGAAAGGATACTCGGCGTCGAGGATCTCCCTGGTTCGCTCGTAGGCACTTGAGATCTTGGTGCCGCCACCCGAGCGGATACCGAAGAACTCCGAACGGTTGACTTCCCAGGCCTCGGCATCGTGGGCAATGTAGACGAACTCGGCATTGTCGTACTTCCCCTGGAGATACCAATCAAGCGGCGTGAACGTTCGCTCGACGAGTTCGCGCTTGCGTTCACGCATGCTCCCCGAGACGTCACGGATGTTGACGACGACGACATTTCGCTCCGTACGCTCGATCGTCTCCGGGTAGCGATAGCGCTCGTCCTGCCGGCGGAAGGGGACGTCGTCGATCCCCTCCCGTCGAAGCCGATCGACGGCGCGTTCACGCTCGACGGACGACTCCATCGCCTCGATCGACGGCCACTTGGTGCGCTCACCCGCCGGCAGGTCGTCGTCCTCGCCTTCGACCCAACCAAGCGAAACGGGTATCCCCTGCTCGCGTGCCCAGGCAAAGACATCCTCGGGGCCCCACCCCTCGACTTTCAGCGCCTCGCGGACGTACGACTCGTCGAAGTCCATCGCCAGCTTGCGAGTGATCCCGCGCTTGAACAGCGTCTCGAAATCGAGCGTACTGGAGGGACCAGTCCGGGCGACATCGGTAAACTCGCCGTCGACTTCCTCGATGACCTGCTTGCCCTTCGGTTCGAGGTCGAGGCCGAGTTCCTCGTCGAGTTCCTGGGCGAACTCCTCGGGATCCATCTCGTAGTAGTCGTGTTCGCCTCCCTCCTCACCTGGATCCCCGTCCTCGTCGCCGTCACCTGGCTCGGGCTGACCGACGGGATCGCCGACGTCCGGCTGTTCGCCCTGGCCCTGTCCGACGCCGCCGCGGTCACGACGGTCGTAGACGAACTCCGGAAGGTCGACGATCTTGATGGGGATCCGCACCGCGTCGGCGCGGCTCTCCCCGAGGTCGCCGTACTGAATGAACTCCGCGAGGTCCTGGCGGCGCTGTTCGCCGACCTCGCGGTAGCGCTCGAGGTCCTCCCTCAGTCCCATCTGTGGGCCACCTCCTCCAAGACGTACCGGCTGGTCAACTCCGCCGAGGCGGGGCTGTAGCCGTAATCTCCGACCAGCACGTCGATCGTCCGCTCCTTGACGCGCTCGGTCTCGGTGCCCGCCGGCGGGTCGGCCCACTGGTGGGGATCGAAGTCCTCGAAGGTGCGCCGGACGGCCTCCCAGTCGTGACTGCCGAGGATCGACTCGATGACCGGGATCGACTCGGGGTCGAACTCCTCGACGGCGAAGCCCTCGTCGCGGGACTCCCAGGCGTGGCGGTTGATCGCCGTCACGATCTTGTCGTTCCTGAATGCGCGGACGGCCTCGCCGGGTTCGTCGCCGTCGTAGTGACTCTCGTCGAAGCGCCCGAGGTGTTCGACCTCGAAGACCCGCATCGTCAGGGGATCCGGGGGCACCTCCTCGCCGCGGTCGTTCTCGACGCGGCCGTCGGTCGCCCACGCGTAGACGGCTTCGACGTACTCGGCGACGGTCTCGCGTTCGACACGCTTCTCCTTGAGCATCGCCCCGAGGACATCCGCCTCCTGACGAGTGGAGATGTGCGTCCGGACCTGGTTGACCCGCTCCTCGAACGTCTCGACCTCGCTCTCGCCGAAGACGGGGGCTTCGGATAGCCCTTCAGCCATCGCCGCCAGCACGTCCCGGGGCATGAGTACCGACTCCACATCCAGATCAGGGTGATGACGCTCGCGGTCGGCGTACAGCAGGTCGGCGATCACGTCCCGGGTGAAGGTGACGGGGATACCGCGTTCGCCGTCGCCAGCGTGATCTTCGAAGTCGAACTCGTCGGCGTCGACCCGTTCGTTTCCCTCCTCCAGATAGCCCTGGTCGAAGAGTAGCGCCTTGTCGACCAGGTCGAGTGCGTCGGGGAGATCCGTCTTCGAGAGTCGCGAGACGACGTCGTACAGTGCCGCCCCCTCGATCGTGTGGGGCGCAAGCTCGACTGCAGTCGTGCCTTCGGCCTCACGGACCTCGACATGTACCGGTTCACGAATGCGCTCGGCGAGTTCATCGTAGGTGCCAGCGGTCCAGACGGCCGTCTCGCCGGTCAGCTCCCGATGGAGGAGTTCGGCCTCCAGCGAGAGCGTCGTGAGGTAGGCGAAGCGGTGTTTGTCCAGGCGGCGCTTCAAGGCCTTCAGCGGGTCCGAACCGCCGCGTTCGGCGTGCTGGTCGAGCTGGGCCTCGAGGTCGGGATTCGAGATAATCAACAGCTGGGTGTCGACGTCCATCTCGATGCCGCGGTCGAGTTTCACCGAGCGCTCGTCGGGGACGTTCAGCAGTTTCCGCAGGAGGTCGGCGTGCTGGGCGGCGTCCTCGACGACCGTGAGCACGCCGTTGCCCTGGCTGAGGACGCCGTCGTAGGAAAAGGCCTGGGGGTTCTTCCGCCCCCGGGAGTTCAGCTCCCGGAGCATGCCGCCCATCCAGGAGCCGACCAGCCGTTCCTTGGGCGTGCCCTCGTCCTCGGCGTGCAGGACGCCGATGCCCTGCCCGACGTCGACGACGTAGTTCTTCACGCGGAGATGGCGCGGGTCGGTCACGGCCGAGAATAGCCCGTCCACGCCGTCCCGGCGGTACTGCTCTTCCAAGTACTCGTAGGCCTCCCGCGAGAACGGATCGAGGTCGGTCTCAACGGTCACGTCCGGGTGGTCGCCGAGCCGGTCGTTGAGGTCGGCGACGAGGTCGGCGCGGACCTCCCGCGGGAAGGCGGCGAGGGGGTGGGTCTGGACCGGGCTCTCCAGCCAGTCCTCCTCGTCGCTCTCGGGCACGTCGCCGTAGGTGAGTCCGCTCCCGGTACTGTCGGCACCAGAGGCGTTCCACTCGACGGTGTAGCGTCGGCCTTCTTCCGTCCGGGAGTAGGCTCGTAGGCCATTGATCAGACACCGTTTGAGTTCGGACTTGCCGGTCGCGGTCGGGCCGGCCAGCCAGATTATCTTCTCGGCCTTCCCGCGGCGGGCGGCGATCGTCCGCAGGTCCTCGACTAATCCGTTGAGTACGTCCGTGTTGCCCAGAATGGCGTGTTCGCCGTCGTTGTGCGGGTCGTCGAAGAAGCGGTATCGCTCGCGCTCCTCGCCCTCCTCGACGACGGTCCGGGTCCCGGCGGCCTCGATCGCGTCGAGGAGATACGTGCTCGCGCCCGCGGCCAAGTGGGGCTCTTCGAGGATCGTCTCGACGTAGGATTCGAGACTCATCGGGGGCTCGTAGGTCTCGGCCAGCTGGCGGTCGGCGGCGGCGACGTAGCTGTCGGCGTCCCGGCCAGCCCGGTCGGTTCCCCCTCGATCGGTGCGTTCGGGACTCATTCTTCGAGTTCGGTCTTGGCGACCTCCGCGCCCGCGAACTCCAGGACTTCGACGGCACCGTCCCGGGAGTAGCCCTGTTCGAGCAGGGCCTCGATCCAGGCGTTTCGGTCGTCGTCGTCCATCTCCGAACTGGCGACCAGCGCGGAGAAGTTGATGTTGTGTTTCTTGTCTTCCCAGAGCTTTCGTTCGAGGGCCCGACGAAGCCGTTCGTTGTCCTGCGGGCTGAAGGTGTCGCCCTCGCGCGCCCGTCGGGAAACCCAGTTCGAGACTTCCTGGCGGAAGTCGTCCTTGCGGTCCTCGGGGATGTCGAGATGCTCCTCGACGCTGCGGAGGAACTGCTCGTCGGGTTCGGCCTCCCGGCCGGTGAGTTCGTCCTCGACGGTGTCGTCGTCGATGTAGGCCATGACGTGGTCCATGTACTTCTCGCCCTGGCGCTGGATCTCCTCGACATCGTAGGCGAGCGCGTGGCGCACGTCGTCGATCGCCCGGTCGCGGTACTCCTCGCGGGTGAGTTCGAGGTAGCGGTAGTAGGTCTCGAAGCGCTCGGCGGGGATCGACCCGTGATGTTCGAGGTTGGCCTCGAAGTGGTTGAACGCCGTCAACGGCGAGAGGAAGTCCCGATCGCGGTGCATCGAGTCCATGATCGCCTCGGCGATCTCGTCGCCGATGAACCGTGGCGAGACGCCGTCCATGCCCTCGCCGATGTCCGCCGACTCGGCGGCCTCCTCCCGGAGTTTCTTGAGGTCGACATCCTCGGCCTCCTCATTCTCGCCGTTGTAGGCTTTGGCCTTCTGGAGGATCGAGACGGACGACTCGTCGGGTTCCTCGATACGGGTGAGCACGCCGAACAGGCCGGCCATCTCCAGGGTGTGGGGTTCGACGTGGATGTCCGGCAGGTCGGCGTTCCGGAGCATCTTCCGGTAGATCATCGCCTCGTCCCCGTAGGAGAGCACGTACGGGAAGTCGATGCGCTTGGTCCGGTCGTTGAACGCCTCCATCTTCTCGTCGCCCTTCTTCTCGCGGTACTCGGGCATGTTCGTCCGGCCGACGATCACCTGATCGATGTCGATCCGCGGGTTGTTGCGGGGTTTGATCGTCTGCTCCTGGGTCGCATGGAGGAAGTCATAGAGGAACTCCCGTTGAAGCTTGAGGAGCTCCTCCCCGGAGAAGATGCCGCGATTGGCGTTACAGAACGCCCCGGAGTAGTCGAACGCGCGCGGATCGCTCTCGCCATAGACGGCGATCTTGCTGTAGTTGACGTCGCCAGTGAGTTCCGTCTCGTCCTGGTTTTTCTTGTCCTTGGGCTCGAACGTCTCGATCGCCTGGCGCATGTTCTCGTCTGCGACCAGCCGGATGATCTCGACGTGGTTTTCAAGGACAGACTGGAGGTCATCGTCGTAGTGGGCGAGCAGTCGATCCATGTAGAACTCACTGGCGGGATCGGGAGACTGCTCGTTACGGATCGTATACGGTGCCTCCAGGGCTTCGTTGAGATCCTCGAGAACCCGGTCGCGCTGTTCCTGGGGCAACAGGACCAGTGGGTCCTGATTCATCGGCGATCGCACGGTATCGTCGTCAGGATCCTGGTCGGGGATGACGTCCCGGAGGTTCGTCCACCGGAAGGTGTACATCCGGCCGGCGTCCCGTATGGTATAATCCTCGAAGTACCGCCGAACCTGTCGGTCGAAGTCGGATTTGCCGGACCCAACAGGACCCAACAGGAGTTTGATCCGTTTCTCGGGGCCGAGTCCCCGCGAGCCACTCTTGACCTTGTTGACGAACTCGTGGATCGCTTCGTGGATCACCCGGCCGTAGAAGGTGTTTTCGCCCTCGTCGAGCGGGTCTGTCGCGGCGAGTGCATACTCGACGACGCCCTCGTCCTCGTCGTACTCCGTCCCGTAATGGTCGAACATGTCCGCGACCCGCTGGTGTGCGTTGCGGGCGATCTTGGGTGATGCCTGGAGTTCGTCCAGATACCACTGGAACGAACGGGTTTCCCGCAGGTCGGCCGGGATCGAATCCCGATAGTGTTCGTTGAGCGTTTCGAGGGTGTTTCTGGTGCCATTCATGCTATCACGATCGGTTCATCCCACCTCGCCTGTTTCCGGGACACGTCAACGACCTGTCCGGGGCCGGGTATTGATGCGGGCGCATATATTGTCATGCGAATTCATACCAAGGCCGGCCCGAGAGAGACGCATCCCGGCAGAGCGGCGATAGCAGGAAACCACCGACGTTTTATGCTAGAAGTTTTTCAATTACTTAAACGTTGTCCTGGCTCGGGAGAGGTGGCTTACACGAGAACCCCAGAACAGACCGAGCACACCGATACTGCGTTGAGATGGGCCGGAAAGTTGCATCGGCTTCGATGGAAACCTGAACGGGGCCACAACCGACGACGATATCACCGGCGGGTCGGTGGCGGGGGGACAGAGACCGGGGACAGTGTCTTGGACCATGCCGCGGTACACTCGGGGAGACGACTCCAAACGAGACGTTCTTGCATCGAGGGACCGAACGGAATCTGTGACCATTGCAGAGCTACCGACCGGGTGGGAGGTCTGGAGCGAAGAAGCAACCAGACTCGTCCTCGTCTATCGACCCGACATCTTCGACACCGAAACGTTTCCTGCCCCGTGTCTGCCGACGCTGTACGTGACAAAAGGGACTCGCGACCGTCGCCCTGGTCGTCCGGATCCCGACGTGGACGATCCATGGCACGTGACGCTCTATCTCGAACCCGAGGTCGAGGGTGAGAATGACGCCTTCGATGATCGGGACGAAGCGCTCTCCGGAGCACTCGAACTCGCGAGGGCGTTCGATGCGGGCGAGCTCGACTATCGCTCCTGGTATCAGGTGCCGCGGGCGGCGTATCTCGATCGTCTCGATGAACTTACCGGTCGAGGGACTTAATCGGCGTGGCGGCGTAGGCCGCTGTAATGACCCAGATAACGCTTCTCGGAACGCGACTCGCCGAACCCGGTACGGAGTTCGTCTATCAAGGTGAGTCTCCCGCCTGCGACGGGTGTCCCTACCGTGACCAGTGTCTCAATCTCGACGTCGGTCGGCGATATCACGTGACGTCCATCCGTGACGGGGCGAGTACCTTGGACTGTGCTGTCCACGACGAGGGCGTCACCGCCATCGAGGTCGAGCCCGCACCGATCCAGGCCAACGTGACGAGTCAGAGTGCATACGCCGGCAGCAAAGTCGAACTCGAGGGGACCTGTCCCCACGAGGAGTGTCCGAGCCACGGTCTCTGTGAGCCGGCCGGGGCCGACTTCGAGACGCCCTACCGGATCGACAGCGTGATCGGCGATCCCCCACACGAGTACTGCATGCTCGACCGCGACCTCACGAAAGTGGAACTCGCACCCCCCGAGTCGGAGTGACAGCCGTGCAAGTGATCGCTCACGGAGGGGCCGGGTCCTCACCCGATGATCCGTCTTCCCGCCAGGCTGTCCTCGACGACGCTGCTGCGAGCGGCCTCGAAGCGGAGACGCCCCTCGACACTGTCGTCGCGACCATCGCTCCGCTCGAATCCGACCCCGCGTTCAACGCTGGCGTCGGAAGTGCCGTACAGAGCGACGGGACAATTCGGACCGACGCGGGCGTGATGACCGACGACGGAGAGGTCGGTGCCGCCTGTGCGATGACCGGCGTCGAACACGCAATCGACGCCGCGTGTGCCGTTCTCGAAAACACACCACACGTGCTCCTGGCCGGGGAGCGAGCCGTCGAGTTCGCTGGGGCTCACGGGATCGAGACCGACGCCGATCTCTGGACGGACCGCACCCGGGATCGGTGGGGAGCGACCTCCCAACCGGGCGAGTCGGTCGCCGACCAACTCGCGTGGCTCGCCGAGCACTTCGACGGCCACGACACCGTTGGCGCGGTGGCGACCGACGGCGAACGGATCGCGGCGGGTACCTCGACCGGCGGGCGCTGGGGTGCACTCGCGGGGCGCGTCGGTGACGTCCCACAGGTCGGGGCCGGCTTCTACGCCTCGCCGGCGGGTGGCGCAAGCGCGACCGGAGCCGGCGAAGACATCGCCCGCGACGCACTCGCACGGGCAGCCGTCGACCGACTGGAAGATGGACAACAACCCCAGACCGCAGCTGAAGCAGCGATAGCTTCGTTCGAAGGATCCGCGGAGGGAACTGCCGGCGTCATCGTCCTGGATACTGACGGCAACGCCGGAGCGGCCTACAACAGTGACGCGATGCAGACAGCAACCGCCGGGTTGTGACCGAGAGTCAGGGGTAGTTGCCTAATTCCGATATTTGCCATTTTGGCCGAGATTCTTTTAGCAATTTTAATTTATTGTCGCTTAGATCCAGCATAATTAATCTTCACAGCGGCTAATACCGACACAGCCGTAACGCTGAAATCGGTCAGGGAGGATCACTCTGCCATGCAACGATCGAGCGGGTCCCGAGGGGATGGGTGGAGGCGACAATGATCGACCAGCGGATCGTCGACAGAGCCGAGACCCTCGCCGAAATGGCACCGGACGATTCGGTGACAGCGGAGGTACTAGCCGGTCGGGAAGGACGCTTTACGACGGCCACACCGCTTGCAGCACCACCGGTGACGTACCTCGAAGACACGGAGGCACCAGCGTACGTCCTGACGAACAAGAAGCGAGGTATCGGGCTCGGATCGAAACGAAATACGACAGCCCCAGCGGGGGAGCGACGGACAGTCATCCTGGTCACCGGGCGGCGGACGCTCTGTCTGGTCGGTGGGGAATCGTCCGACGATGTGATCGAAGTTCCCCACGAGTCAGTTGCAAAGGCCGTTTACAGCACTGGCTTCCGTGGCCACCGAATCGGACTGCGAACCCCTCGCCAGCAGTATCACTGCTGGATTCACCGAAATACGAAAGAATCGCTGCTTGAGGCATCGACCGAATTCATCGAAGCGCGACAGCCGGAGGACCCGGAGCCGCTCGATGGCGACGACGCGAGTCGACTCACGTATCGAGGGCGTCCGGTCACGCGCGAGCAGCTGGCGGATCAATCCGAACAATCAGCCGACGACCGTTCTCTCACGTATCGTGGACAGCCACTCGAGGATTCCTGAGTGGGGCTACTACTCGACCAGTGCGAGCACGTCGTCGAAAAACGCAAGCGAGTCGTTGGGGCCCGGATTCGCCTCGGGGTGGTACTGGCGGGTGATGATGTTCAGGTCGTCGTTTTCTAAGCCTTCCGGCGTGTCGTCATTGACGTTGATCTGGGTCACCTCGAGCGTCTCGCCGGGATCGGCCACCGTGTAGCCGTGGTTCTGGGTCGTCATCACGACCTGGTCGGTCCGGAGATCGCGGACCGGTTGATTGACGCCGCGGTGGCCGAACTCCATCTTCTCGGTGTCGCCACCGAGGGCGTTCGCGACGACCTGCTGGCCGAGACAGATACCAGCCAGCGGGAGATCCCCGACGTATTCGTCGACGAGTTCGGCCGCGGCCTCGAAGTTCTCGGGATCGCCGGGCCCGTTCGAAATGAAGAGGAGATCGGGGTCCAGATCCTGGACCGCTTCGGGCGTCGTGTCGTACGGCAGGACGTGGACGACCGCATCGCGTTCGACCAGTGACTCCTGGATCGAGCCCTTCGCGCCACAGTCGATCAGCGCGACATCGGGGCCGTCGCCGCCTTCGTTGTAGACGACGGGTTCACTCACGCTGACCTGGTTCCCGATGTCCGCGTGGTCGCTCATGTGCTTGCACTGCCGGAGTTCGGCCAGGGCATCTTCCTCGGTGGCATCCTCACCGGCCGCGATCCCGCACTTCATCGCGCCCTCGTCGCGGATCTCGGTCACGAGTTCGCGCGTGTCGATGTGATCGACGGCGGGCCGCCCCTCAGTCTGGAGCCACTCGGCGACGTCGTCGGTCAACTCGCGGGCGACGACCGCGCGCGGGTGGACGCGATCGGACTCGAATCGCTCCTCGCGGACTCCGTAGTTCCCGATCAGTGGGTACGAGAAGGTGAGGATCTGTTCCTCGTAGGAGGGGTCCGTCAGGCTCTCCTCGTAGCCGGTGTAGGCAGTCGTAAAGACCAGTTCGCCACGGGCCGTTCCCGGCGAGCGAGCGCGGGCTTCGACGACGCGCTCACCCTCCAGGGCCACATAGGCATCCGTCATTACGAGATCCGTATGAAAGGTCGGCAGATAAGCGTTGCTTTCGAAGAATCGTTACGAAATTCGTAATCCTCAAGTGATGACCCGCAGTAGCTACCAATCTCGATGGACGATCTGGACAGGGAAATTCTGAGTATCCTCCGGCGCGACGCTCGCACCCCCTATACGGAGATCGCAGACGACGTCGGCACCTCCGAGGGGACCGTCCGGAATCGGGTCGAGCAGCTCGTCGAGGACGGAACCATCGAACGGTTCACCGTCGCGACCCAGACGGGTAACGTCAAGGCGATGATCGAGATCGCCGTCGACGTCAATGTCGACCACAACGCCCTCGCGGACACCTTCGTCGAGTGGGCCGAGGTCGACTTCGTCTGGGAAGTCAGCGGCGAGGAGGACGTCGTGTTGATCGTCGATTGCACCGACACCAGCGAGGTCAACGAGCTCATCACGCGGGCACGTGAACGCGACGAAGTTATGGGGACGAAGACGAGGCTGATCCTCGAGGAGCGCGTTGGATAGTGAGCGGTTGTCGGGTTGTGTCGAGGATCCGCCGAGTGTGGCTGATCCTCGAGGAGCGCGTTGGATAGTGAGCGGTTGTCGGGTTGTGTCGAGGATCCGCCGAGTGTGGCTGATCCTCGAGGAGCGCGTTGGATAGTGAGCGGTTGTCGGGTTGTGTCGAGGATCCGCCGAGTGTGGCTGATCCTCGAGGAGCGCGTTGGATAGTGAGCGGTTGTCGGGTGTCGGAAGCGAAGACTGTTTGAACCAGCCTTCCTACGTGATAGCTATATGAGTACGGAGGCAGATTCGACGGTCACTCACGAGAATGCGGGCGAAGACGTCATCGCGGTCGACGCAGAGGACAACCCTGAAGATCTCGTCAATCGGTTGGACGCCCATACCGGTGAAGGGATTCGTCACCGGGCGTTTACCGCGCTGTTGTTCGATCAGGATGACAACATTCTGCTCGCCCAGCGCTCGCCCGAGAAACGACTCTGGGACACGTACTGGGACGGGACTGTCGCCTCCCATCCCGTCGAAGGGCAGACGCAGGTCGAAGCGACTCGCCAGCGTCTCGAAGAGGAACTCGGTGTCACACCCGACCAGTATGACAACCTGGACGTGACCGACCGGTTCGAGTACAAGCGCTACTACATGGACGAGGGCGTCGAGTACGAGGTCTGTTCCGTGCTACAGGCCACGCTGACCGACACGTCCCTCGACCCTGATCCGGCCGAAGTGGCTGGCCTGATGTGGGTGCCCTACGATCGTCTCTACGAGAACCCGCGCTGGTATCGGCAACTCCGGCTATGCCCCTGGTTCGAGATTGCGATGCGACGCGATCTGGAGTGAGCGGCGTCAATATATTTTCCGTCGAAAGTTCAGGAGGTGTCTCACTTTGACGTCTGAGCCGAAATCCCGAAAAAGCGGAGTCCCCTACCCACGGACATGGCATTGACGATCACTGTCACCGGCATGAGCTGTGAACACTGCGAACAGACCGTTCGAGAGGCACTACAAGCCGTCGACGGGGTGACGAACGCGACAGTCGATCGCGAGGCCGAACAGGCCACCGTCGAGGGGGCGGACGACCCCGGCGTACTCGTCGCGGCTGTCGAAGACGCCGGCTACGAGGCCGAAGCCTGACTGCCGAGACCGAAGCAGCGGGGTCGTCGACTACTTGGAACTATCGTCACCGCGGGGGAGCCGAACGACGACAGTCGTCCCTTCGTCAGTGATTTCGAAGGTGATCGTCCCTCCAACGGTCCGGACGATCCAGGCGACGAGCCAGAGGCCGATCCCGCTGCTGTGTTCGAGGGGCGTCTCACTGCCACGTTCGATGACGGTACGCTCTTGCTCGCCGATCCCAGGGCCGTCGTCAGCGATCCGAACCGTCACCCCGGAGTCATGAGCGTCAGCCTCGACATTGACCCGGACCGTTGGATCGGCATCGTTGTGCTCGATGGCGTTGTGCAGCAGTTCCTCGAACGCGAGACCGATCGAGGCCCCACTGTTGACCCGGATCCCACTCGCAGCTGCGGGGTCGAACTGAATGTGTGCCGACGGGTGTGCTCCCTGGATCGTCCCGATCGCGTCGCGAAGTGTGAGTTCGAGGTCGACCGATTGTGCACCCTCAGCGTCGAAGGCCCGGGTCAGCGTCCCGACCTTGTCGCTACGGTCGGTGACTGTGTCGACGGTGCCCATGATCGTCTCGACGTGGCGCTGGACCGCCGGTCCATCGACCACTTCGGCAAGTAACTCGGCGTGACCCCGTATCACGTTCATCTCGTTGCGCAGATTGTGACGTAACAACCGGTTGAGTACGTCGAGTTGCTGTTCTCGACGGGTCTGATCAGTGACGTCCCGGAGACTAAGGATTCGCGTCTCCACATCGCCGAACGGGCGTTCGATGAGCGACTGCTGAACGTCGTACTTTCGAACAGTCCCGTCAAGTTCGAGGGGCACGACGCGATGATACTCGATCGCTCCGTCGGGGAGTGTGTCGGCGAGCGTCGGCGCGACAGTCTCGAGGGGCCGACCGATCACATCGTCAGCCGTCGTGTCCAGCGTCTCGAGGGCTGCCTGATTACAATCGGCGACAAACCCTGCTTCGTCAACCATGAACACGAGATCCTCGAGTTCGGACAGGATTTCGTCGCGGCCGTGTTCCCGTGTCCCGGCGGCGACAGCGAGTAACTGTCGGCGTAAGATCGCCACGGTGAGAATCGCGCCGGTCGCGACGAAGGCAACCCCCGTTGGGTCGATGCCGCGGGGCACGAACCGAAAGAGAAACGCGGCCTGAGCGACCACCGGGACGGTGATCGATGCGAGGAGAGCCGTACTCTGGGCCCGAAAGAGTGAATCCGTACGGAGCGACAATCTGACGAGCAGAAATGCCCCCAATGCAATCAGGAGGTGCGAATAGCTCACGTGTGCCCAGTATGCGAGGCCCCGTGTCGCGAACACCCCTGTCCCACCGCCGGCAAAGACGATATCAACAGAGCGCAACACCACCTGATGGGGGTTCGTCCAGACGAGCAAAACGAACGCGATCGGTTCGATCAGGAGCGCACCCAGTTGACGCACACTCAAATACCGGTCGCGCCCGGTGTATTCGACTGTCAATAACAGCCAGGAGATCGGGATGATCGTCGTGATGGACAGCCGTAGCTTGGCCCAGAATAGCGTACTCGCCGCGCTGCCGGCGGCAATACTGAGTCCTTCGGTAAACGACCACATCGCTGCGCCGAGCAACAGGAGAGCGAGGGGTCCGGCACCTGGCGTTTCGCGGTGCACCAGCGCGTACATCGCGACACCAGTGCCGATGATGCCGGCGAAGAGGACAACTGCCAGATAGATAGCCGCCATTACGCTAGATCGACGGCCGGCAAGAGCAAAAGGATTGATGCTGTGGGTTCATTGTGATCGCCGTGAGCGGAGTGCCGTCCAGACGCCGAGCAACCCCAGTCCGACCGCCGGCACTAGCGGCACAACCAGATAGGCGTCCCGCAGACTGAACCCGACCAGGCCGATGAGTCCCCGGGCCGACGGCAGGACGATCAGCGACCACGGGATCACGACCAGTGCAATCGCCAGTGCCCCGAGCACCAGCCAGCTCCCGAAGGATGAATCGGTCTCGGGCGGCGTCCGTTCCGGCGAATCAACCATGGCGCGCCATCGGGGTGGGGCGGACAAAAACCTCGGGATCGGGGATGGCGTCCCGGACACTCGAGGGATCCCGGCAGGATGGCCCCTGACGCGTTCCGACAGTCACGTTCGATGTGCAGATCAGGACACTCGGTTGTGACGATATCGATTTCAGTGACGGATCGCTACAAAACGACGGCACCCACTAACGACGGTGCCTCAGAACGATTCCGTCTCGGCGCTGAACATGTCCGAATCCATGCCCGTCCCGCCGCGGTCGTCGTAATACTTCCGGCCGATGAAGCCGTCCTCCAGGCCGCCCAGAAGCGTGGTGTAGAGGCCGTCAGCCGAGTGATACGCGGTTTCGTTCGTCCGCTCGAGGACACTCCGGATCGTGACAACGTCACCGACCGGTGACGTCAGTTCGACATCGCCCAATTGTTCGACGACTGTGTCGTGATCGGCCGGATACTCGAAGGTCTGCTCGAATAGCTGTCTCGTTTCTGAGTGGCGCATCTGTGTTGACTCCACGATACCATCATGAAAAAAGGTTATGGATAGGGCAATGTCCGCCACGGGCGGCCAAACCAAGATCCAAGCGGTGGCTTCGGAAACGTAGAGCAACACCGGGAGAGACGACTGGACAACTCACAGCGGTCTTTTTGCCAGTTCGGCACGTATTGTCGGCTATGGCCACGGAACTCGCGGATGGAATCTGGTGGTTCGACCTCCGAGGTGTCAACGCGTATCTCCTCGAAGACAAGACGGGGGCGACGCTTATCGACGCTGGCGGACCGTGGACCCGGCGGGCACTGGTCAAGGAGTTGGCAGCGGTGGATACCGATCCTCGGAAGGCGACCCAAATCGCCCTCACACACTACGATATCGATCACGTCGGTGGGTTGGGTGCTTGTCGAAAGGATGGGACAGTATACGCCGGGCAACCGGATGCCGACGTCCTCAGTGGAGATCGCCGGCCAGACTGGGCCAACCGGAAGACCGCGTTCCAGCGAGCGGCCGCGCTCGTCCTATCCTCGCCCGAGCAGTCGATCGAGACGGTTGCCGATGGCGATCGGGTCGGTGGCCTCACCGTCTACGAGACGCCGGGTCATACCCCCGGGCATCTGGCGTTCGTCAGCGAGGAGCGATCCGTGGCGTTCGTCGGCGACCTGGTCCGGGAGCGCGAGGGCCGACTCGAAGCGTCGCCGTGGGCGTTGAGCCACGACACCGACGCCGTCGAATCGAGCATCCGCCGGCTGGCGGAGTTGGAACTCGACGTCGACATCCTGGCGATGGGACACGGGACGCCCTTCGTCGAACGCGGGGCGGCTCACCTTGCCGATCTCGCCGCCCGACTCTAAGGCAGACGGTGTCTCCACCGGTTGTCAGGCCAGTTCCTCGGCGACCGCTTCGGGATCCAGCAGCGCGGGATCGATCACCAGATCGGCCTGCCGGGTGGCGAACTCCGGCAGCGACCCCTCGGCGTAGACGACCACGCGGACGTCCGGGTTGTGATCCTTGGCGACGGCGATCGAAGTCGCCTGGGCCATCTCCGTCAGGAGGTAGACGTCGGTGTTCTCGATGCCGGCGTCTGCAAGTGAGGTGCCGTCAGCCACGTCGATCGCGGTGACGTCGTGACCCTCGGCGTCGATGGGATCGGCGATCTCGCTCTCGTCGGCGCCGGCGACAATGACCTGCATCACTCGTACTCGATGGTCGCGGGCGGTTTGTGGGTCACGTCGTAGACGACCCGCGAGACGTTCTCGTTCTCGCCGGTGATGCGACTCTGGATGCGCTGGAGGGTCTCCCAGTCGATCTCCTGGGCGCGAGCGGTCATGCCGTCACGAGATTCGACCGATCGGACGGCGACGACCCAGCCGTGGACGCGGTTGTCGCCCTTCACGCCGGTGGCCTTGCCGATGACAGCGGCCAGGGCCTGCCAGGGCTCGTATTCCTCGAGTTCCTCCTCGACGACGTGGTTGGCCTCCCGGGCCACGTCGAGTTTCTCCGCGGTCACCTCGCCGATGATCCGCACGGCGAGACCGGGCCCGGGGAAGGGCATCCGCTCGCTGATGATCTCCTCCAGGTCGAGTTCGCGGGCGACCTCCCGGACCTCGTCCTTGTAGAGGTCACGCATGGGTTCGACGATCCCGTCGAAGTCGACGACGTCGGGCAGCCCGCCGACGTTGTGATGGGATTTGATCGTCCCCTCGCTCTCGATGCGGTCGGGATAGATCGTCCCCTGGACGAGATAGTCAGCGTCGACCTCGCGGGCGACCGTCTCGAACTCCCGGATGAACTGTTCGCCGATGGCGTGGCGTTTCTCCTCGGGATCGGTCACGCCTTCGAGTTCGTCGAGAAAGCGGTCCGTGGCGTCGACGATCCGGAGACTGTCCATGTAGTCGAACGTCTCGCGGATCTGCTCAGTCTCGCCCTTGCGCATCAGGCCAGTGTCGACGTACACTGGCGTCAGCTGGTCGCCGATCGCGTCGTAGGCAAGCGCAGCAGCCGTCGAGGAGTCGACGCCACCGGAGAGGGCGATCACGGCCTTGCTGTCCCCGATCTGTGCGTCGATCTCGGCTTTCGCCTCCGGGATGAACGTCTCGACGTCGACCATCAGTGCTCAACCTCCTGGGGCTCGTCCGATTCAGAACTGTTCAGCACGGCCTCGACGAGGCCGACGAACGGTGGCGAGGCGCGCGTGGGTCGCGATCGGAACTCGGGATGGAACTGCGTGCCCACGAAGTACGGATGGCTGTCCGGATCGAGTTCCAGAATCTCCATCCGACGATTCGAGACGCCCGAGAACGTCATCCCGGCGGCCTCGATGTCGTCGATGTACTCGGGGTTGACCTCGTAGCGGTGGCGGTGCCGTTCCCGACACGTCGTGTCGTCGTAGAGGTCATGGGCCAGCGTTCCGGGCTCGATGTCTGTGTCCTGAGCCCCGAGTCGCATCGTCCCGCCCATGTCCTCGACGCCCTCCTGTTCGGGCAGGATGTCGATGACGGGATGGGGTGTATCCGGTTCCATCTCTGCGGAGTGTGCCCCTTCGAGATCCAGCACGTTCCGGGCGTATTCGACGACGGCCATCTGGAAGCCGAGACAGAGGCCGAGGAAGGGGACGTCGTTCTCGCGGGCATACCGCGTCGCCTCGATCTTGCCCTCGGTTCCCCGGGAGCCGAATCCGCCCGGCACGACGACGGCGTCGACATCGTCGAGTTGACCGTCGTGTCCGTCAGCGAGGTCCTCTGAGTGGACCCAGGTCGTCTCGACCTCAACGTTCGTCTCGAGGCCGGCGTGTTTCAGTGCCTCGTGGATCGAAAGGTAGGCGTCTTCCAATCCGTACTTGCCGACCAGTGCAACGTTGATCGAGCCTGTGGTGTCCTGGGTGACGAGTTCACGCCACTCGTTCTCGCGCTCGTCCGCAGAGAGCGCCTCGTCCGTCAGATCAAGCGCGTCCATGACGTACTGATCGAGGCCCTCGTCCTCGACGACCAGCGGGACCTTGTAAATGTCCGCGACGTCGGGGTTCGAGAAGACCGCGTCCGTGGGAACGTCACAGAACAGGGCGATCTTCTCTTTGACGTCGGCTTCGAGTTTGTCGTCACACCGACCCACCAGAATGTCCGGCTGCAGTCCGATCGACCGGAGTTCCTTGACGCTGTGCTGGGTCGGCTTGGTCTTCTGTTCGCCGTTCTTCGAGTACGGGACGAGCGTGACGTGGGTAAAGAGAATGTCGTCCTCGTCTTCCTCGTGGGCGAACTGCCGGAGCGCCTCGAGGTAGGGCATCCCCTCGATGTCGCCGACGGTGCCGCCGACCTCGATGATACAGACATCGCTTCCCTCGGCGACCTCGCGAATGCGCCGCTTGATGTCGTCGGTGATGTGCGGGATGATCTGGACGGTCCGGCCCAGGTAGTCGCCGGCGCGTTCCTTCTCGATGACCTCGCGGTAGACCTTTCCGGTGGTGACGTTGTGGTCCGAGGTCATGTCGATGTCGAGGAAGCGTTCGTAGTTCCCGAGGTCGAGGTCGACCTCGCCGCCGTCCTTGAGAACGTACACTTCGCCGTGCTGGTAGGGGTTCATCGTCCCGGCGTCGACGTTGAGATACGGGTCGATCTTGACCGCGGTCACGTCGAAGCCGGCGTTGGCGAGCAGGCGGCCGGTGCTCGCGGCGGTGATCCCCTTCCCCAGTCCGGACATCACGCCGCCAGTGACGAAAATGAACTTCCGACCCAGTTCCGGGTCGTAGTCGGTTTCGGGCTCGTTCGGCATACCGACGGTGGGCGGGCGCGAACCTAAACCGTTTCGGGACTGATTCGAAATCGCTCGTTTGTGTCACTCGATGATCTCGTACCCGTAACCGAGGCGGACGTTGAGATCCTCAAGCGCGTCCAGAACCGTTGCAACCTCCGCTGTCGCGATCGTGAGTCGCATCGGTGAGATGTCCACTTCGCGACCGAACGCGCGCCGAAGCCCACGGACCACGCGGGACCCGCCTGTGGGGGGTTCCCACTGGAAGACGATCTCCGATCGCTCGGGTTCGGGCTTGACCCTGCGTAGTCGTTCGAGGCTGATCGTGCGCCACTGATCCTCGTCTCGGCGTTCCCGAAGCGCGTCCCAGGTCAGTTCGTAGCGGCAGCCGTCGGTATTCCAGGATGCGAGTGGGCCATGGGGGACGATCGCTGTTCCCGGGATGTCACTGAGTTCCCGATGAAGTGTCCTGAGATACGCCTCGACCGCCTCGGCGTTGATCTCCCGGATATGCGTCTCGTGTGGGACGGATCGATAGAGCCACGAATCGTCGGTCACGACGGCGAGTTCCGCGAGTCCGAACAGCCGATCCAGCCAGACAGCCGTGTCCGATTCCGGGAGTGAAAGTGCGGTGGTGACGATATCTGCGTCGGCAGGGAGTTCGGCACGGTATTCGGGAGTGGCGTTTTCGAGAACGCGGGCGTCTTCGACCCCAGAGAGCGTCTCTCGAAGATGTGCGAGCCGATCCGCGTTCAGCGTGTCGTCGATACAGAGGTGGATGGCGGTGCCATGCCGCATGGCCACGTTGATGACGCGATTCTCGACGGCGAGACAGCCTGCAGGGTCAGCATCGTCGATGGCATCACGCTCGCGGACGACAAGTTGATGAGTTGGTTCCTGCGTGCCGAACGGTTCAGCGAGGCCCATCGTTTGGAATGCCGGCGGACACCAAATTTAATTTTCGCCCGTGTTCGTGGGTCACCACCCCCATAAAAGAAATTAAGGCAGGAGCCACCAACCAAGAAGCATGGGAATCCTTTCACGCGCCTCATACGTCATCCGCTCGAAGGTCAACTCGCTGCTGAACCGGGCGGAGAACCCCTCCGAGTCGCTGGATTACTCCTACGAGCAACTCAGAGACGAGCTACAGGACGTCAAGCAGGGGATCGCCGACCTGACGACACAGAAAAAGCGCCTGGAAATCCAGAAGCGTCGCCTCGAGGAGAACGTCGAGAAACACAACGACCAGGCCCGTGAGGCGGTCGAGCAGGGACGGGACGACCTCGCCCGCCGCGCCCTCGAGAAGAAAAAGCAGAAGATGAACCAGATCGAGGACTTGGAGACCCAGGTCGCCGACCTCCAGGGGCAGCAGGATCGATTGATCGAGCAGAAGAACGAACTCCAGAGCCAGGTCGAGCAGTTCCGTACCAAAAAGGAGACGATGAAAGCACGGTATCAGGCAGCCGAAGCCTCCTCGCGCGTCTCAGAGGCGATGACAGGTGCCGGCGACCAGTTCGAGGACGTCGGGAGGGCGATCGAGCGAGCCCAGGAACAAACCGAAGAGATGGAAGCCCGCTCGGCCGCGATGGACGAGCTTCGGGATAGCGGAGCGATCGATGACGCCATCAGCGACCAGGATCAACTCGACCGCGAACTCGAAGAAGTCCGGACCTCGGGGGCAGTCGACGCCGAGCTAGAGACGCTGAAATCCGAGGTCGGAGACGAGTCCGGCGACGAGGATGCCGAGGCAGACACGGAAGCTGACACAGCCGACGTCGACCTCGGCGACGTCGAGGATGCGGCCGTCGAAGAAGAGTTGGAGACACTCAAAGACGAGGAGAGCTGATTCGCCAAGGGCGTTGTCCGCCGACAGAAATCGTTCAGGGGGGTGGTTCCCCGGTCGATCAGGGCTGATAGGTGTCGATCCCCAGCAGGTCGTTGAGGACACATTGCTGGAGTCCACCGGTTACCACGAGAATCAGGCCAACGACGGCGAGAACTGCTGACCCGATCATCGTGGTAATCGGTCCGATCTCGTAGGTGAACTGTTCGGCGAACCCTGCAAGTGCGACAGCGAGCAACACGATCCCGACCGCGAGCCGGACGATACGGTCCATGCCACCGACGTTCTTTTCCATATGGACCACTCCGAAGGATGGATTCTCAGCCCGTCTACTTATATATTGCTCCTGATTGACGTGTCATGTGGGAGTGGGTCTGCACGTGATTCGAATCGGGTACCCCGGCCTGACGGCCGACAGGGGGCGATCGCGTGACCGCATTCGGCACCCTTTTTACCGGCGGCGGGAACGCTTTTGCTATGAGACTACTGTTCGTCCACTCGGACCATCTGGAGTTCGAGACGACTGACAAAGCGGGACCCGAGGGGCTTGCCGAGACGGAAGGCGTCCCGATGGAAGGGCGCATGGAGGACTGCGTGACGGTGTTCATCACTGTCGAAAGCGACGACGAGGCGGACCTCGACGGCGTCGTCGAGAACGCGCTGACGGAACTCGAAGACGTCGCCGGGCAACTCAACACGAACGACGTTGTGCTCTATCCGTACGCACACCTCAGCGAGGACCTCGCGGGCCCCGACGCCGCGAAGGAAGTCATGCAACGACTCGAAGCGAAGATGGAGGCGGCTGGCTACGAGATCCTCCGGGCACCCTTTGGCTGGTACAAGGCCTTCGAGGTCTCGTGTAAGGGCCACCCGCTCTCGGAACTGTCCCGCCACGTTGCGGCTCACCGAGACGAAGACGATGACGAAGCCGAATCCGAAGGAGAGCCCGACCGCGAACCCAGCGAGTGGAAGGTCATGACACCCGACGGGGACATGCAGGACGCGGTAGCGGCCAAAGAGTCGGTCGGGGAGGACCTCGTCTCGTTCATCGAGGACGAGGTCGAGGGGATCACCAGCAACGAAGGCGAGGAGCCCCCGCACGTCGACCTCATGCAGGAGAAGGGACTGGTCGGCTACGACGAACTCTCCGACGTCGGAAACCTCCGATGGTACCCCCGCGGGAAACTCGTCCGGGACGCCCTCATGGAGTACGTCAACGATCTCGTCGTCGACTACGGCGGGATGCCGGTCGAGACGCCGATCATGTACGACCTCGGCGCGCGGTCGATCGACGAACACGCCGGGAAGTTCGGCGAGCGTCAGTACCGCTTCGAGTCGGGCGATCGCCGGATGATGCTGCGCTTTGCGGCCTGTTTCGGGCAGTTCTCGATCATGCGGGACATGCACATCTCGGTCAACGACCTCCCGCTGCGTGTCTATGAGATGTCGACCTATTCGTTCCGCCGGGAGCAGCGCGGCGAAGTGACCGGCCTCAAGCGCCTGCGCGCGTTCACGATGCCGGACATGCACACCGCCACGGAGAGCATGGAGCAAGCCCGCGAGGAACTCCGCAAGCAGGCCGAACTCGCGCTCCAGACCTCCGAAGACCTCGATCTGAACTACGAGCCGGCGATCCGGATGACCCGCGAGTTCTACGAGGACAACGAGGCGTGGGTCGAGGACGTGGTCGCGGAACTCGGCAAGCCCTCGCTCATCGAGATCATTCCCGAACGCCACCACTACTGGTCGGCCAAGATCGACTTCGCAGCGATCGACGGGCTGGGCCGCCCGATCGAGAACCCCACGGTTCAGATCGACGTCGAGAGTGCCGAGCGCTTCGACATCGAGTACACCGACGGTACCGACAGCCACCATCCGCCGATCCTCCATTACTCGCCCTCCGGGGGTATCGAGCGTGTCCTGGCCGCTCTCCTGGAGGACACGGCCTCGATGGACACCCCCCAGTTGCCGACGTGGCTCTCGCCGACCCAGGTCCGGTTCATTCCGGTCAATCCCGATTCGCATTTGGACTACTGCGAAGGACTGGTCGACGAACTCGAAGACGCTGACGTACGGGCGGACATCGACGACCGCGACGAGTCCGTCGGCAAGCGTATCGCCAAAGCCGAGACTGACTGGGTGCCCTACTACGTCGTCGTCGGCGATCGAGAGATCGAGGGCGAGACGATCGGCGTCAACGTGCGCGCAGACGACGACGAGATCGACCTGACGCCCGCGGAACTCCGCGAGGCGGTCCTCGACGACGTCGACGGCCTCCCCCAGAAAAGCCGGTATCTGCCCCGGCACGTCAGCAACCACCCGAACTTCACCGGACGGTAACACAGAAACGGGGGGTTGCCCGGCACCGTGTGCCACCTTGGCACATACAACTATTTGCCTGGCGGTTCAATTTTCGGACGGTATGTACGAGACCATCCTCACGCCGACGGACGGCAGCAGCGGGACGTCCAAGACCCTGCAACACGCCACCGCCATCGCCGAAGACAACGACGCCACGATCCACGGCCTGTACGTCCTTGATCGCCGGATGTACCTCGCTGCCGACGACGACGCCCAGGACGAAGTCATGGAGTCACTGCAATCCGACGGCGAGCAGGCACTGGCTCGCCTGAGAGAGCAGGTTCAACAGGCAGGGGTCGCCGTCGAAACGGCACTGCAGGAAGGGATTCCACATCGTGGGATCCTCACCTACGCCGAGGAGATCGATGCCGACCTGATCGTCATGGGAACCCACGGTCGGACGGGGCGTGACCGACTCGCCAATCTGGGAAGCGTCACGCAGCGAGTCATCGAAAACGCCGACATTCCGGTGTTCGTCGTCGACATCGAGAACTGAACGCGATCGTTCGCCGGCGCTGAGCCCCCCTACTGGAGGTCCAGTCCGCGGATCGAGACGCCTTCGTCGCTATCGACCACGCGTCCGATGATCCGCCCGTCAGCAGTCTCCT
This sequence comes from Halorhabdus utahensis DSM 12940, assembly GCF_000023945.1. NCBI lineage: Archaea > Methanobacteriati > Methanobacteriota > Halobacteria > Halobacteriales > Haloarculaceae > Halorhabdus > Halorhabdus utahensis. Next base: position 425,669 of record NC_013158.1, read on the forward strand.
CGACAACGTTCATCGCGTCGGCCGGATCGAAGGTTGCGACGAAGCCCGTCCCCATGTTGAAGGTCCGGTGCATCTCCGCGTCACTGACGTCCCCGACCGTCTGGACGAACTCGAAGATCGGCTGGGCGTCGAAGGGTTCCTCGATCTCGTACCGGTAGGGACCCATCCGAGTGAGGTTGCGCCAGCCACCGCCCGTGACGTGGGCGGCAGCGTGTGTCCCGTGCTCGCGAAGTGGATCGAGCAGGTCAGTGTAGATCCGCGTCGGCGCGAGGAGTTCCTCGCCGATGGTCGTGGACGGCTCGGGCGGGAACGGATCGTCGTAGTCGTGATCGCGCGTGACCGCCTCCCGCGCGAGCGTCAGACCGTTGGAGTGGATCCCACTCGACGGCCACCCGACGATCGCGTCTCCCGGTTCGGCCTCCCCAGCGAAGAGGCCGTCTTTGGGAGCCAGCCCGGCCGCGGTGCCGGCGATGTCGAGGCCGTCGATGACATCCGGCATGACCGCCGTCTCGCCGCCGATCAGCGCGATATCTGCGAGTTCAGCGCCGATCTGAAGGCCCTCACCGAGCTGGCCCGTCGTCGTGCTATCCGGCGCTTCGATCGCGAGATAGTCGACGAACGCCACGGGCTCGATGCCCGCCGCGACCAGGTCGTTGACGTTCATCGCGATGCAGTCGATGCCGACCGTCGAGTAATCGTCGAGTGCCTCGGCGACGAGCAGTTTGGTGCCGACGCCGTCAGTCGCCAGCGCGAGGTATCGATCGCCGATGTCGACGAGTCCGGCGAAGTCACCGGCGAACTCGCCCGCCGCGTCGAGCAGTGCCTCGGTCGCCGCTTCGCTCTCGTCGATATCGACGCCGGAGGCCGCGTACGTGAGTTCCTCGTCAGGTTCGTCAGTCGCATCCGACGACGACGCTCCATCGCCGTCGTCCGCCTCGTGTTCGGCCATACCCGAGTGGCCGTCCGGTGAGGCCAAAAGCCCACCGCTCCGCGTGTCGATTCTCTCACTGTTCGCCTTTCCGAGGCCCTCACTTCGTTCGGGCCTCGCTCGTTATATTTGAAGTCCCGTTCGCTTCACTTATCCCGCCTCGCTGCTCACGGCTCCCCTCGGTCGCCGTTCGCCTTTCCGAGGCCCTCACTTCGTTCGGGCCTCGCTATCAAAAGAACTCTCGCAGAAAGACCCGCTCGCTCGGGAACAACTCGGCAAGTGTCTCACGTGTCGCCGGATCGGCCGTGAGATCGCCGACGGTCGCCAGCGTGTCGGCCGATCGAGCTCCAATAACGAGACGTGACAGCGGGCCGACGCCGACGGTTACGTCAGGAGCGTCCGCTGTCACCGATCGACAGGACCCATCCCCGCCCTCGACGAGGAGTTCGTAGGTGCCGTCGTTTTCCGGTAACAGCGGATCGTCCACGGAGAGTGTGACGCGCTCGTCAAGACCGTCGGGATACGGGATCGCTTCGAGCGCCGCCGGAACGTCTGTGAGGCGAACCATCGGCCCCGGAAGCAGTTCGACATCGGCGGCCTGGGGGTCCCCGAGGGTGTCGAAAAGAACCGAATCGCCCGGTCGAGCGAACGAGACGGAATCGACCTGGGAATCGTGGTCGCCGAGGAATCCGAGTACTGCGCGGTAGGCCGCGTGATCGCGTGCGCCGTGGTACTTCACGTCGAGTTCAGCGGCGTCGTCACGTTCCACCGAGTAGACGACGTATCCGGCCGGGGTATCGTCACGATAGTACGCGTAGGCGTGGCGTCTGTCTTCACCCCACTCGTGGAAGATCCGGCGTCGCCACCACTGCTCCGAACGACGCATCGACAGCGTCTCCCCCCGTCCAGCTGCCAGGTGGCTCTTCCGAAGATCCCGCCAGTCATCCGGTTCGACGGGCCGGAACTCGCCAGGTTCCTCTGAAACGCCAGCGAGCGTTTCGGGCGGGACCGTGTAACGGGTGATCTCGTTGGCCGTCGCCCAGCCGAACTGTCGGTAGAACGCCGTCGAGAACGGCCACAGCGTCACCAGCGGGACGACCTCGAACGTCCGAAGTGATTCCCGAAGCATTCGCCGAACGTTACCCTCCCGGCGTCGTTCCGGTGGCGTTGCGACGGCACCGTGACCCCCGACAGTGGTCCATTCACCCCGCACCCGCATCTCGAAGGTGTAGTGAATGCAGATGCTCGCCGGTTTCTCCTCGTCGAAATAGCCGTATCGGGTCCCGATCGGCGGATGATCGTCGCCGTCCTCACCGGCATCCGTGACGTGGGGGCCGTCTTCGGCATGAAACGCGTACTGCCGAATGCGGTCGAACGCCGTGCGTTCAGCCGCCGATATCGGGCGAAACTCGCGCATGAACGTGGGTCTCACCGGGGGGAAAAGAGCGTATCGTTCAGAATCCGAAACCGAACAAGCCGGCGATCGCGAGCACGATCGACGGGACCGCGACAGCGAGGTAGACACCGCGGTTCCACTCGAGAACGGTACGCCCATCGAGAGGTCCATACGGAATCATGTTGAAGCCGGCCAACAGGAGGTTGATCGTGACGCCAAAGGAGGCCACCGAGCTGATCGTCGGGCCGGCCAGGAGCGCAAACGGCGCGAAGGCAGCCGCCAATGCCAGATTCGTCACTGGGCCCGCCAGCGCGATGAGTCCGGACTCCCGGGGCGTGATCCGGCCCCGATGGACGACCGCACCCGGCGCGGCGAAGAGAAACCCCGCCATCGCCGAGACGAGTGCGAGAAACAACATGCCGTAGTCGGCCTGGAAGGCGGCGATCTGTCCGAACCGGATCGCGACCACCTTGTGGGCGAGTTCGTGGAGCATGAATCCGACGCCGACCGTCAGGAGACTCGTGAGGAGGGACTCCCCGAAGGCCGCGATCACGGCAGTCGGATCGGGCGCGTAGGACCACCGTTCGAGCAACCGTGGGTTCAAAAAGAGGGTGAAGGCGACGCTCAGAATGAGCCACGCCGCAAAGAGGTCCAACAGTTCTTTCCGGGAAAACCGGATCGAGCGGAGTTCGATCATCCGACGAGATTCCAGAGCATTTCAGCCCCGTTCCGCGCACCCATTATCAGCAGTTCAGCGACCTCGCCGACGCCACCGACCTCGTTGGACATGAGTGGCAGGATCGTGCTCGCAAACAGCATACTCGCGATGAAGCTCCCGATATTCGTGAGTGCGACGATCAGGATGAGCCTGAATAGCGGCACTTCCCGCATCCTGGCGACCAGTTCGGGGATCGGTAGCTCCTGATCGTCGAGCAACTCGTTGAGCCGGCTGATGTCCGAGACGTTGACATCGAGATAGCGCAACTCGACGTAGCCGGCGAACCAGCCCGGGGCGAGCAGTGGGTTGACGCTCGTCAGCCAGGCGACCGCACCGCCGACGCCCGCACTGCTCCAGTGTGCGCCGGCTACCTTTGCCAGCGCAGCCGCGATGATGCCGTTGACGAGGAACCACGCTGCGAACAGCCTGAGCAACCAACCCTGATTAGCGCCGCCAAGCAGCAGCAAAACGAAGAACGCCCCGAACCCGAGCGTGAACAGATACCCAAGGATCTTGTAGAGTGAAAACCGCCGGCCGGAAATCGTCCCTGTCAGTGAATCCATCGGCGGTAGCGTTTCGGGGTTGTCCAGATAGCCCTGGATCCCCGCACGGTGGCCGGCCCCGACCACGGCGACGACATCGGCCCCCGCCTCCCGGAGCCCCACGAGCTGGTGGGCGATATAGGCGTCCCGCTCGTCGATCAGTGCCTCGGCACCGCCCGGCGAAAACCGCCGAAACTCCTCCATCATCGCGGAGACGACGTCAGTGTCGGTCAACTGTTCGATGTCGAACTCCTCGACGTCCTCGTCTTCGAATCCCGAGAATGCGGCCAACAGCGGGAGGGCGATCACCGTCCCGACACCGCCAGCCAGGAGGAGAACGTCGATTGCACTGGCAAACGGAACCGAGAGACCGACGGCCCCGAGGACTGAAACGCCAAGCGCGGAGCCGAGGATGCCGACGAACAGCCCGACCATGAGGCCGACCGTCCAGGCTGCGGCCCATGGGCCACCGATGCCGGCGAGCATCCCGCCGAAGAGCTTGAGTTTCTCCAGGCCAGTCAGTCGCTTCCAGAACCGCTGGACCGTCGTCTGGATATCCCGGTCGACCAGCGCGACGTCGATACCCGCCGCTTCGGCCGTCTCGACGCCGGCCATCATGTCCGCGCCGGGCGTCACGTCGAAGCGGTCGCCGAGCCGGGCCTGGACGTACGACAGCATCCAGTACGCCAGGAATTGAAAGACAGTGTTCCCTTCGAGAAGGTCGCTCGCCTCGATATCGTCGGGTGATTCGCCTTTGAGCTGTCGATAGCGTCCCTCGTCAAGTTCGACGGCGACGACATCGGGTTGCTCGTCCTCGATCGTCCGCTCGACGCGCTCGGCGCTCTCCGCCGAGACGTGTGCCGTCCCGAGAAGATGGACCGAGCCCTCGCCACCGGCCCCGGACGGTTCCGGTGGATCGACCGTGTCGCTCATTGTATAGGTTAGGACACCCCGCCTCCTTACGATTGTCGGGACACGCCGACGATCCCCACCCACCGATCACGCTGAGGACGGCTCGTAGCGTGCCGAAACGACAAGTGTCTCCCGGCGTTCCCTCGTTCGATCGATCGCGAACCCGTGTTCGGCGAGGTGCTCGGCGACTGTCGCCGCGTCGTACCGCTCAGCAAGCGGCGGGCCGCGCTCACCCACACCCTCGGCCGACCAGTCGGCGACCGCAACGCGGCCACCCGGCTCGATCACCCGAGCGAGTTCAGCGAGCGCGCGGTCGCTGACAAATTCGTGGTAGGTCATCGTCGAGTACGCCGCGGGAAGTGCGTCCGTCCCGACCGGCAGTCTGTCGACACTGGCAGTGAGCCGGTGGACGTTTGCCGGACGACCGAACTCCTCGAAGACGGCGTGCATCGCCGGCTGGATGTCGATCGCCAGCACCGAATCGACGTGGGTTGCGACCGATCGGGTATAAAAGCCGGTCCCGCTACCGAGGTCAGCCACGCAGTCCGTCGCCTCGAAGTCGAACAGCCCCAGCAATTCATCGACCGAGAGATACGCGTACCGAGAGTCGTCCTCCAGCGAATCCGCGCGGTCGATGTCGAACGTGTGATGGCCCATACTCGTGATTCGGTGTTCGAGGCCAAAAGCTACCGGCTACCGGCCATACGTCGCCCGCTATCGTGCCGAGGCCAGCGAGACCAACTGTCCGCAGGTACTGACGGCGTGAAGGCACCGTACTGGTTCGAACGCGATCTGGAAGTACGTGCGCCCCAGCGTGGACGCGTCACCCCAGGCGAGAAAGCGGAAGGTACTGCCGGTAGTATGTGAAATGGTACCAGAAAGCGGGATTTAAGCGTCCGCCGCTCGCCGGTCGTAATACATGCGACTCCACGAGTACCAGGCAAAGCGCGTATTCGCCGAGGCCGGGATTCCGGTCCCAGATGCAACTCTCGCGACGACCGTCGAGGAAGCGGTCGACGCGGCAGGAGAGATCGGCTTCCCGGTGGCGATCAAAGCACAGGTACACGTCGGCGGGCGGGGCAAGGCCGGCGGGATCAAACTTGCCGAGGACGCCGACGAGGCTCGGGAAGCGGCCACGGACATCCTCGGGATGGATCTGAAGGGCTACACCGTCGATCGCGTCTTGGTCGAGCAAGCGGTCGACTTCGTGAACGAACTCTACGTCGGCGTGACGATGGACCGCGGGGCCGGCAAGCCGGTCGCGATGGTCTCGACGAAGGGCGGGGTCAACATCGAGGAGGTCGCCGCCGAGAACCCCGACGCCATCGCGCGCGAACACGTCGATCCGGCCTACGGCCTCCACCCCTACCAGGCTCGCAAGGCTGTCTACGACGCGGGCGTCGACCGCGAGGTGGCCGGTGATGTCGCCTCGATCCTCTCGACGCTGTACGACCTTTGGGACGAGAAGGACGGCAGCGACGCCGAGATCAACCCCGTGATGATCACGGACGACGACGAGGTCATCGCCGCCGACGCCGTGTTCAACGTCGACGACGACGCGCTCTTCCGGCAGTCCGAGATCGCCCAACTGGAAGGCGAAACGACCGACGACGACCTCGAGGCGATGGCCAACGAGTACGGCTTCGATTACGTCCGGCTTTCGGGCAACGTCGGCATCATCGGCAACGGCGCGGGCCTGGTGATGACGACGCTCGATCTCGTCGATCATTACGGCGGATCGCCCGCGAACTTCCTCGACATCGGCGGCGGGGCCAAAGCTGGCCGCGTCCGCAACGCCCTGGAGGTCGTCTTCGCCGACGACAACGTCGACAGCGTCGTGTTCAACATCTTCGGCGGGATCACCCGCGGCGACGAGGTCGCCCGCGGTATCAACGAGGCCCTCGAAGAGTTCGACACGATTCCCAACCCGGTCACCGTTCGACTCGCCGGCACCAACAGCGTTCAAGGCATGGAGATACTCAACACCGATCTCGTGACCGTCGAGGAAACGCTCGAAGAAGCCGTCCAGCGTGCTGTCGCCGACGCCGAGGAGGTGGCACAATGAGCATCCTGGTTGACGAAGACACTCGCGTCATCGTCCAGGGGATCACCGGCGGCGAGGGCGAGTTCCACGCCGAGCAGATGATCGAATACGGGACGAACGTCGTCGCCGGCGCGGTCCCGGGTAAAGGCGGCCAGGAAGTCCACGGTGTCCCCGTCTACGACACCGTCGATCGGGCAGCACGCGAGGAGGACGCCGACGCCTCGGTCGTGTTCGTCCCGCCCGCCTTCGCTGCGGACGCACTCTTCGAAGCGCTCGATGCACCACTTGATGTTGTGGTCGCGATCACGGAAGGCATCCCGACCCAGGACGTCAGCGAGGTGTACGCCGAACTCGAAGACACTGACACGCATCTGGTCGGACCGAACTGCCCCGGCGTGATCACTCCCGGCGAGTCGAAACTCGGCATCCTGCCGGGCAACATCTTCAGCGAGGGCTCGGTCGGACTTGTCTCGCGATCCGGCACCCTGACCTACCAGATCGTCGATAGCCTGACCGAACGCGGGATCGGCCAGACGACCGCCGTCGGCATCGGCGGCGACCCGATCGTCGGGACGGGCTTCATCGACGCGCTTGAACTGTTCGAAGCAGATCCGGAAACGGAGGCCGTCGTAATGTGCGGCGAGATCGGCGGCGAGGACGAGGAAGCGGCGGCCGAGTACATCGCCGAGGAAATGGACACCCCCGTCGTCGGGTTCATTGCGGGCCGGACCGCCCCGCCGGGCAAGCGCATGGGGCACGCGGGCGCGATCGTCTCCGGCGGTGGCACGGGGACAGCACAGAGCAAGATCGACGCCCTGGAGGCCGCGGGCGTCGAAGTCGGCGAGACGCCGAGCGACGTCGCCGACCTGGTCGAAGACATCGCCTAGCCCGACGGCGGAAAGCGTCTAGTAGTGACGGAACAGCAACTGGCGCACGTCGTCCTTTGTCCGGGCCGATTTCGTCGTCCCGTCGGGTAGATCGACCTCGTAGGGGGCATCGCCTTCCCCCTTGCGCCACTTTTCACTGTGGTCGTCCAGGAGTTTGTTGACCGATGCGAGCGGTGACGTCGGGGTTGATTCAGCCTGGGATTCCGATGCCGATTCGTCGCCATCATTCGACCCGTCGCTATCCACCGATCCGGCGGTCGTCTCGTCGGCCCCGTCCATTTTGTCCGTCTCGTCGGCGTCCGTTTTGTCCGTCTCGTCGGCCCCGTCCGTGTCTGTCCCGGCGTCCCCTTGCGAGGGGTCCCCGGTTGTAGCTGGCGAGTCCTCGTCGATTCGCGGTCCGCCGGGAGTCTCGGGAGGACTGTCGGCATCGAACTCCCCAGCCGACGCAGAATCGTCGGCCGCCGACACCTCGTCTTCCTCGGTCTCTGTGTCCGCCGCCCGGAGTCGCTCGGCAAGCGTCTCCGGACCCAGCGCCGCCAGCAAGCGCCCGCGCATCTCCGCGGCCTCGATGCCGCTACCTGGAACCGCATCGACCTCGCTCGCGACGTGCTGGAGCGTCGGGTACGTCGCGGTGGCGACTTCCTCGTAGGCGGCGACGACCGCCCGTTCCTCGGGTGGCGTATAGGTATCGAGTAGGTACTCGATCGCGTCCTGTGGTCGGGTCTCACCGTACGTCTCGACGTACGCGGCTTCGACCTCGCGGCGCACCGCGTCGAGTCGATCCTGCTGGCGTTCGGTAATGGATAGCTCGGGCATTGTCGAGGGCAACGACGGCCTGTGCCATAATTCCGTCCCCGGCCGCATCACATTCATTAGCATACGGTTCTAATCTCCACTATGGAGTGTCCGCGTTGTGGGGGGGACCTGACGACGTTCGCGCTCGGGGGTGAAAAAGCCACGGCGGTGGTGTGTGAATCCTGTGGGTTCAGTGGGGTTCCGGCATCTCACCGATACGAGGGCGGCGAGCCCGAGAGTTGGGACCGGGCGATGGAACGGTTCGAGAGCGAAAACCTATCGGCGGAGCGCACCTGTCTGATCGGCCGGGAAGCTGGTGTTCGGATCCCGTTCGACGAGCCGGATGCCGAGACGAAGCCCGGGATCGATATCGACGACTTCGAAGCGACGGTGACCGTTGCAGCGTCGCTCGATGCAGGAGCAGAAGACGAGTCCTGAGACGGTTTCAGTCGTCGTTCTCGGCTTCCGCCTCGGCCTCGGCCTCGTCCGCATCCTCGGCAGACGCAGCGGCGGCCGTCGCCGTGCCGTCGCGCTCTTCCTCCGAGCGGGCTGCCACCAGCGCGCCCTGGGCGACGCTGTAAAGCGGATTCTCGGCGCGGTCGACCCCCTGAATCGAGAACGGCAGGTCCGCCTCTGCGAGCCGTTCGGCGAACAGTTCCTCGAAGCCATCCGGCGTCGAGGTCCCGCCGGTGACGACGACTGGGACGTCAAGCCCCTCCTCGATGTCCTCCTCGTCGACCTCGTTGATGATGTTCTCGATGACGTAATCGAGTAAGTTGTCGTAGTAGATGCTCAACGCGCCCTCGATCCCGCCGACGTCGGTCTCGAAGTCCAGCGCGAAGTCCTCCTCCTTGACCGAGGTGACCTTGTCGACGGGCGTCCCGGTCGCCTGGGCGGCCTTTTCGTCGATCCAGTCGCCACCCCGAGCGATCGAGAACTTCATGACCGGCACGGCGTAGTACGACAGGCAGACGTTGGTCATGCCGGCCCCGAAGCTGATGCCCAGCCCGGTGAACTCCTTGTCGGCCAGTTCCGAGTAGATGACCGCCATCCCCTCGTTGATCGGTTCGGGATCGTAGCCCATGTCACTGAGCAGCGACTCGACGGTCTTCTGGTGGTACAGCGTCGACGTATCGTCGTCGATCGGATCGGCCGGCACCGAGAAGAACAGTCGCTCGCTCGGATACTGGGGATCACCGACCACCTGTTCGGTGATGAGTTTGATCATCGGGATCGCCGACTTCTCGTCGCTCGAGAGGATCCCAGCCTGCATCGGCCGGCGCGTCTCCTCGTTGAAGATGTTCGCGAAGTTGAGCGCGTCGTCCCCGACGATGTACACCTGATCGTCCTTGCGGATGTGCAATACGTCGCTCCGAGACAGCATCTGATCGGCCATGTCGCTATAGTCGATCTCGACGAACGAGTTGCGCTGTTGTACGAAGACGGTCTCGTCACCTTCCTGTCGGGCGGACAGAAGGTTCATCGTCCCCACGTCAAGTCCCTTTGCCATGAAGGGACATAGCACCAGGGGTTAGAAATAATTTGTTGTCGGCTTGTCGTTCACGAACCGACAGTTAAACCCAATTTGTCAAACTGGAATTGTATCCTCACAGGAGGCCTGTTGATGGCTGCATCGACGATCGCGCCGGTTTCGAACAGAGCGAGAACGTGGCTCGCTCGTTGTCAGTCGAACAGTCGCCGCCGGAGTGCCGCGAGTCGTCCCTCGCCGTCGAGGCCAACCACCCGCTCTCGCAAGCGAGCGAGCAGGCCCGGGCGGTCGACCCCAGTCTCGACATCGTCGTCTGCCTGTTGTTGCTCGCGCATTGCGGCAAGCGCCGAGACCTGATCGTCCGGACTCTCAGTCCGTGCCGTCGCGTCCTCGCCACCCTGGAGTTTTCGCAACCCGTCGACCGCGTCATCAACGGAGCCACCGGCGGATCTGGTCTCCGTGACAGCATCGACGTTGTCCCCAACGTTGCCCACCTCCGCGGCATCAGGCATGTCGAATTCGAGCCGTTTCGTGGTCGGTTCGGCCTCGACGCCCCCCCACGTCAACGAGGAGTCAGCCATCGCGTCGTCGATGTCCGCACGAACGTCCTCGTCGCTGACGTCGTCTGTCGCGGAATCAGCCTCGCCGGACTGGGGACCCTCGGTCGGCTGCTCGGTGGCGCGGTCGATGTACTGCGCGACCAGCGCCGCCCCGGTCGCCCCCACCAGCAACGCGACACCAACGGCATAGAGACTGATTACGCTGGTGTCGTTGGCTTCACTCCATTGCCATGGATACACCCGCGTGAACCAGAGGATCGACACCAGACAGATGGTCGTCCCGATCGCGCTGACTGCATGCGTGCGACGGCCAACTGGCAACAGGATAACGACCGCCAGCGTGACCGCAGGAACCATGAGCGATCCGGAGACGAGCGCAATCTCACGCAGCAACCAGTAGCGGTCGGTCCCGGCAGGCGCGGTTCCACTGTACAGAAACACGACAAGTGCGACAAAACCGAACGTAACGCCGGCGAAGAACAGCCCGAAACCGCTGTAGATCTCCGGGCGACTCGTGTCGGCTTCGACGTATCGCCGGTACGTCGCAACCAGCCTGCTCTCGCCGCCGGGTGTCTCTGCGTCTGTGTTCGACGATGGCCCGTCCCCACTCATAGGTTCATGGTATGGTTCAAGCGCCATAATTATAGGTATTTATCGTGTTCCATGTCGCTAGCTCACCGTCACGACCGGGGAGCGACTACCGGGGATCGAGTTCAGCACCGCCCGAAAAGCCCTTGCAAGGTGGGGACGGAAGGGCAGGTATGCGCTGTATCGCTCACCGTGGCTTCGCTGGGTTATATCCCGAAAACACCCTGACAGCGGTCCGGCAGGCGGCTGCGCAGGCGGACATGATCGAGGTCGACGTCCGACGATGCGCCTCGGGAGAACTGGTCGTCTTCCACGACGAGACTGTCGACCGCCTCACCGACGAGACTGGCGCGGTTGCGGAGTACACGGCCGCCGAACTCGCCGACATGGACATCGACGGGTCCGGGGAAGGGGTTCCGGAGCTGTCCGCGGTGCTCGAAGCCGTGCCGCCAGACGTGGGCCTGGATCTCGAGCTCAAGGAGTCGGGTCTGATCGAAGACGTACGGGAAGCCGTCAAGGGGGCAGACGTCGACGTCTGGCTCTCGTCGTTCGACACGGACGTGGTCGCGCGGGCGACAGAAACGACGGACGTTCCGGTCGTCTTGATCGTCGACGATGCCTCCGAGGCCGCGATCGAGCGGGCGGCGGGTCTCGGCTGTGCGGGAATCGCCCCCCACTGGCGTCTCATCGATTTTGCACTGATCGAGCGGGCGCATCGCTCGGATCTGGCAGTCTACGCCTGGCCGATCAACGACATCGACCGTGCAGCGTCGCTCCAGAAGATGGACGTTGACGGGATCGTCGCCGAAGAACCGACCGCCTGTACCGGCGACTAGAGTCGGGCAAGATTCTGTCGGAGCTTGATGTTTGCCGTCATCAGCGCTGTGGCTGCCATGATCACGAAGACGATCTGGACGTGGAGAACGATCGCTCGATCGATCCCGACGAAGACGACGAGTTCGATCACGGGAACGAACGCACCGAAGGCCAACACCGGGAGCAGATGGCGCAACAGCGTATCCAGCATCGTCCCCTGGACCATCGATCGTGATAGCTGGGTCCGGCCGTGCCAGTACCCGTACGCGGTGAATGCGACTGCGCCGACGCCTGCCAGGGCAACGACGGTTCGCTCCTCGACGCCGGCCAGTTCGCCGAGAAATACCGCAACGACGACGAGAGATAACGCCAGGACAGTTGGCTCGCGTAGCGTATCTGTCTCGTCAGTGCGGTCGTCCGTCGGCGTCGCCTGGCGGGCGATGAGCCGCATCGTCAGCGCCAGCAGCAAGACGAACCCAAGCAAAACGGTGCGCCGGATGGCCGGCATCGCCGGGGTGACGATCTGGAGGACTCCGATGATACCGTAGAGCGCCGCGGCCACGCCAACGCCGGCGAGATAGGTCCAGATCGACGCCTGGGACGGGAGCTGACTCGCGCGTCGGTTCCAGAGGGCATAGACCCCGAACCGGACCCCGAGGACGCCGATCAACACGAACCCGACGAAGTAGATGAACGTCAGGTTCGGATTCCCGGCAATCTCCTGTAGCGATACCTCCCAACCACCGATCATGGACGGTCACCGCTGGTTCGGTAAATCATGGTGGATAGCCATCTGTCCGATCGTTCACGGCCGCTCACTTCCGTCACCCTCACGGCCGGTCAGTTCGTCATGCACACGCACCAGATCCTGTCGCAAGTCATTTATCGTTTCGTATCTCCGGAGCGTCCGCTTGGCCATCGCCTTGGTGATCACGCTGTCGATGTCGTCGGGTACGTCGACCACGAGTGAGGGGATGGGCGGGGCCGCGCTCATGACGTCCTCGCGGATGGTTTCGAACTCGCCGAGAAACGGGGGCCGACCCGTAAGCAACCGATAGAGGACGGCCCCGAGGTGGTAGACGTCGGTCGTGTGATCGATCCGGCCGAACTGGCGGTCGTAGTACTCGGGAGCCGCATATCGCGGGTCGAGACACGAGGCCGGCGTGACGTGAAACCGGTAGACCTCGAGCAAGCCGACGTTGATGAGTGCCGCCCCTGACCCCGTCGCCTGCTCGTCAGTGATCCCGGGAAGCCCGATCGTGCGCGGATCGAGCCCGCCGTGGATCACGCCGTGTCGATGGGCGTGTGCGAGCGCATCGGCGATGTCGATCCCGATCGATATGGCCACGGAAGGATCGACCGGGGTAACGCGATCGGCGAGGGTCGTCTCGTAGAGGTCGGTCGCGGCCCAGGGCTGGGGCGTGGCGTTCCAGTCATGGACCGTTGCGATGTTGGGATGCGCGTCGATCCCTTGCCACCGGTCGAGTGCCGCACAGAGCTCTTCCTCGAAGGACCCGAGTTCGTCCGACGGTGGGCGGTGGAACAACCGCAGCGCAAGTGCACGCTCGACGCCCTCGTCGACAGTCAGGACGCGGGCCACGTCGGCATACCGGCCGCGGTGCTGGCCCGATAACATCATCAGTTCCTCGAAGCGGCTGTACTCGACGATCTCCGAAAGTCGCTCGAACAGTTGATTCCATCGCTGGCGTTCGGTCGTGGTCATCCTCTCGCCCCCAGTGGCACCTGCCGAGTCCGACTCGTCGTGCCCGGTGAGGTTCGATCCACCACCCAGCTGCTCGCGAGCGGGGTCGTCGTGGCGCTGTGGATCCGCGGGATCGATGACGCTTCGATTCGAGTCGACGTTTCGCGGGTCGAAGCCACTGTTCGGTGGGCGGACCCGCCCGACATCGTCAGCGGGTGCGTTCCCGCCCGCCTCCGTGCGCTCGGCCGGCCGGTCACGGTGACCTGTCGGTGCCTCCATGAGTCCATCGTCGAACCGTCGGGGAAACCTCGTTGCGAGGTATGCAAAGGCGAACTCGACTTCCGCGATATCCCCGTCGAGGCGGTCGGACAGTCGACCGGCGATGTACGTCACCGTGTCAGGCTCGGCGAGCGCGATCAGACACAGTGCGAACGCGCTGGCGAGCCGCACGGCCGGATCGTCTTCGTCGAGCAAGCCGATCAGATATGGGAGTTGATCCGCCCCGGCTGCAGGCTCGTCGATGACTGACTGGACCGTCTCGAACGGATCGCGGGTGTCGTTGGCGTTCGCCATGTGGTACCACGTTCTGTGGTCAGTTGAACGTCAGTGGGTAGGAATATGATAGTTGCGGTGCCACGGCGCCGGTCGAACGCGGTTTGCCCGTTGTTGGGTTATCATGGCTGAAAATCGGGAGTGACCATTTACGGTAATTCGACCCATCGCGTCTGGTAATGCCAGAGAAACGTACCGGAGTCCTCCCGTCGTTCGTGCGCGAGCGGTACACCGCACGGCTCGGGGTGGCCCTCGCGTTCGCGGTCGTCATCATGATCGCGTTCGGTGGCGTCATCAGCGCCCAGACGTCGGGTGAACTCCGCACCGATGTCGAGGACGACCTGACGACACAGTCGAATGCACAGGCCGACCAGCTCGAAACGTGGCTGTCAGCCGTCGAAGGTGACGTCCGGACGACCACGAAGCTACCCATATTCGGATCGGGAACCGTCGATCAAATCGATCGGGAACTCGAGGCCATGATCGCGAACGGCGACGTTCCTGCAAACGTGGTCGCCGTCCACTATCTCGACACGGCCGAGATGGAGTTTCTGGTGAGTTCGAGCGACACCATGGAGGGTGTCGATCCGGCTGAACAAGGTGCGGCGTTTGCGACGGATCCGCCGACGTTCACCAGCCCGGACGAGGTCTACATCTCCCAGCCGTTCTCGGTGCCGATCGTCGATCACCCGATCGTGGCAGCCATCTCGCCGATCGAGGGCGCGGAGGACCGCGCGCTCGTCTACATGATTGATCTCGAATCCCGGGCGGCAGCCCTCTCGACGAGCGGAGCCACGTCGACCATCGTGGTCGACGAGAACGGGCAGTACGTGGCCCATCCAAACACGAGCAAGATCCTCGAACCATACGACGGCCCGGCGATCGAGACGGCCAACGCGACCAACGGCTCGTTCCTCCGTCAGGGAGACACTGTCATGGGGATGACGACGATGGGGACTCGCGGCTGGACAGTACTGACCCAGCAGCCCGCCGAGGCAGCCTATGCCCTCTCGGCGCAGATCAATTCCGATCTACTGGGCCTGGTGTTGCTCGCGATCATCAACCTGGGACTGATCGGCGTCACTATCGGTTCGAACACGGCCCTCTCCTTGCGCCGGCTTGCCAACCGCGCGAGTGAGATGGGCGGGGGCGACCTCGACGTCGACCTGACGACCCAGCGTTCAGACGAGATCGGGACGCTCTATCGGTCCTTCGCGGAGATGCGCGATTCCCTCAGACGGAAGATCGACGAGGCCGAAACGGCACAGGACGAGGCCGAAACAGCCAGGCAGGAAGCCGAGGCCGAGCGAGCGGAAATGGAGGCCCTCTCGTCGCATCTCGAAGCGAAGGCGGAGGCCTACAGTGACGTGCTCGACCGCGTCGCCGACGGCGATCTGACCCAGCGTGTCGATCCGGATAGCGACAACGACGCGATGCGAACGGTCGGTGAAGAACTCAATATCGCGCTCGAAGCCCTCGAAACGACCGTCGCGGACGTCGAAGCTTTTGCCGAGGACGTCTCCCGATCGAGTGATAGCGTTCGTCGGAACGCCGACCGCGTCGGCGAAGCCAGCCGACAGGTCAGCCAGTCGATCGACGAGATCTTCGACGGCGCAAGCGAACAGAGCGAACGGCTCCAGGACATCGCCGCAGAGATGGAAACGCTCTCGGCGTCCGCCGAGGAGGTCGCCAGTTCCGCCCAGGAAGTGGCCCAGACGTCCCAGCAGGCCGCCGAAGTCGGGGAAACCGGTCGGCGGGCCGCCGAGGATGCGATCGAGGAGATGCACGCCATCGAAGAAGAGACCGAACGGACGCGCCAGGCGATCAACGACCTCGATTCGGACCTAGACGAGATCGGCGAGATCGTCGATGTCATCACCGAGATCGTCGAGCAGACGAACATGCTTGCGATCAACGCCTCGATCGAAGCCGCCCATTCCAACGGCGGCGAAGGCTTCGCCGTGGTCGCCGACGAGGTCAAGAACCTCGCCGAGGAGACCAAGGACGCGGCCGGTGACATCGAGGCACGGATCGAGCAGATCCAGGACCAAGCCGGTGAGACTGTCGAGACGATGGAAGCGACGAGCGAGCGGATGGCCGCCGGTGTCGAGACGGTGACCGAGACAGTCGATTCCCTGGAGACGATCGTCGAGCGGGCTGAGACAGCCGATCAGGGCATCCAGGAGATCGACGCTGCGACGGAAGACCAGGCCGAAACGGCCCAGCAGGTCATGGCGATGGTCGACGACCTGACGGCGATCAGCCAGCAGACGGTCACGGAGGCAGACACCGTCGCCACGGCGGCCGACGAACAGACGGATTCCATCGCGGAAGTGACGACGTCGGCCGGCGACCTCCTGGATCGGGCGGACGAACTCCAGTCGCTGCTCGATCGGTTCACCGTCGAACAGACAGCGACAGACGGTGGCACTGGGAGAATTTCAGGAGGTGATGCCGCATGATCGAAGTCGGCATCACGCTCTGGTTCACGCTCGGCACGCTCGGCATGGCGCTCGGGAGCGTCGGCCTCGCCTACGGGTTCGTCACCCTGTCGAGTGACCGACATCGCGAATACGCCGACGTCGTCGTCGTGACGCTGATCGCGACGGTCGCCTACGGGCTGATGGCCCTCGGAATCGGCGAGGTTTCGACGGCGAGCGGGGCGGAACTCTTCGTCCCGCGGTACGTCGACTGGCTGTTGACGACGCCGTTGCACGTGGTCTTCATCGCACTCATCGCCGGGGCCGGGCGACGACTGATCGCGAAAGCCGCGGCGCTGCAGGCGGCGACGATCGTGCTCGGATTCCTCGGTGCAGTGTTCGCGACGCCGCTGAAGGAACTGTTCTTCATCGCGGGTAGCCTGGCGTTCGTCGGCGTCGTCTACCTGCTCGTGGTCGAGGCCGCCGAGACCGCAACGCACCGCGACGACGTGACCGCGGGGCTCTACCGAAAGCTCCGGAACTTCGTGATCGTGCTCTGGCTGGTCTACCCGGTCATCTGGCTGCTCGCGCCGACTGGCTACGGGTTCATGGACAACGAAACCGCGTCGCTGGTCATCACGTACATCGACGTGGTGGCGAAAGTTGGCTTCGGCCTGATCGCGCTCAACGGCCTCCAGACGCTCGAATCGTTCGACGTCTCCGACGCCACCGGGTACGGGGCCGGCGAGGACTGAACGAGGCCACGGCCGGGACAAACCCTTATCGGCCCCGCCGTCGATCCACCGTGCATGGACGTTGCGATCCTCGGTACGGGTGTGGTGGGGCGTCGATTCGCCCGGGCGTCGTTCTTTTGCACAGCACGCGCCGGACACACTGACGAGTCGACGGATCGATCGCCGTCGGAACCAGTTACGACAGATAGCGGCGACCCTGACACCACCGAGCAGTTCCCGACTGTCACGCTGTACGGGGTCGATGCCACAGCGGTGATGGACACTGTCGACGTGCTCGAAGAGACCTTTCGGGAACGTGGGAATCCGGGGCCAGCCGACCACCTCGAACGACTGGACGGCACAACCGATCTCGAAACGGCCGTCGGCGATGCGGACGTCGCCATCGAAACACGGTCGGCCGATCTCGAAACCGTCCGCCATCGCCTCGCCGGCGTCGAGGAAGGTCTCGACGATCAAACAATCCTCGCGATCCACACCGACGTCGCCGAACCCACAGCCGCGGCAGCCGCGCTCGAAAATCCGGAGCGCGCGATCGGCCTCTCGATCGTGGACGGCGGTAAGGCCCGAACCCATAATGCACAATCGCCCTCTGGGAACGGAGACCGGGAAGTCATCGAGATCGTCAGAGCGGACCAAACCGACGACGCCACCGTCGATTCGGTGAGTGGGTTTCTCGACGGTCTCGGATGGACCTCTGTCGTTGTAAACGACGCTCCCGGGTACGTCTCCGACCGGCTCCAGCTCGCCCTCGAAGCCGAGGCGATGCGGGCCGTCGAGGCGGAGGTTGCCACCCCCGCAGCGATCGACGACCTCGTCGAGACGGGATTCGGCCACGCGATGGGGCCGCTGGCCGCCGCCGACCGGGCCGGACTGGATAATCGCCTGGAAACACTCGAAGAACTCGCCGTGGAACTCGGCGAGCGCTTCGAGCCACCGGCGATCCTCCGGGCGAAAGTTCAAGCCGGCCAACTCGGCGAGAAAACTGGCTCCGGGTTCCGCGAGTGGGACGACGATCAGCCGGTCGACGAAACAGTCGGGACCGAAAGCTGACCGTCGTGCCGAGCGGCCTCAGTCCTCAAAGCGCGTTTCGACGCTCTGTGCGTGGGCCTCGAGTCCTTCGGCTTCGGCCAGTGTGGTGATCGTCTCCCGGAGCGTCTCGAGCCCGTCCTCGGAGAGTTGCTGATACGTCGCCGGACGGACGAAGTCATCGACCGAGAGCCCGCTTGCGATCGCTGCCGATCCGCCGGTCGGGAGGACGTGGTTGGTACCACTGGCGTAGTCACCCGCGGCAACCGGGGTGAACTCGCCGACGAACGCACTCCCGTAGTTCGTGATCCGGTCGAGCAGCTCGCGCTCGTTCGCCGCGTGGACGAAGATGTGCTCGGGCGCGTAGTCCTCGCTGAACGCCACGGCCGCATCCATCGAATCGGCGAGAAAGACGCCGCTGGCGTCGTTTGCAAGTGCCTCTCGCACGATCTCGGCGCGTTCGCGCTGGGGTGCCTGGCGGTCGATCTCCGCGGCGACAGCCTCGGCGTGGTCGGAATCGGGCGTCACCGCGACAACCCCGGCGTTGGGATCGTGTTCGGCCTGTGCGACCACTTCGGCGGCGACGATCTCGGGGTCTGCCGTCGCGTCGGTCAGCGTCAGCACCTCGCTGGGGCCGGCAAGCATGTCGATCCGGACGTCGCCGCGGACTTCGGCCTTCGCGGCGGTGACCCAGCGGTTGCCCGGGCCGACGATCACGTCGACGGGGTCGATCGAGTCGGTGCCGTAGGCGAGTGCAGCGATGGCCTGTGCGCCGCCGATCTGATAGACGGCGTCCGCACCGGCGGCGTGCATCGCCGCCATCGTGACCGGATTGATCTCCTCGGCCGGCGGGGTCGCCACGGCGACGTGTTCGACGTCGGCGACCTTCGCTGGCACGACGCCCATCAGCACGCTAGAGGGATAGGCTGCCGTGCCGCCGGGTGCGTAGACCCCTGCCGAATCGAGCGGGTAGTACTTCCTGCCGAGTTCGCGCCCCTCGCTTGGCTCGACAGACCAGTCCTCGGGGACCTGTCGTTCGTGGAACGCGCGGATGTTTGCGGCGGCTGTCTCGATCGCCTCGCGTACCTCGTCGTCGATCGCCTCGTAGGCCTTCGCGGCCTGCTCGGTGACGTCGAAGTCGTCGATCTCGACGCCGTCGAACCGGCGACTGAAGTCCCGAAGGGCCTCGTCGCCGTCCTGATGGACCGTTGCGACGATGTCCTGGACATCCTCGCGGATCTCGCCGATCCCGGAATCTCGCTCGAAGAGCGCTCGTCGCCGTCGGTCGTCGAGGTCGGAAATGGACTGTACGTCCATACACTATAGCCTTCCAAGCGAGGTCACAAACTACTTGCTATCCGTCGATATGGCGATTATCGAAGGTGAAGATCCTGCTGGAATGCCGTCAGCGACTGCGTGCGTACCACCAGACACCGACGATGGCGAGGATGAATACCCCCCCGAGAAAGAACGCAACGGCAGGGTCACCGAGAATCGAAAGCGGACCGGTAGCCTCGGACGCCGACTGGACCGTGTCGGCGTTCGCTGACACCTGGACTGACTCGGTATCCATCGCACCAACGCTACCGCCATTCCCGCCCGTGGAGTCCGATGTCGACTCCGTCAGGATCTGCTGGGCAGCGAACCCGAACGCCAGCGCCCCGGCGGCGAGGACGCCGACGCCCGCCAAGAGCCGGCCGACGGCCCGCTTCAACAGGGATTCGTCCTCCTGTTCGCCGGCGACGAGTACGAGCGCCTCGCTGGTTGGCGCGTAGACGTTCATCTCGTTGCCCTTCGCCGAGTAGTCCGTCCCGACCGATTCGATCAAGTCAGCTGATTCGAGTTTCTCGATGTGGTAGTGGACGTTCTGGAGCGACGTTCCGATCTCATCGCGGACCTCGACCGGCGTCCGAGGATCGTCGTAGATCAATGAGAGCACTCGTCGGGCCGTCTCCGACGAAAGGGCGGCAAACGCCTCGTCAGCAGCACCCTCGTTGAGCCCGAGCACCCGCGGCTCCTCGGCGGTGTCGGCCCGCTCACCACGGCGTGGCAGTAACTTCCCCATGTGCGATCGATAAAACGGCCACTGTAAAGGGTGTGCCGATGGGTCAAATGCGAGTTTTATCGAATACACTCCCTGCCCAGTCAGTCGATTCCGCGACTGTCGGCGGGTCGCGGCGGCAGCCGGAGGTCGGCGATCGACGGCAAGTGCTTGACGTTGTACACAACTGCGAGATCGTCCGTGATCGGTTTGCCGACACAGGAGAGTCGAATGCCCCGGTCGATGGCGTCCGCCGGCAGGATGTGATTGACGGGTTGGGAGAGTTCGCCGCGACACACGGCAACGGCACAGTTGGCGCAGGCACCGCCGCGACAGGAGTATGGCCACTCGTGGCCGGTCGCTTCGGCGGATTCCAGCAAGGTCCGTTCGGGAGTTACCGAAAACGTCCCGTAGTCGGTTGCATCCAGTCCAGCATCGGCTGCCTTCCCGAAGAGGCTGCCGTCATCAAGCGTCCAGCCCTGGTCGTCCAGGACATCGTAGTCGAGGTATTCGACGGAGACGGGACCGGCAGACCGATCCAAGCGCGCCCCGTCGTCCGAACCTTCGTGGAACTCCGATAGCAGCGCCTCGTAAGCGGTTTGGACAGCCTGGAATTCGGCAGCCGAGCCACCCTGGTCCGGATGAGCCTCCTTGACGCGTCGACGGTACGCACGGTGGATGGCATCTTCGCTCGCAGCCCGGTCGATTTCCAGGATCTGGTACGGCGACGGCACGGCCGCAGTTAGTCAAAATTCGCGGTTAAACGTTCGCTTGGCGGTAATGTCGACCCCAGACCGTCAGACCAGCAGTGTCTTGGGTGCTTTCGGGACCACGAGGACGTCACTCCCCGGTTCGATCGCGTCCTCGACGGACTCCTCGGCGTGCATCAGACACTCCTCGACGAGTTCCGGGTCCTCGCTGTTGGTGATATAGGCGTCCGCGTGACGCAGCGACCGGACCGTGACGAACCCGCGCTGGGCACCCGGCTCGTAGCCCTGTAGCATCGCCTGGTAGGCCGACTCGGCGTCCTCGGCACCCGAGAGCCACTCGTAGAAGCGCTCCTCGCCCCGACCCGCGCCGTAGCCCTCGTCGAGCACGGCGGGCACGACCACGCGACCGCCCTCCTTCACTGGCGCGCCGTCCGAAAGCACGACGTAGGTGATGCCGCGGGTCGTCTGGTAGAGCTGTGCGTCCTTCGGCGCGCCGACGCCCGAGACAACGGCGTCGTATTCCCCGTCGACCTCGAAGGCCAGCGCCTCGCGGGCGGTCTCGGCGAGGTCCCTGACCACCGCGCCGGAGTCACCCGCGGAAGCGTCCAGAAAGCCGTCGGGGCCGGGCGTGACGTTCAGACAGAAGTCCAGGCCGACCAGTTCGCCCGCTTCCTCGACGGCCTCCCGGAACGGGTTGCCGTCGATCTTGCCCAGCTTGACCGACTCCTGGCTGAGCATGTCCGGGCCGTGGGTGTACTTGATGAAGGACTCGCCGCCCGCGCCGATGATGACTGTCTTCGCGCCGCCCGAAAAGCCTGCGTACTGGTGGGGTTCGCTCTGGCCCGTGGTGAGTACGAGGTCGGCCTCGGCGACGGGGCGGTAGATCTCGATCGGCACGTCGTTGACCTCGCCGAGCGTGACCGTCTCGTCGGGATCGTGGTTCTCCGCGAGGTCGGCGTACTCGCCGAGTTCCGCCTCGATCTCCGCCTCGTCCATCGGCCGGTGCAGGCCGAGCCCGAGGACGATGGTGACCTGCTCGCGATCGACGCCGGCGGCCTCGAGTTCGTCGAAGAGCACGTCCACCAGAATCCCGTCCGGGGCGTCCCGCGTAACGTCCGTGACGACGATGGCCACCTCGTCGTCGGCGCTTGCCCGTTCGACGAGTGGCGGGCCGTGAGGATTCGCCACGGCTTCCTCGGCTGCCTCGCGGACGTCGACCGGTTCGCCGCCGGGGAGCTCCGCAATCGTCACGTCACAGTCGGGGAGATCGACCTCGACGTAGCCGTCTCCGCGTGGGACTTCGAATGTCATCTGTTCGCGTGTCGAGACGGACGCAGGCCACAAATGGATTGCCCACGACGGCCCGAAGACGATCAGTCCGCCCAGTAGTCCTCGAACACCGCCAGCGCGTCGGCCTGGGCGTCCTGGCTGACCTCAAGCACGATCGGTCCGTCGAACGCCGAGTCACGGATCGCTCTCACCGTCGCTTCGAGATCGATCTCGCCGTCACCGAACGGAAGCCCGTCGTCCCGGCGCGTGCTGTCCGTGAGATGGATGAGTCCGATCTGGTCGGGATACGTCGAGAGCAGGTATGCAAGCGCGTCGTGATACTCGCGCTCTGCCGTGTAGAGGTGGGCCGTATCGAGCACCAGACCGTTATCGCGGGCGAGGATCATCTCTTCCAGGTGCATGACGCTCGCGCCGGTGTTGTTCTCGTGGCCGTGGGCCGCATCGAAGCCGATCGCCTCCACCTCCGGCGCGAAGACGTGCATGACGTACTTCGAGTGGAGCACGAGGTAGGCATCGAGTTCGACCGCGAGGCGATCGGTCAGTTCGTAGTACTCGTGCTCTTCCGGTGTGACGTGTGGCGTGTGGACCGAGGCAGCCGAGACGGCCGCGTCCTCGACGACCTGGACCGTCTCCTCGAGCGCGTCGAGATGCTGACGTTCGAGATAGAGTTCGACGGCGTCGAACCCCCGATCGGCGGCGGCCGCGAGCGCCGCTGGTTCGGGTGCGCACTTCCCGGCGACCGTCGGTCCGTCCGTGGCAGGTGACACGCCGACCGATTGCGTCGGATGGCCCTTTTCGGTATCGGTCTTTCTCAGCGCGCCCACTCGACCATCCGCCGATACCGCTCGTCCGTCGAGAGCGCGTCGGCGTCGCCGATCAACACGAGCGCACGCTTCGCCCGCGTCAGCGCGACGTTGATCCGCCGGTAGTCCTCGAAGATCGGCCCGTCGAGGCTCCCTGTGGCGACGAAAGAGACGAGAACGACCTCCTTGCTCGACCCCTGGAAGCGATCGACGGTGTCGACGGTCACCCCGTCGGGGACGCGCTGGCCGATCTCGGCGACCTGCGCGCGATAGGGCGCAATCACGCCCACGTCTCCCGGATCGACACCGGCATCGAGATACGACTCGACCGTCTGCGCCACGGCCGCAGCCTCGTCGGGATTGGTGTTCCCCACCGCCTGCCCGTCGGGATCGAGAAACGTCACCCGGCCTCCGAGATGGTCGGGCAGTGCGGCCGGATCGACGCCATCGAGATCGGCCAGCGTCTGTCCGGCGATCTCGCCGGTCGCGGGCCGCAACTGCCCGTCGTAGAACTCCCGGGAGGAGTAGGCCTGGATTCGCTGGGCCATCCGGTATTGCCGATCGAGTAACACGCCGGCGTCGGAATGGGCGTCGATCAGGCGCTCGAACAGCGACTGCGAGAGGTCGGCGGTCGCATCTCGGTCGGCGATGTCGTCTTCCGCGCGGACGACCGGCGGGAGTTGCTCGTGATCGCCGACGAGGACGAACCGCTCGGCGCGGGCGACCGCCGCCAGCGCGCCGGGTTCTGTCAGTTGGCCCGCCTCGTCGATGACCGCCACGTCGAAGTCCTGCTCGCGCATGATCCGCGAGCCGCAGGTCGCCGTCGTCGCCGCGACGACGGGTGCGTCCGTCAACTCGTCCGCTCGTGCGTCCGGATTGCCCGCCGGATCGAGCCTGACGTGTTTGAGGTCTTCGCGGACGCCCGTCTCGGTCCCCATCCGGACGACGTCCTCGACGCCCTGCTCCAGCAACGCCTCGACGGCGTTGTCCACCGCTCGATTGGTAAAGGCCGAGAGGAGAACGCGCTCGCCGCGCTCGACCAGCGCGTCGACCAGCGTCGCGAGCGTGTAGGTCTTGCCAGTGCCAGGCGGGCCGTGGATCAGTGCGAAATCCTCGGCACCGACGGCCCGCCTGACTGCCCGGTCCTGGGCGGGGTTGTTCTCGACGAACGTCTCCGCGACGTCCTCGAACGCGGGCGCTTGGCCGCCGAACAGGACTGCTTTCTCGTCGGGTGACTGTTGCAACAGGGCGTCGTGGATCGCCGTCAGCATCCGGTCGGTCGAGAGTTCCGAGGGATAGACGTCGAGCCGCCGGAGTTCGACGGGTTCGTCGGCAGTGACGACGATTTCCGCTGAAAGTCGCTGCACGCGGGCCAGTTCCGCCTCACCCTCGATCGGGTCGCCGTCGTTCGCCAGCACGACGTCACCTTCGCGGATCTTCGAGGTCGCGCCCGTCGCTTTGGCTCGCAGTTCCCAGCTGCCGTCGTCGAGTTCGCGTTGGCCGGTGGGTTCGAGGTCGATCAGCGCGCGGTCGTCCTCGGCGCGTTCCTCTTTGTCCTGTCGCCAGAGCTTGGCGTACTCCCGGTGAGCGGCCCGGCGCTCGGCCTCGATTGCGCGGTAGTTGGCCTCGAAGTACTCGCGTTCGTCTTCCGGGATCGGCGTCCCGACCTGGCCGGCCTTCGACTCCTGGTCGAGTCGCCCCGAGACGGCCATGCAGGTGTCCTGTTCGAAGCAGTACTCGCACTTGGCGTCGGCCTCGTAGCCGGTCGGGACATCCATTCCATGCTCCATCGCGGCGATCTCGTTGCGCGTCCGGAGAACGAACTCCAGCAGCCCCGACCCGATCGAGAACTCCTTGGCCGGCGAAAGGTCGCCGCCTTCCTCGGTGCGCTCGACGGCGGCGTTTTTCGTGTAGAGTAGCGTGCCGGTGTTGGGTGGTTCCTCGCCGTGTTCGCCCAGAATGAGGGCGTAGGCGGCGGCCTGGATCTTGTCCTGAAAGCGGGGCTCGCGGTTCGTGTTCTTGCCCGTCTTGAGTTCGACGGGCATCCCCCGCCGGACGGCGTCGGCCCGCCCTTTCAGCCCGTAGCGCTGGCTGATCAGCGTCTGTTCGGAGCGCCACTCGCCTTCCGTCGGGCCGAAGGTGGTCTGGCCGCCGTCAGTCAGGTGTCCTTGCTGGAGCCAGCCCTCGATCGCGCTGGCGTGATCCAGGGCGTCCTGGCGGACTGTCTCAGCGTCCCGTCCCAGCAGGCCGAGTTCAAGGCCGACCTCCTCGACGCGTTCGGCGACGGCGTCCTCGACGTCCCGACCGCGAAGCAGATCGCCGAAGACTTCGTGGACGATGGTCCCTTTGACGACGGGATACGCGAGCGGCGTCCCTGAGAGCTTGTTCAAGTAATACATCCGGGGGCACTGCACCCACGACCGGACGTCGGTCACGTCGACGATGAAGTCGGGTTCGACAACAACCATCGTGTCCTCGCCGGTCGTGAATTGGGTCTCGCCGCGATACTCGCGCTCCTCGGCGTCGTAGACGGCGACGTCCATCCCGGCTTCGAGGACGCTGGCCGTCTCGGTCCACTTACCCCACAGCGTGACGGTGACTGGGTCCGCGCGGCCGTCCTCGGGGCGGATCGTGACCTCCGAGAGGTCGCGTTCGCCGTACTGCGTGCTGACGGTTTTGGTCTCGCTCACGTCGAGGACTGGCCCACGGAGATGCACATCAGGTGACTGGGTTGGGGTGGGAAAAACGCTGTCGGTGAGCGGCAGCGACGGTGGATTGGGCGAGGTGACCGACGACCGCAATCTACAGGACACGGCCGCCCGTCCCGGAGGATATGGCGAAAACTGTCGACGAACTCCGCAACGAGATCCGACTGGCAGTCGACCGCTTCGAGCGCCGGGGATCGGTCGGGTTCACCAAGGAGAGTCTCGCCGCGATCAGCGAGGCCGTCGGTGGGGACGTCGGCCCGGGACAGCTCCCCGCCAAAGCCGAGATGCGCAAAGCGATCGCCCACCGGATCGACGGCCTTGATGATGATCGCGATCACGAGCGGGCGTTCCGAAAAGCGGAACTCGAAATCGTCGCCGCCGTGCTCGACGAGGCAGAGTGAGAGAAAACGCCGCCGTCACTCAACGACAGTGAACGTCCCTGTCTGTTCGATCGTCTCGTCGACGTAGCCGTCGGTCACTTCGAGCGTGATCGTGTAGGAGCCGGGATCCCATTGCTCAGCCGGAGACAGCCGATCCGAGAGATACAGCATCGATGGGTCTGTGTCCGATGAGAATTCGTTGTTGACTGGAATCTTGTTTTCGGCCCAGATACTGCCTTCAGGACCAGTAAGGGTTTCGAATATCGAGATATTCGTCCGTATCGCGTCCTCGGTCTCCCGGTAGTGCATCCCCTGGATCTCGTAATAGTACCAGACCGTGTCCGTCGGTCCATACTCGGCGTTGGGCTGGGGCGTGTACTCGTCGTATCCAGTGGCCTCCCCGGCTGTGAAGAGAATCTCAGGAACCTCGAAGGGTTCTGAAGCCTGTTTCAGCTCGGGTTCGACATCGAAGGTCGCCGTCTGGGACGCCTCGTTTCCGGCGATCGTGTCCCGAACATCGATCTCGACGCGGTGGGAACCCGGCTCGAACGCCATCGACGGCGAGAAATTGAGCACCAGAAATACGGTGGTGAAGTCAGTCGACTCGACGACGGTCCGCTCGAAAGTCCGAGTAATCGTATCTAGTGCTTCTCCGTCCGGCGTGTATATTGTCCAGGACACTTCGTAAGCGAACCGACGCTCACCGTCGCCTGCCGGTTCCGTTCCGACAGTTGACGGTTCGAGATATATCCAGACAACGTCGCCCGGTCTGTAGGTCTGGTCTGGCTGTTCGGTATATTGTCGATAGCCCGTTGGTTGTTCCGCACAGAAGCGGACGTGGTCGATCGAAAGCGACGACGGCATCGTCGGGGTCGGCTCCGGAGTCTGTGTCGGCGTCGGCTCAGACGTCGCGGTCGGTTCCGGGGTCGGCGTGGCTGACGCCTGCGTTTCCGTCGTCGTATCCGCCGACGAACCGTCGTCCTCACCACAGCCTGCAAATCCAGCTACCGTAACGACACTGAGGCCCAGGACAGTCCGGCGCGTATACGAGGCCATACTTACCTGTAAGTGTTTCCGGTACATACTAACTATGGCAATAGAACATTATGTTTGGGGACAAGCTTCACCCGGACGGAGAAGCGGAATGTGACATCTCGCTACTCTCGATCGGCCCGACGCTGTAAGTCGGCCAGCGTGTTCAACGCCTGAATGGGCGTCATCTCAGCGACGGAAAGAGATCGGAGTTCGGCGACGACATCGTCTCGATCGGGTTCCTCGGGCGTTTCACTTCCACGTTCCGTCGCGGTTCGATCGGGCTCTTGACCCGGTTCCCGTCCGTCGGGGGTACTGTCACCGAGCAGTTCTCGCGAGCGACCGACGACCGTGTCCGGCACGCCGGCCACGCCGGCCACCTCGACACCGTAGGATGCCGCGGCGGGCCCGGTGGCGATATCGTAGGGGAACGACACCTCTTCGCCCGCCTGTTCGGTCCGGAAGTGTCGGTTCACTGCGCCGTTGAGATCGGCCGCGACCTCGGTCAGTTCGTGGTGGTGGGTCGCAAACAGCGTCGTCGCGCCGACCTCGTCGTGGATGAACTCCGTCACTGCCTGGGCGATCGCCAGGCCGTCGGTCGTGCTGGTCCCGCGGCCCACCTCGTCGAGCAAGACGAGTGAGTTCGCGGTCGCTCCTTCCAGGATCGTCGCGAGTTCGCTCATCTCGACCATGAACGTCGAGCGCCCGCCGGCGATGTCGTCACTCGCGCCGACGCGGGTGAACACGCGGTCGACGATCCGCAGGTCCGCCGATTCGGCGGGCACGAAGCTCCCGACCTGGGCGAGAATCGAGATCAGCGCGACCTGGCGCATGTAGGTCGACTTCCCGCTCATGTTCGGCCCAGTGATCACCGCGAGACAGGCGTCGTCGTCGAGATGGGTGTCGTTCGGAACGAACGCGTCCTCGGTGCGCTCGACGACCGGGTGGCGACCACCCTCGATGTCGATTCCGTCCCCACCGACCGAGGGGCGGCAATAATCCCGCTCGGCCGCGACGGTGGCAAAGCCAACCAGCACGTCGAGATTTGCCACAGCGTCGGCGACTGCCTGGACGCGCTCGGACTCGGCGGCGACGTCGTCACGCACTTCCACGAACAACTCGTACTCCAGATCGTCGGCCTGCCCTTCCGCCCGAAGGATCTCGTCTTCCCGCTCCTTGAGTTCGGGCGTGTAGTAACGCTCGGCGTTCTTCAGCGTCTGTCGCCGCTGGTAGTCCTCGGGAACCCGATCGACGTTCGCGTCGGTCACTTCGATGTAGTAGCCGTGGACGGCGTTGTGGCCGACCTTCAACGAGTCGATGCCGGTCCGCTCGCGTTCGCTTTCCTCCAAGTCGGTGATCCACTCCTTGCCCTCTCGTTCGGTCGCGCGCAACTCGTCGAGTCGGTCGTCGTAGCCCTCACTGATGATCCCACCCTCGGTGATTTCGGTCGGTGGGTCCGCCGCGATCGCGTCGTCGATCAACCCGCGGACGTCGTCCATCTCGTCGAGACGGTCTCGAAGGTCGGTCAACAGCGGGGCATCGATGCCGTCCAACGCCGCTTTGATCTCCGGGATCACGTCGAGTGTGTCTTTCAACGAGCGGAGGTCACGGGCGTCGGCTCGCGAGCGGGAAACGCGTGAGATGAGTCGCTCGAGGTCGTAGACGTCGGATAGTAGCTCGTGGAGCCGTTCGCGGGTTTGGAGCTCCGAAACAAGCGCATCCACTGCCGCGTGTCTCGCCTCGATCCGGTCGCGGTCGATGAGCGGACGGCGAAGCCATTCGGTCAGCCGACGACGGCCGAGCGCAGAAGCCGTCTCGTCGATCACGTCCACGAGCGTCAGGTCCGCGCCGCCGGTGACACTCCGGCGTTCGAAGATCTCTAGGCTTTCGAGCGCCACCGCGTCGAGTACCATGTACGCCCGCGGATCGTATCGTGTGAGGTGGTTGAGGTAGTCCAGCCGACCGGCTTCACCCCCGCGGGCGTACTCGGCGTAGGCCAGCAACGCGCCACAGGCCCGGACCTCGGCATCGGTCGCGAGGAGCCGATCAGGCGTCCCGAAGTACTCGCCGACGCGCTCGGCTGCCCGGTCAGTGGCGAAGTACGTCCCCTCGACGGGACTGACGGTACACGCCCCATCGAAGAGGTTCGGGACGTCGGGGCCGAGGATTCCCTCAGCGGGCGAGAATCGACCGAGTTCGTCCCTGACCGTCTCCCGGTCGTCGGTGCTGGTCGCGTAGAAGTCCCCCGTCGAAACGTCGAGGACGGCCACACCAAATCGGCCATCGTCAGCGGCCAGCGCGGCGACGTAGTTGTTCTCGGCACCACCGAGCAGTTCGTCCTCGGTGAGTGTCCCTGGCGTGATGATCCGCGTGACCGCGCGCTCGACGACGCCACTGACCTCGTCGGGGTCCTCGACCTGGTCGGCAATCGCCACGCGGTAGCCCGCGTCCAGTAACTTCTCGATATAGGATTCGGCGTTGTCGATCGGCACACCCGTCATCGCGTAGGTGCCGGTCGAATCCTCGCGTTCGGTCAGCGTCACCTCACAGATCCGTGCAAGCACCTCGGCAGCCTCGCAAAATCCCTTGTAGAAGTCACCCGACTGAAAGAGCACCAGGGCGTCGTCGTAGCGCTCGGTCAACTCGACGTACTGGCGCAACATCGGCGTGAGATCCTCGCGCCGGTCGGTCATCTTCGCCGGCGGTCCCAGGGCCGCGTCCATGCCAAAGTGGGTATGGGCCGGCGGACAAATACCCGTTGGTCGTCGGCTGACGGGGATCCGCTGGCGGTCCTCGGTCTTGTTCTAACCAGACAATATCGAGTGGTCTTTGAACCTCCAGGCCTGAAAGAAGACAATGACAGCCGCCAGTCAGTATGACGCCACAGATCCGCCCGAGCGTCCGGTCGCGCTTACGGACGCGACCGATCTCGACGCCCTCATCGAAACATACGATACCGTTCTCGTCGAATTCTACACCGACGGTTGTGGGGTCTGTGCGTCAATGGAGCCGATCCTGGGGATCGTCGCCCAAGACAGCGACGCCGTGGTCGGGACGATCAACCCGCGCGACGATCCGCCGCTGGTCGAACGCTTCGACGTGCGAAGCGTGCCCCTATTGGTCGTGTTCCGGAACGGCGAACCAGTCGAGCGCGTCGCCGACGGCTTCCAACCAGCCGAGGATGTCGTGGCGCTGCTCGAAAGCGCGACGTAAGGATCGTTTCAGCTGATCGGAGAAGAGTTCTGGCGGCCACCGATCGGATACAATGTCGAGCCGTACAGCTATAAGAAATCCCTGGCGTGCCAGGCTTAACAGATACAGTCTACTGGACAGAATATCAGAATATTCTATGCGAAAACAGGAACTCGTTCACCTGCATGGCCTCCTCGCGGAGGTGCGCCGGTACTGCGAGCAGGAGGACAGTCGGTCGCTTGATCTCTCGAAATACGAGTCGCTGGGCACGGACGAAGCCGCAATCCATCGTGGCAAAGAGCAACATCGGTCGGCGGTATTTGCCCTGGCCGAAGCACTCACCGAGGGCTCCGAGGAGAAACAGACAGTGGTGACGACGACGGATTGATTCGGTTTCACCTCATCCGGTGCAACACAAGGATCGAGGCACCGGAGACGAGTGTAATCGCAACGACGTGGCCGACGACCGCTGCCACAAGGATCGGATGGCCCACAACGAACGGGACCAGCGAGAGTTGGATCCAGGCGAAGCCGATCGTGATCGCGTCGATCCGTCGGAGTTCGTCGACCGTTTCCCGGTCAAGCGCTTCGGACAACCACAGACTCCGCCAGAGCCCGATCAGGCTCGCCCACCAACCCGTGCCGATACGATAGCAAACGTCCCAGAGAACCACGAGCGTGAAAAACACCGCTGGTGCCGGGAGTGGCTCACCGAGCAAGCCGGTGAGTACCGTCTCCCCGCCCGATCCGGGATCGAGCACGAACAGATACGTGACGAGGGCGAAAAAGGCGACCAACCCGAGGACGATCTCGATCCCAGTGCCGAACAGTGTGTGCGTGTATTGTTCGGGAACATCGAGCCGACGCGTCCGCCGCCCGATAGTCAGCATGAAGACACTCCCGGCCGAGGCGACGACCACAGCCACTGTCCCGGCCGGCAGACTGCCCCAGCGCCCGTACCCAGCCGCCAGCGCCACCACGCCGGCCTCGAAAATCACGAGCTGGAGCACCAGCGCAGCACCCCTGGAGAGTGAAACACCGGGGATCGATCCGACGATGCTCTCGTACACCCACCGCTGGTTGCTCCGGGGATCACTCACGTCCCGGCCGTCCGGTTGCCGGGGCGTCATTCGCCTGACTCACTGGCGAACGCCCGCCGGACGGCGTCCTCGAAGGAGGTTTTGTCGAGAGTGATAATCTCCTCGATGCTGGCATCGGTGACGACGACGGGGTTTTTCAGTCCCAGGATGAGTGGCCGGGAGATTGCCTTCGGGACGTCAGTGACGAACTCCACCCAATAGGAGGACAGTCGCGGCGTCAGAACGGGTACCGGGATGATGTACCGGCGCTTGCCGAGGATCGCCGCGGTCTTCTCGAGCATGTCCCGGTAGGTCAATATCTCCGGACCACCGATCTCGTAGGTGTTTCCCGCCGTTTCGGGCCGTTCGAGCACGCCAACCAGGTACGCGACCACGTCGTCGATTGCGATGGGTTGGCACTCGGTGTGGAGCCACCGGGGTGCGATCATAACCGGCAATCGGTCAACGAGTTGGCGCACCATCCGGAAACTCGCACTGCCGTCGCCGACGATGATCGCCGCTCGCAACGTCGTGAGGTCGACGTCACCGCTGTCGAGGACAGCCTCGACTTCCTGGCGTGACTTGAGGTGTTCGGAGAGTTCGTCGCCGGCCTCGCCGAGTCCGCCGAGATAGATGGTACGGTCGACGTCAGCTGCATCGGCGGCCTCCACGAAGTTCTCCGCGGCCCGGCGGTCACGGTCCGCGAACGAGTCGCCAGTCTCCAGTGAGTGAACGAGGTAGTAGGCAGCGTCGATCCCATCGGGCAGCGACAGCGACTCGGGTTCGAGCAAATCACCCTCGATGACATCGACGCCGTCGGGGGGAGCGTACGTACTCGCGTCTCGCGTCATCGCGACGACGTCGTGGCCCGCTTCGCGGAGCGCGGGCACGAGTTCGCTCCCGACAAATCCCGTCGCGCCAGTGACCAGTACGCGCATGAATGAATTCGGGGCCGACAGTGGATAAGTTGTCGGGCGACGCGACCGGTTTACTTGCGGGGACGCTGGGACTGATGGCTGATCCGCTCGGCGACGACCGACGGCACCGTCGTCTGGCACCGACTGCACCGCCAGGTCGGTCTCGTGGTGCCATCGTCCTTCTGTAGGTCCTTCTCGTTGTCCAGCGTCGCCCCGCAGCCGTCACAGATGTAGGTAGATCGCGTCACGGGACATCCCTCAACAGTGACTCCGGACGGCAGCTACTTGATGGCTTCTCCGGACGAACGGGTGTTAACGTTTGACATGCCATTGACGGTTGTCCACTAACTGACTCGACATGGCTCCGAATCTTTATCCCCGTCTGTCAATAACCCGTGACCAGATCACCATGCCGGACCAAGCAGTCAAGGGAAAAGTTGCGATCATCGGGGCGGGCGACGTCGGCGCGACGACCGCCTATGCGCTCATGATGAGTGGCTCGGTCTCCGAGATCGCCCTC
Source organism: Halorhabdus utahensis DSM 12940 (assembly GCF_000023945.1). Classification (NCBI taxonomy): domain Archaea; kingdom Methanobacteriati; phylum Methanobacteriota; class Halobacteria; order Halobacteriales; family Haloarculaceae; genus Halorhabdus; species Halorhabdus utahensis. Next base: position 458,471 of record NC_013158.1, read on the forward strand.
GTCGACATCGACCACGAGAAAGCCGAAGGTGAAGCCATGGACCTGCGTCACGGCGCTGCCTTCGTCAAGCCGGTCAACATCTACGCCGGTGATTACGAGGATGCACACGATGCAGATGTCGTGATCATTGCGGCCGGCGCAAGTCAGAAACCCGGCGAGACCCGGCTCGAACTGCTCGAACGGAACGTCGACATCTTCCACGACATGGTGCCCCGCATCACCGACGGGCTCGCCGATGACGCCGTCGTTCTCGTCGTCGCCAATCCTGTCGATGTCCTATCATATGTCACCTGGAAAGTGTCCGATCTCCCCTGGCATCGAGTCATCGGCACCGGGACGGTACTGGACACCTCCCGATTCCGGAACGTCCTCAGCAAGAACTGCAACGTCGACGCGCGGAACATCCACGCCTACGTCATCGGCGAGCACGGCGACAGCGAGGTGCTCGTCTGGAGTGCGACCCACATGGCCGGTGTCCCCTTCGACGACTACTGTCCCGTGTGTGACAAGGACTGCGATCTCAACAACCGTGATCTGATCGCCGACGAAGTACAGGGCGCGGCCTACGAGATCATCGAACGCAAAGGGGCAACATACTACGCGATCGGACTGGCGACGACAGAGATCGTCGAGAGTATCATCCGCGACGAGAACTCGATCCTGACCGTCTCGACACTGATGGACGGCCAGTACGGACTCGAAGACGTCTACCTGAGTCTGCCCGCCGTCGTGAATCGGGGCGGTATCCGGCGGGTCGTCGATCTCGACCTCGACGAGAATGAACGCGAGCAGTTCATCGAATCCGGCGAGTTGCTCAGCAACGAGATTGCCAAATTGGATATTTAAGTCACTCCGGTAGCATCGTTCTCAAACGACGACGTCGATGTCGCGTCCGCACTCACACTTGCCATCGAGATCAGCTTCGATACTGGTTCGAAACCCATTGCGCCTGATCCAGGTGGCCCCACAGTCCGGACAGCGCGTGTCGTTGTCGGCGTGCCCCGGGACGTTGCCGACGTAGACAAACTCCAGGCCCACGTCACGAGCGATCGCCGCGGCCCGTTCGAGCGTGTCGACAGGCGTCGCGGGACGATCGCGCATATTGTGATCCGGATGGAACCGAGTGAAATGCACCGGAACCGACCGATCGAGATCCGCACGCACCCATTCGGCGAACGCCCGGATCTCCGCGGGGTCGTCGTTGAGATCCGGAATGGTAAGGTACGTAATCTCCAAGTGGGTGTCCGTCTCATAGAGCGATTCAGCCCCACGGAGCGTCGGCTCGACCCTCGCGCCCATGTACTCGACGTGAGCCCTGTCACGGAACCCCTTGATGTCGACGTTGGCGGCATCGAGATGCGGAGCCACCTCCGTGACGAACTCCTCAGTGAAGTAACCATTCGTGACGATCGCCGTATAGAGACCCGCCTGCCTGGCCTCGCGAGCCGCGTCCCGGACGTATTCGGCGTAGATCGTCGGTTCGTTGTACGTCCAGGCCACGCCCGCACAGTCCTGTTTGGTCGCACTCGCCGTCGCCTCGGCGGGACTGACGTCGCGAAGCGGCACGTCTTCCGGCTCGGCGAAGGCGATATGGTGATTCTGGCAGAATTGACACGCAAAATTACAGGATGCCCCGCCGAAGCTCAACACCCGCGTCGTCGGGTGAAAGTGATACAGCGGTTTCTTCTCGATCGGATCGGCAGTCCCCGGCGGGCCAGGGCTCGGGTCGTGGACGTTGCCGTAGGTCAACAGCCGTAACTCGCCATCGACGTTCTTTCGCACGTCACAGATACCGCGCTGCCCGGGCGAGAGCGTACACCGATGGGCACACGCAGTACACCGAACGCCCTCGCCCTCGGCTGGTTCGGCAAGGGAGGCTGGCTCCCCATCGCCGGTGCTGTCCGTCTGAGCCATTGCTACTACTGATTAGGGAGCCACGAGCAAAAGCCTACCCCGGAAGTGCATCGGGAGCCCCCAGCCAGTGTCCACCCGTCAGTTCGGGCTGGTCGATCCGCGGAGCGATGACGAGGAGTCTAAGTACCACCCGAAAGTACCACCCGGTGTATGAGTGAGCCTGAACTCGGCAAGGCCGACCGCGAATTCTTCGACGAATACATCTACCCACGGCTGGGGGCCGACCGCGACGACGTGCGCCTGCAACCCCAGCACGGCGTCGACTTCGGCGTCGCCGACGTGGGCGGTCAGGCACTGGCGATGGCGACCGATCCGGTATTCATCGTGCCCGCGGCTGGCTTCGAACGTGCGGCGTGGTTCGCGTTCCACATCCTCTTTTCGGACGTCGCCGTCTCTGGGCTGGATCCGGCCTACCTGAGCGTCGATTTCAACCTGCCGCCCGAGATCACTGACGAGCAGTTCGAAACCGTCTGGGAGACGTTCGACCAGGAAGCAGCGGAGCTAGGGGCTTCGATCGTCACAGGTCACACCGGCCGCTACGCCGGGTGTAACTACCCGATGGTCGGCGGCGCAACGACGGTGGCGACTGGTGACTTTGACGATCTGGTCACGCCAGATGGAGCACGTCCCGGCGACCGGGTGATCGTCACCAAAGGACCGGCGATCGAGGCGACAGGCCTCCTCTCCGTCCACTTCGACTCCCTGATGGACGGCGAGGTGCCGGCCGACGAGATTCAGGCTGCCAAGGATCGGTTCTACGACATGAGTCCGATTCAAGAGGCGATGGTCGCCTCAGCGGCCGGACCGGTAACCGCGATGCACGACGCCACCGAGGGCGGTGTCTACGGTGGACTCTTCGAGATGGCCCGTTCGGCCGACGTCGGTTTCGAGATCGAACGCGACCGGATCCCGGTTCAACCCGGCGTCGAGGCCGCCTGTGACTTTTTCGACATCGACCCCTGGATCTCGATCAGCGAGGGGACGCTACTGGCGACGGTCGACCCCGACGGAGCCAGTGACGTACTCTCGGCACTGAAATCCGAGGGGATCCCCGCTGCCGACGCCGGCAGGGTTGTCGAAGGATCGGGATTGACCGTCGACGGGCAAGCCGTCGATCACCCCGGCAAGGACCCTTACTGGGCCGCGTTCGAGGAATACATGGGGAAGTTACAGGCCCAAGACGACTGAGGCCGTGGCTCGGAAAACGGGGATTCAGGCGCGTTAAAGACTGTTTGTAGGGAGCTAGACGCCGTTAGTACACGGGATTCCCAAAAACGTGCACGCGCACCCACGTTTCAGCGGTGCTTGCTACTGGAGCCTTCTTGTTTGACCCATTTCTCCGGGAGGCCTGTCTTTGGATCGTGCCCCGGTCCCTTGCCGAGTCCCAACAGTTTGTGATCGTCGTCATCACAGAGTGTCTCACAATCGTACCCGCCGATCTCTCTGGCTTCCTGGACGCACGACGCGTCGTCCAACGATGGCGTCCATGGCGTCTTCGCACACCAGTGCTCGTTGGTGAAGATGCACGACGCTGAAGAGAACCTGTCCTCGCGGTAATTGTACATGATGACACCGAGTATCTTCTCACCGAGGCCCGCGAACACTTTTCGCACCCGCGCGTCACCGAACTTCCCCGGAACCTGGAACGTGTTCTCGGGGGTGAACTCGATGTCCCGACATTCAGTCGATCCATCGTGGAGCCCCACGACGACCCGCGCCACAGTCGGTGGTTCGTAGGTGACATCATCCTCGTTGACAACAATCCAGGCCAGCGAACAGCCGGTAAAGCAGACGTCCTGACGTTCCCACGCCGTGGCATTGCCGGCCATCGCGCTGACTCCGCCCACACCCACCGCCGCGCCGATACCGATCTTCCGTAGTACGTCCCGCCGGTTCATTCCCCGTGGCTTACTGTCTCGCATCACGAAGTACCTCTCGCGCTTAGCCGTTAGTTAGGAGCTGCGTGTCCGTGTTACGTTACAGCTACCAGCCGTTCGGCCGGTTTCAGTCCTCTGGTGAACCGCGAGTGTGACGTTGTCGGCGGTCTTGCGCTGGTACCGACGTGTCACTCAGTGCCTGGAAAGAGTGTTTGCCCGGCCATATGATACGTATACTAAACAGTCCTGAAACCGTTCGGGTAGTGTATGGATAGTTCCCTCACAGAAAGTGACATGCAACGCATCAGCGAGTTCGCATCGATGCCAAAATACGAGCGCGATCCCGAAATGCTGTTGCCGGAAAGTGACGACTGACTCGATCAGAAATCACTGCACAGATAGCGGAAAACAGCAAATCTGTCGCCAGTCACCAACTCACCACTGATAGGTGAGTACAGGAACAAACTGGCGTCGCACCTGTTGGCTTGCCTTCCCGGCAATCACACACCGCTCATACCAGGTCCTGTTCGCGGATGATCTCCCAGACATCCTGCCCACGGTCTGTCATACCGTAGATGCGTCCCTTTTTTCGTGATTCCGGCACCAGTAGCTCAACGAGGTTCCGGTCTCTGAGATCCTGAAGCGCCCGTGAGATGTGGGATACGGCACAGCCCGTGTCTTCGGCGATCGTCGAAGGGGGAGCCGGTGACTCCGACAAACGCTGCAGCACTTTGACCCGGTATTTCGAGCTGACGACGTAGCCAATCTCGTCCCAGTCGGAAGTCATTGAAACACCTTGTCGTAGTCCGTTCGATTGTATATTCGAATACAGCGGTGTTGAGCGCGAATCATGCGTATCTCGTTTCTGGCTGTCCCCGACCGCCGTTCGGATACAAGCAGATCGGGGCTCGTTTCATCCCAACTATGCTCACTGCCTACTCAGGTATATAGCGCTTACTCGTGTCGTTCGGGTGTCAGAATACATCTGAAACACTCCGTTCGGAAGAATCACAGCAGGATTCAACTGTCTTGGGCCGGGTGGGCATAGCAGACATACACCCCGTTGTATCATTGGTTGTACTCGATCAGTTCGAACGGAATCTCAGCCTGTCGCTGTCGGTATACCCAATACTGAATCGAACCAGACACCACGAAAACAAACAACGTGCTGAAGCTGACCAAGATGATCGGAATGTCACCGAGGACGGGGACGTTGGTCAGCGAGGAGACCATAAGCCCGGCGCTGAGGATGGCCAGGACGGCATAATGGAAAAGCCATGGATACGGCGCCTGATCGTTGGTGGTAAGGAACTGATCGACACTCCAAGTGCGGTCCGTCTGCTGGACCATTCCCTCGTCGGAGTCGTACTCGATTACGTTCATATCTGCCATTTTTGGCAGATGGGTTTGGTACAATGAGACGTAGACGCGCTTGCGCCGCTGGCTTGTCAGCTCCTCGATTGGAACCTCGTTTTCTCTCGCCGCGATCTGTTCGGCGAGGTCATTGACCGTCACCGAATCACCGTTCTGACGGAGGAAATAAAGCACCATCCGTCGGCGATGGTTGCTGAGTATATCGAAGACATCGTCGGGCGTCAGCCCCTCTTGGTCACTTGCACTCATTGTCACTAGCGGTTACCCTGGAATGTCGCACCAGTCAGGTTGCATACAGGTGGATCGGGAAGGAGCAAGTATAGTTATGGCCGGAATAACACAGGGTAATCGCGGATATCCCACACTGTAACCGTCGCGATTGCGAATCATCCGTTGTTGATGCAAACGGTGACGTGGCCACCTCCCCGGGGGATGTGATTACAGCTCGTGCAAAAAGCCATCCTGAATGTGCAACGTACTAGATGAGCCAACTGCTCGCCGACGACAGATCGGTTCTGTCATACAGCTGTTGGGTCGTCAAGCCGAAGACTGCCATCGCTGACTCGGTCGATGTCGGCGCTATCGAGCGGTATACAACGCCGCGATCAGAAGCATTGTACTGGAGAGAACGATGGTGATGGGATCCAGTACCTGCCCCGATACCAGCCATTCGAGGATGCCAAGCGACGGGACAAGAGCCAACATGAGTAGAGATAGTGGCCAGATGTCTCCCCATCCGAGGTGATCGGAATCGTCGTAAATCTGGTCGTCCGCCGGGAGATACTCCTTGACAAGTTCGTAATGCTCTCCATGGTCAACGATCCCCCGTGACTTGTTGAATGAAATCACGTCCATGTCGTCCATCTTCGGCAGATGGCACTGATAGAGTCCGACGTAGACCCGCTTTCGCTCCTGTGACGTGATCCGAGCAACATCTTTGTCGTTTTCCCAGCCAGCGATCTGTTCGGCCAACGTCCCCAGCCGAACCGAATCGTCCGTGGTCGTGAGATATTCGAGGACGTGGCGCCGTCGCTGATTCTTCAAGACGCCAAATATCTGATCCAGGCCGAGGGAGGATTCCCTCGCCCGTTCAGAACCTGACGAAAGTCGACTCACGTCTGTCTTCTGCTGTCGGAGACGCTGTCGTAAGCGATGTACAACCGGAACTCGGCGTCTCGAAGTGACCGTTCCACCGTCAGTGCGTTCGCTTGTATGCGAGTATTTCGTTTGGTTACTCATTCCTAACGGAGAACGTCAGAGTCGGCTAAGCGGATGGGATATCCGACGCTGCCGACTGTGACCCCCCTTCCCCCTTCCTGAGAAGCATGTGACGGGGGACACATAAATGTATCTATTGATGATATTATTTGTTGCCAGAACGGCGAAGGATTGCTGCCGGGATCACCCACGTCGATGGCCCATATATAAAAGGGTCAGCGGAACGCCAGAGTGGACGGATACACTGCCAGGTGCCCGTTTCCTGAGCCGCCCGTGACCCTGTGGGTGGAAGTCGGGTGCGTTCTCCGGGCATCGACCGATGCCAGATACCTAGCATCGGTGCGATCCCGGTTTGGAAATACGCTCCCAGCTATATTGTAATAGAGGACGTTATCGCCGGACAACTTGATTGACACTCTCTACCCGGTCGTCTTGGATGCCTGAGTGGTTTCTGGATTCTCGGCAACAGTTAGTCGAGCAGGTATCATCGACAACGACCGGAGACACGCTCAAGCAGGCACATAGAGTGTGCCAGCAAACAGAGTATCATTGGATTACTCGGCGATTCAGATCCCAACGCGTGCATAACAAAGACCCAACCGTGGTTCTCCCCGAATATGATTTCACAGCCGACCATGAGCCCAGCGCGGGAAGTGAGGGCGAACGAACGCCTTCCGGCTAGCAGCAAGCCAGTTCACTGCACACGGCGACAGCCCAAACAGAAACCAGCAGAGTGGAACCGCAATGGGTTGGCAGGATGGGACGCCAGTGGGAGGCGTACATAATGTGCGGAATCACCGCACAGGTTGGGCCAACCGACGCTGCCGACACACTCCTCACCTGTCTCGAAAACCTTGAATATCGAGGATATGATTCAGCCGGAATCGCACTCTCGGACGAATCAGGACTCACGATCAACAAGAGCGAAGGCACCGTCGGGGACCTCCGAGCGGGGATCAGTAGCGATACCTTCGATGGCGGGGTCGGAATCGGTCACACACGATGGAGTACGCACGGTTCGCCCTCGGACGAAAACGCCCATCCTCACACGGACTGTACGGGGTCGATCGCCGTCGTCCACAACGGTATCATCGACAACCACGAAGCCCTCCGGACGGAACTCCAGTCTCGTGGTCACGAGTTCACCAGCGACACCGATACTGAAGTCATCCCACATCTCGTGAGCGAACGTCTGGAGGCCGGCGAAGACATCGAAGCCGCATTCCGTGGTGCGGTCAGGGAGCTCGATGGCAGTTACGCGGTCGCGATGATCGTCAGCGGCGAGCAACGAGTGTTCGCCACCCGTCACGGTTCACCGCTGGTTGTCGGCCTCGGCGATCGGACGCAGTACCTTGCGAGTGACGTCCCGGCGTTCATCGAATACACCGATCGAGTCATCTATCTCGAAGATGGTGACGTCGCTGTCGTGGGTCCCTCGGGCCATCACGTCACTGACCAGGCTGGCAAACCGGTCGATCGGTCGGTCGAGACCGTCGACTGGGAACCCGAAGCAGCCGAGAAAGGCGGGTACGATCACTATATGCTCAAGGAGATCCAGGAACAGCCGACGTCACTCCGCCAGACGCTGGAGGGGCGCATTCGCGAGGAGAGTGTCTCACTCGAATCATTTCCACCGGGTTCGTTCACGGACGTCAGTACCGTCCAGTTCGTTGCCTGCGGGACATCGTATCACGCAGGACTGTACGGCAGCCACCTCCTTTCGGAAGGAGGGGTTCCCGCGACGACTCATCTGGCGAGCGAGTATGCGGTCTACCCGCCGCCGATCGACGAGGACACGCTCGTCATCGCCGTCACGCAAAGCGGTGAGACAGCGGATACCCTCGAAGCGTTACGTGTCGCGAAAGAGCACGGCGCCCGGACGCTCGCGATCACGAACGTCGTCGGTTCGACGGCCGCCCGTGAAAGCGACGACGCACTATTGATCAGGGCGGGTCCGGAGATCGGCGTCGCCGCAACCAAAACCTTCTCTTCGCAGGTGGCGACGCTACTATTGGTCGCCAATCGCCTGATCGAAGACGTCACTGGGGAGTTACTCGACGGGCATCTCGACCGGCTCGAAAGCCTCAGATCACTGCCCTCGTTCGTCCAGACGGGACTCGACACTTCACAGGCGCCAGCCGTCGCCGATCAGTATCTCAGTGACGGCCACTTCTTCATCGGGCGCGGCAACGGCGTTCCCGTCGCGCTCGAAGCGGCGCTCAAGTTCAAGGAGATTACCTACGAACACGCGGAAGGATTCCCCGCGGGCGAGTTGAAGCACGGTCCCCTGGCACTCGTCACCGCAGACACGCCGGTGTTTGTGGTCTGTACGGGCCGTGACGCGAGCAAGCTGGAAAGTGCAATTCGGGAGGTCCAAACCCGGGGTGCGCCAGTCATCGCGGTCGCACCCAGATCGATGTCCGACATCATCGACACCGCCGACGAGACGCTCACTGTTCCTGCGACCCACCCTGACCTGGTCCCGATCCTGGCGAACGTCCAACTCCAGCTCGTGGCCTATCATGCCGCAGCAAAGCTCGACCGAGCCATCGACAAGCCGCGGAACCTGGCCAAGAGTGTAACTGTCGAGTAACCGGCGGAGAAGTACTGTGTGACGAGACCACTGCTTCAGAATCAGCTTGCCTGGAAGACAAGCACCAGTCGGTTGCCTTACGATCGATTCTCTCCGACGACGTCGATCCAGTGTCGCAACGTCAGTGCTGCGTTCGCTGGCTTGGGGTCGTCCGACACTGGTTGCGTGTAGAGACGGTACTGTAACCGGAGCGATTCACCAGTCATCGTCGGATCGATCCGCCGGGGGATGACAACTGTCTCACCGTCCGCAAGTGAGACCTGACCGCGGTCGACGGTCCTGGTTTCGTTGACGGTCCCGTTCGGCCCGACGCGCTGTATCTGTCCGACGAGCGTGTACGTGATTGGCCGCCCCTCATGGTTTCCGAGGGAGACGTGCAACGTGTTCCCTTCGCCGGCGACGAACGTCACCGACTCGTTCTCGCCGAAGAACGTCTCACCGTCCCCACTCGCGACGAGTGTGGCTTCCGAGTAGGGTGTGCCCGGACTCGGCGTGATGGCGAAAAAGGCAAGCGATCCGACGAGCATCAGGACGGCGATACCGAACGTAACCGTCTGGATTCCAGAGAGGCCCAGCGTACGCGATATGGCGCTCGGTGTCCCACCGGCGGCCGGATCAGCACGCCAGTCAGGAGGGACTCGTCGGCGGCGCACCCAGGCGACCATGGAACCAGCGAACGTGATCCCACCGATACCGATGACGACAGGCGTGAGGCGGAACACGCCGAAGGCGCTTAAGACGATGCCGACGGTCGAGACGACCAGGAGGCTCCCGAGTAGCGACATCGCGACTCGCAGTGCCCAGCCCGGTCCGTACGGGCGACCGAGGGGTGAATCCGTGTTCGGTCTGACGGCAAACAACCAGCGGACATTGGGACTGGTTGGAAACATTGCCGCCACGAGTACGTACCCTGGAAGCACGAGGACGAACAGAACAGCGAGTGGCCATTCGACCGACCGGGGCAGATCAAAGAGCAGAAACCCGGCGATCGTGATTGTGACCACTGCATCCACGAGCAACAGGTCGGTCGGCAATCCGGCCAATCGTAATCGACGGGGCGTCATTACGGTGTTCCTCCAGTGGGCGTGCAGATTTTGGCCTGGTCGTTCGCGTAGGCGACGTTCCAGTCGGGCGGACAAACAGCAGTCTCGACAGCTGCCGGTACTTGTGTCAGATCGGACCCCTCCGCCCGGTGGAACGTGACTGGACCGCTTGATTGGTACTCCCGGTAGATGACCGCGTCCGCCGTCGTTGCTGCACCCTTCTGAGTCAGTTCGAGATTGATAGCACGCTCTTCGTATCGCCCATACCGTTCGATTAAACCGATGTAAGGGTGATCCGAAGCGACCGTCGCGCCGGAGGCAGGCGGCTTCATCTCACGGATGGTATCCACAGTCGCGATCTCCGCTTCCGTGTAGGCAAAGCGCTTGAACTGGTCATCGAAGACCGGGTTATCGAGCGTGGCTTTCTCGGCGACGGCCATCGATGTCGGGTAGCCCACCGAGACGAGGACAAACACCACGAGGACAACCCGACGATGTCCGGAACGGGAAAGATAGTACAGCCCGATGGCACCGAGCAGGGCCATCGAGACGTACAGGAACGCGATCCAGCGAGTGGGCAGGAGTGCGCGAAAGCCGAACAAAGACAGGCCGAAGACGGCCACGAACAGTCCGCCCCCGGCCAGCAGATAGGTGTACGTGAGGTCCGGGACGTGTTTCCAGCCGAGCATGTGAAGCCCGCCGACGACCGCCGCCAGCAACAGGAGTCCGAAGCCGAGCAGTTCGATATACGGAACGGTCTTGGCCAACAACGTCCCGGTCTCGACAGGCCCCCCGATCATCTGGGACGCTTCAGACCCCGTGCTGGCAAGGTTCAAGAACCCAGCCTTCGTCGACATAGCCTCCTGGACGACGGAGATTTCCGTCCAGAGGAACGTTCCCTGCCCCGGGAAGGGCGTGTTCGCCCACGACGCGACAGTCACCACGAGCGTGACGAGAAAGACACCACCGAGTGCACCAGCCGTTCGGTCGCCCTCGAACGCAGACCGTCCTGTCAGACCGAGCGTGACGGCGACGAGCGTGGCAATCCCCAGGAACACGATCGTGACCGCGGTCGATACCTGGTGGATGAACACGATCGCAAGGCTCGCCGCGAGCAGCAGGGCCACGACCCACCGTTCCGTGTATCCCACGAAAATCCTCGTCACGGCGTAAAAGACCACGAGGAACAACGCAAGTCCGAGACTTGTCGGAATAATGTACATCCCCCACCGGATGAATTGTTCGGAGAAGACGAGAAACGCCGTCGCGAGCAGCGCCCATCGCTCGGGGATGAGGAGCTTGCCGGTCCCGTAGATGAACAGCGCCGAGAGCGGGACAAACAGCCCAAGAGTCAGGTAGAGACCGTCGCGGGTGCTGCCGAAGAAGAGTTCGCCGGTCGCCCCGATGATGTGATATATCGGGGCCATGATATACTTGCTTTCGGCGAGCGGGCCGAGCGATCCCGTGCGGACGATCCCGTCGATGAAGACGGTGGCGTGCGTCCAGTTGTCGATGCCGACGTACCCCGGCGTCACGTACAGCGGAGCGAGCCGAAGGACGGTGCCGGCGACGAGTATCTCGAACAGAATGATCGCCGGGGTGAGATGGCCGTCGTCGACGAACAGTAACTGGGCCAGGATGGCCACACCCACCGTAGCGGTCAATAGGTAGACGAGGTTCGTTCGGGTACCAGCGCGGTGAATCGCCACGACGAACCCGGCGAGCACCACGAACGTGAGCGTGGGAAGCAACTGGGCGACGGACTTCGGGAGCGTGACTGACGCGGTTTCGAGTCGCCGGCTCCGCCAGTTGACGAGGTTCGACACCCGATCCGGCCGGTTGATGAGATACACGACGCTCCCGACACCCGCCGCGAGAGGGATCACCAGGAGGAACGCCTGCGCGGCCAGCGTCCGAAGTCCGAGCAGGAGGATCGAGGCGGCGATCCCGACCTTCGCGGCGGAAATATCTACGTCGTGATCCATAGATAGCCACTTGGTGAACCCACGGTTGCTCATCGTCGAGAGCGACAACGGGAAGTTCTCGTTCGCCCACAAGGGGTCGTGCGCAACTGGTTCACGTCACCGCGACTAGCCATGTACGGTATCGGTAGCACTGGCGATACGTACAGCGAAACCAGTGATTGTTATGATCCCCGTACCGACCGTGAAACAGCGATTGACCCGAAGCAAACACCAGCCGAAGAACAGTCATGCGGTCGGGTCGACGAGAGGAGGCAAGGGTCGACCGGTCCGATCTCGTGGTTCTCCAGGTGTGGACAGTTACCGACTGACGGATGCATAGACCGACCCAATCCGCTTGCTCATGCGGTCGACGCCGATATCCTCCACGTGGCGACGGGCCCCCGAGCGATCGTCCTGCTCGAGGACGTCACAGAGCGCGTCGATGAGAGCGTCGTCGGTTCGACAAACGAACGAGTGAGAAACGAGCGCGAGGCGGTCGCCAACGTCCCCAACGTCGGTCGAGACGACCGGTAGGTTACAAGCCATTGCCTCCTTGACGGCGTTGGGCGACCCCTCGTGTTTCGAGGTGAGCAACAGCGCGTCCGCGGCGTTCATATACAGCGGCATGCGGGCGTGCGGGACGTCATGCAACGTCTGGAGGACGACGTCGGCGTCCCGTCGTTCACGGACCCCAGAGACCACCGACTCGGCGCGTGGATAGTCCTTCACCGGGCGCTGTTTCGAGTACGGAAAGAGGACGTGGGCAGCGTCGTCTCGCCAGCCGACCAGCTCGCGCGCCGCGTCCTGTGGGATCGGCCGGAACAGGTTCAGGTCGATGCCATGGGGGATGACCGTCGTCGGCGTGTCGAGTTCCTCGGCCATCTCATCGGTCATTACGATGACCGCGTCGGCGCGTTTCGCACACCATCGACTCAGCCACCCGAACTCGCCGAAGAGATCCGATCCCCACAGCGATAGGACGACCGGACGTCTCGGTTGGGCCAGGGCCGCTGGTGCCGTCAAGCCATAATTGGCGTGAACGAGGTCATACGAGCCACGGGACTCCCGGAGGACGCGTGGATAGAATCGAAGGTAATCGACGATCGATCGGGAGCTCGTTCCCGTATCCGTCGTCAGTCGCTCTCCCGGGACGGCAAGCGTCTCCCCCGTGATCCCCCTGCGTTCGAGAGCCGTTACCTGCTGCTGGAAGAACTGTGCGTTCGGGTTCGTGACGAGATTGAGTATGTGCATCTCCACGGTGGAACCATGCTCCGGCACGGCCAGAGGACGCCACCAGACGGGATAGTAATGGGCTACATACTATCCGTCAAGTGTGATCATGCCTCCCCCATCTCGGTCCACGCGGACGGCATAGTAAACACACCATACCGTGTCACCAGACAGGGTTTTGCTGCGTGGTTTCAGTGTCGTCGGGATGTGGGGTAGCCGATCCGATCAGTCCGGCGGATGTCCCTGACTAACAAAACAGTGTCAGCCACAGAGTCCAGACCAGACGATGTCCGTCACAACGCAATTACCAGCAGGAGTTGCCCACGACCAGGCCCCAGCCAGAGAAACCGATGAGTGAAACCCGCCCAAACCTCGTCCTCGTCTCGATCGACAGTCTCAGGGCCGATCATTGCGGATTCCTGGGTGACGACCGCGGACTCACGCCGACGATGGACGAACTCGCCGACGATGGCGTCACGTTCGAGACAGCCATCGCACCCGGACCCCAAACCTTCTCGTCGATGCCGGCCGTGTTTACCAGCCATCATCGGCCGACAGGCGATCTGGAAACGTATCCTGGCGAGACAAACTGGAAGCGTCGCCTTGCCGCGATCGACGGGCACCTCCGTCGGCATCCATCGCTTCCCGAGCGGTTGACGGAACTGGGCTACTCGACGGCCGGTTTCAGCCCCAACCTCTGGGCGTCGGCAGCCTCGGGGTTCGATCGGGGGTTCGATTACTTTGCCGATCTCGCCGGTGAGCCAGCCGACAGTAGACTCCATACGTTGCTGAGCCGGACGCCAGGAGTCGACGAGACGAGCAAGCCCGTCGAGCTAACGCTTGACATGCTTTCCGGCAACTCGTTTTTCACCCGGTGGCAGCAGTTCTACGACGAACTCGACGCGGTTCGCCGTCGCCTCTCGGAGCCGTACTTTCTGTGGGTCTTCCTGCTGGACACCCACTTTCCGTTCCTGCCCACGCGCACATACCGTCAGGAACAGTCACTGCTTCGAATGTATCTCAACACGGCCCGGACCGAGAAAGTCATGCGGGGACACGCCGAAACAGTGTCGACTCGCGCCCGTGAGTCGATGCAGCGAAGCTATCGGGACACAGTTCGATCGGTCGACGGCTTCCTCCAACGAATCCGCTCGGATCTAGCGTCGGACGATCCGGTGATGATAGTCCACTCGGATCACGGCGAATCGTTCAACGAGCACGACAACTACGGTCACCATCATCGGGAACTGTACGAGGAGAACATACACGTTCCCTACGTCGTCTCGAACGCCGGCACGACGGGGACGATCACCGAACCGACCTCGCTCGCGACCATTCCGGAGGTCGCACTCACCATCGCCCGCGAAGGGGCTTTCACTCCCGAAACCGTCGCCGATACCGGCGTGGTTTCCCGGTGTGAGTACGGCACACACCAGGCAGTTCGATATCCACGGTTCAAGTATGTCGAACACGAGGACAAGCAGTCGTTGTTCGACCTCGAGAACGATCACCGAGAGACAGTCGACGTCTCCGATGAGTATCCGGGTCGGATCGCCGATAGCAGGGCGCGGCTCGCCCGGTTGGAGCGTCACGATCGAGAGACCCACGAGCTCTCGCGTGCCGCCCGGAATCTCGCCGTGGAGTGCAACCTGTAGGGCGCCCACCTGCCCGTTCGTCAATCTGCCGGGTGGCCCAGAGTCAGGGCGATCAAGTAAGTGCAGGGATGGAGCGAAGGCGCTGCATAACAAAGCGCGTATCCGGATTACCGACGGTCGACGCTGGCGGCGACGGTGCCGGTCCCACAAAACCGGCCGCTTGCCAGTATACAGACCATGACGGTGAACACAACTTCGCACGTCCACGGACGCGACAGGGAGGAACGATGACCCGCGCGAAAGTCGGTGACGACATCCATACCGACGCGCAGACGACTGTTGGCTACGAGTACGACGAGGACGCCAGCCCGGCGATCATCGGGGAAGACGCGACGATCCGGAAAGGAACGATGGTGTACTGTGACGTCGAGATCGGCTCCGGCTTTACGACTGGCCACGATGCGCTCGTCCGCGAACAGACGACGATCGGGGACGACGTTATCCTCGGGACGAAGTCAGTTCTCGACGGTCACGTGACAGTTGGATCGGATGTGAGTATTCAGACTGGAGTGTACGTTCCGCCGGGGAGCGAGATCGGAGACCGTGTCTTTCTGGGACCGAACGCCGTCCTGACTAACGACCCCTATCCGCTCCGTGTCGATGTCGACCTGGATGGGCCGACGCTCGGCGACGACGTCTCGGTCGGGGCGAACGCGACGATCTTGCCCGGAGTCACCATCGGAGACGGTGCCTTTGTCGCCGCTGGGGCCGTCGTTACGCAGGACGTTCCACCGCGTCGTCTCGCCGTCGGCGTTCCCGCCGAAATCAAACCGCTGCCGGAGGAACTCAGCGGGGGGAACGTCGCGTGATCCACGTTGCCAGTCCGACGTTCGGGACGGCAGAACAGGAAGCCGTTCAGGCGATATTGGAAAGTGGAATGGTCGCTGACGGTCCGGAAGTCCGGGACTTCGAATCTGAATTCGCCGCCTACTGCGGGAGCGACCACGCCGTCGCCACCGCGAACGGCACCGCAGCGCTGGTGGCTGCGCTCGAGGGGCTCGGTATCGGCGACGGCGATCGGGTCGTCACCACGCCGTTCTCGTTCGTCGCGAGTTCGAACGCCATCCGGCTGGTCGGGGCCGACCCCGTCTTCGCCGACATCGATCCCGAGACGTACAACCTTGATCCCGAGAAAACCCGAGAAATCGTCCGCGAGGTCGACGCCGATGCGATCCTTGCGGTCCACCTCTACGGTCTGCCGGCGGCGATGGCCGAACTCGCTGAGATTGCCGACGAAGAGGACGTCGCTCTCGTTGAGGATGCTGCACAGGCTCACGGTGCGATGTACCAGGGAGACTACGTTGGCACCTTCGGGGACGCCGCGGCGTTCTCCTTTTACCCGACCAAAAACATGACGACTGGCGAGGGCGGAATGGTCCTCACGGACGAGGAGGCGGTCGCCGACCGAGCCGCGAGTTACATCAACCACGGACGGGCAAGCGAAGACGCCCCGTACGCTCACGAACGGGTGGGCCACAACCTCCGCATGACGAGTATGGCGGCCGCAATCGGTCGCGTCCAGTTGGAACGGCTCCCCGACTGGATAGCGGCACGTCGGGACAACGCGTCGACGCTGACTGCGGCACTCGAGGAAGTACCAGGCGTCACCCCGCCGGCAGAACCGTCGGGCGCGCGCCACGCCTACCACCAGTACACAGTTCGGTGTTCCGACCGCGAACGGGTCCGCGAACAGCTCGAAGCGGCCGACATCGGGACGGCGATCTACTATCCGACCCCGATTCCGGACCTCGAGCCGTACGCGGCCTACGACCCCGACATCCCGGTCGCCGAACGGGCAGCCGAGGAGGTTCTCTCAGTGCCGGTGCATCCCGACCTCTCGGCGGCAGATGTCGAGCACATCAGTGATGCCGTACGCAACGCTGCACTCCAGGTGCAGTGAGGATGATCGGTTGAATGTGGCCGTGGGAGCACGCCGCCCTCGGGTACCTCGGGTACTCGCTCGGGTACCGTCTGCTGGGCCGGGACCCACCGGGGGATAGTGACACGGTCGCCCTTGGGCTCGCCACACAGCTGCCGGACGTGGTCGACAAGTCCCTCGCGTGGGGGCTTGGCCTGTTTCCGACCGGATTCGCCATCGCCCATTCCGTGTTCGTGGCGCTCCCCGTCGGCGTGGCCGCACTTGCGCTTGGCCGGCGAAGGGGACGCGTCCGCGAGAGCGCGGGATTCATTATCGGGTACTGGTCGCATCTGGTCGCCGACGTGGTGAACCCGCTACGGGCAGGTGGACAACCGCTGTTCGTCCGTGTCCTCTGGCCACTGGTCGAAACGACAGCCTACGACGCCGATTACGGTCTCGGCCGTGGACTCGTCTACATCCAGGAGTTCATCGCAGCAGTACGAGCGATGAATCCCCTCGATGTACTCGTCCTGTATGCCCTGCTTCCAGGGATGACTCTCGCGCTCTGGATCGTCGAAGGAACGCCGGGGACAGCGGTTTTCCGGCGCGCATGCACCACCGTTCGGCACCGTGTGAGGTAATCCGTCGGTGTCAGTGGCGCTGGAAAAGCCCGCCTACTCCCAGCTCGAACGCAGTAGGCGATGAATTACTAATCGAGAGACCCGCCTCTGCTGAGAAAGGATGGAAAGACAGATTGACCGATTGCTGCCCAGTCTCGAATTCACGTACGACTGGTATCGGGCGCTCCTGGACCGCCTCCAGCACGAGGGATACGCCTTCCGGACGTTCTCGGAGGCCGTCGAATCGAACACGGTGTTGCTCCGACACGACGTCGATCTCTCGATCGAGAAGGCCCTGACCACAGCGCGTATCGAAGCGGAGCGCGGGATCGAAGCGACCTATTGCGTCCTACTCACGTCCCCGCTTTACAACCCGCTCGAAGGAGCGGTCCGTGACAAGTTGCAAGCGATCGAATCGCTCGGTCACGAGGTGGCGCTACACTTCAGCACGCACGAATATTGGGACGACCGACCGGCAGACGGGGCGATCGAGTCGAAAGTCGAGGCCGAACGTGAGATCCTTGGGACAGTGCTCGAACAGACACCACGGACCGTCTCGTTTCACATCCCACCGAAGTGGGTCCTCGGCCGTTCCTTCGACGGATTCACCAGCACCTACAACCCGGCGTACTTCAACGAGATAGAGTACGTTGCCGATTCCGGACAACGCTGGCGAGACTCGACGCCGTCGGTCACCGATCTCTCCTCGACTGTCCAGATTCTTACCCATCCCGGGCTATGGGGGGAGACCGATCGTCAGTTCGAGGAGTGCGTCGACCGCAACGTGACCGAAGCGTGCCTTCGTGTCGACCGAAAGGCCCAACGGGAGTTCTGTGAGGGGGCGTACAGCCAGTGAGTAGAGTCATGACAGGACCGAACGATGTATAGAGAACACACCATCGCCGCGGTCGTTCCAGCGTATAACGAAGAAGGGTACGTCGGCGACGTCATCGACGGGTTACCGCCGTTCATTGACCGGGCGTACGTCGTCGACGACGGGTCGACCGACGACACGTGGGCGGAGATCCGACGCCACGCCACCGAACGCAACGACGCTCACGACGGGCATTTCGATCGGCTCATCGTCCCGATCCAGCACGACGAGAACCGGGGGGTCGGCGGAGCGATCAAAACGGGATATCTGCGTGCTCGTGAGGAGGAGATCGACGTGACCGTCGTCCTGGGCGGCGACAACCAGATGGACCCGCGGGAACTCACACGATACGTCGATCCCATCGTCGACGGTATCGCGGAGTATACGAAGGGCAATCGGTTTGCCCGACCCGAAGACCGCGCCGCAATGCCCCGGTTTCGCCTCTTTGGGAACGTCGTCCTCTCGTATCTCACCAAGATCGCGAGCGGCTACTGGGAGAGTATGGATTCCCAGAACGGCTATACCGCCATCTCCCTAGCGGCACTCCGGGAGACGGACATCGAAGGGATGTACGAGTACTACGGCTACTGCAACGACCTGCTCGTCCGGCTCAACGTGGCCGGCGTCCGAATCGCGGACGTCCCCCGGTGCTCAACGTTCGCATACACCGACGGCTGGAAGAGCCACATCGACTACAGTGAGTACATCCCGCGGGTATCACTGATGCTGTTACGGGACTTCTGCTGGCGACTCCGGGAGAAGTACCTGCTCGAATCCTACAACCCCATTGCGCCGCTGTATCTCCTCGGAGTGGGGGGGTTGAGCACGGGCCTCGCCGGTGTTTTCGCCGCGTTGTCTCGCCGGACTGGAACGGCGGGGACGTGGTTCCTCTCGGCGCTGACCGGAGCACTGGTCTTTCTCTACGCGGGAATACTTGATCGCGCTGACAACGAGTCCTTGGAACGACAAGTCGAACCAGCTTCCGGGGCCGAAGGCGACCAAGCGGCAGCGACGGACGCACCGACAGCGCCGGACGATCCATCGGCCGAGCCGGCACAAACTGACGGATCGGCGTCGGTAACACCCTCGAACCCCCATCCCGACGGCGGTTCAGACGAAGTGAAATACGATGGGTGTGACTCCGGACGCTTTCGAAACAACCGAAGACGCGATGATCGGGGGAGTGCGGGAGACGTCGAGACGGACGACCTGACCGAAGAGGGAGACAAGCATGAGTGAATCATCGACAGCCACACGAACCAACAGAAGCGACGTGACCGTTCTCATGACCGGGGCCGGCGCACCAGGTGCCTGGGGCATCATCAGGAGCCTTCGATTGACCGAGGAACGCGACGTCCGCATCGTCGGCGTCGACATGGATCCCGACGCCTACGGGTTCTCGCTCGTGGACGCGTCCTACCGGGTTCCAGCAGGGACTGACGACGGGTACGTGACCCGGATCGCCGACATCGTCACGAAGGAAGACGTCGACGTCGTCCTGCCGCTGACGACCGACGAGCTACAGCCGCTGGCGACCCACCGCGAGGACGTTCCCGCGAGCGTCATGGTTTCCGCCGCGGAGATACTTTCGATCGCGAACGACAAGGCCGCACTGTACGCGTTTCTCGACAAGCACGGTTTCGACTCCGCGCCGCGGTTCTGCCGGGTTGAGGACGAGGCGTCGTTCGTCGATGCGGTGCAAGCGCTCGAATATCCCGACAACCCGGTCTGTTTCAAGCCGGTCGTCGGGAGCGGCATGCGGGGCTTCCGGGTGCTCGACGAGGATGCCGATCAGCTAACCCAGTTGCTCGACGAGAAGCCGAGTGCGACGACCACGACGTTCGAGGAGATCCGTCCGGTACTGGCCGAGGCCGATCCCTTCCCCAAACTCGTCGTCATGGAGTACCTCCCGGGTGAGGAGTACAGCGTCGACGCGCTCGCGATGGGTGATTCCGTCGGCCCCGTGGTCCCGCGCTCGCGGGCCAAGACACGGGCCGGCATCTCGTTTCAGGGCGTCGTCGAAGAGAACGATCGCCTCATCGAGGAAGCGGGCGAGATATGCCAGAAGCTCGGCCTGGAGTACAACGTCAACCTCCAGTTCAAGTACGACGCCGACGGGAATCCGAAGCTCATCGAGATCAATCCCCGTGTCGCCGGGACGATCATCATGTGTGTCGGTGCCGGGGTGAACCTGCCGTATCTGGGTCTCAAGCACGCACTCGAAGAGCCGATTCCGTCGGTCGATATCGAGTGGGAAACGTCGATGACCCGATACTGGAACGAGGTGTTCCGATCACCCGGTGGCGACTCCTTCCACGTTGATCCGGACGGGGTCACGAACAGGATGGCGACCCGATGAACCCGTGTCAGTGGGAGTGGGGCCGATGATCGAACCACGGTGGGGGTGTACCCGGCAACGATGACGATTCGGGCAGTCTGTTTCGACCTCGACGACACGCTCTTTGCGTACCGGAAATACGCGCGGGCGGGGCTCCGTGCGGCGGCCGACCGTCTCGAAGCCCGGACCGGCGAGGAGGTACACGAGGAGTTGCTGCGGCTGTACTTCACCGAGGGGATCACCGACGGGACGTTCGACCAACTGCTCGACCGCCACGACCGCAACTCGAAGCTGGTCGACGACCTCGTCGATGCCTACCACGACGCAAATACACCGCTGTCACCGTATCCGGAGACGGAGCCGGTCCTCTCGACATTAAGCGAGGGCTACCGACTGGGACTCATCACGGACGGGCGTGGAGGTCACGCCAAACTCCGTCGCCTCGGCATCCGATCGTACTTCGACGCAGTGGTGGTCACACCAACGATCGAGTCGTCCAAGCGCGAATCCGAGCCGTTCGAGCGGGTCCTCTCGACACTCTCGGTGTCGGCCGACGCTGCAGTGTACGTCGGAGACGATCCGCGGTTCGATTTCGAAAATCCCAACCATCTCGGGATGACGACGGTTCGACTCCGTCGCGGCCGCTACAGCGACCTCGAACCGAAGACCGACGCGGCGGTACCCGATCGTGAGATACCGCACCTCGAAGCGCTCCTCGATATCCTCTGATCGGACGATGCAGCACCGATGGGAACGGCGACTCGAGCAAGCGCGCAACCTTGCCAGCAAGGGCGACGGCAGGACGGGTGACTGGCGGTTCGAAACCCGGATTCGATCGGATACATGCGAGGAGGTCGACGAAACCTCGGATGCGATGCGAGTAAACGACGGCCTACCACCGGTCGCCGATCCAGGAAATCCGTCTTATTGCCGCCCAATAGTCCAAAATTCCGCGCCAAGCCGTTCGGCGTCGTCCCGTTCGAAGACAGATCGGTCGACGAACACCGTGAGAAAATACTGGCTGGATCACTGTGAGGCGACCGGAGAATCCCCGTGCCGAGTGGGGTAGTAAACAACCAATAACTACGCGTGGCACGCGACGAGATAGTCCAGAGCCACGAGTGAGTGTCAGTAGGAGGTTCCACGTGCCGGCTGCCAGCCAGCGTTCACCCGTCGGACCTCTCGGAGAGATCCGGCTACGACTGTCCTGGCCGATACGGCGGTGTGTGAATCCCGGGGGCCGACTACCGTGATCGGAACGACGCGTCTCTTTCGCCGGTTTCTCTCCCTGCTCGGGCCGAAAGTGATGACGACAGTGATCGCGGTGATTTCGACGCCGATCATCGTGCGACTGCTCGGCCCCGGCCGCTACGGGGACTACGCCGTCTTGCTCTCGGTGTACTCGTTGTACATGATCCCGATCAGCGCGGCAATCACCGAGGGTGTCCAGAAGTTCGTCGCGGAGGACCGCGAGGACGACGACTGGATCGAACGTGTCCTGCAGTTTTACCTGGTGCTGGCGTTGCTGTTAGCGTTTGCCGGGAGCGTCATCCTCGTGATCGTGACGTGGCTGGGTGTTGGAGCTACCTTCGGCGAGGGATTTTCGTTTTACTTCTACGTACTCGCCGGCTTCATCGTCGTCGGTCAGTTCCGCGGCCTTGCGATGCACACCGTCCTTGGCTTCGGACTCGAACACATCAAGGGGCCGCTCGAAGTCCTCAAGAAATCAGTCACCGTCGTCGTCGGTATCGCGCTCGTCCTCTCAGGGCTGGGCGTCTTCGGAATGTTGTTCGGACACATCGTCGCAAACGCGCTCGTCGCACTCGTCGGTGGATACGCCATCGTGACGCGGATCTCCGTCCGGAAACTGTTTTCGTTTCCGCGGACAGTCTCTTACCGGGAATTTCTCTCCTTTAACGTACTCAACGTCGTGCTCGTGCTCTTCGTGATGTCGCTGTTTCACGTCGATATCATCATGGTCCGAACGGTAGTCGGTGACGAGGCGACGGGCTACTACAAGGCCGCGCTGGCACTGGCAGAGTACCTCTGGATCGTCCCGATCGTCCTCCAGAGCCTCCTGTTGCATTCGAGTTCGAGTCTCTGGAGCGAGGAACGATACGAGCAGATTACCGAACTCGCCGGACGGATCACCCGCTATACGACGCTGCTCATTCTCCTCATGGCTGTGGGGCTTGCCACGCTCGCTCATCGCGTCGTGCCGCTTTACTACGGCGAAGCCTTCATGGTAAGCACCGTGCCGCTCCTCCTGTTGCTTCCGGGAGCCGTGGGGTTCGCGATTGCACGACCGCTTCTGGCGATCTGTCAGGGCTCCGGGGAACTCAAGACGCTCATCCTCGCCACCGGTGCGGCCGCGACGATCAACGTCGTCCTGAACGGCGCCTTGATCCCACTCTTCGGGCTAAACGGGGCGGCGACAGCAACCAGCGTCTCCTATGGTTCGATGTTCGTGTTGCTCGTGTGGGCTGCGAGACGCACCGGATACGATCCGTTAGTTGATTTCCGCCCAGTTCGGATCGCTCTCACTACCATAACTACTGGCGTGACGATCTTCCTTGCCGACAGCCTCATCGGCAGCGACATCGTCTCACTGGTCGTGGTTCCGGTACTCGGCCTCGTGGTTTTCGCCGCTATCGCGCTGGTGACACGGGCAATCGACGTCGATGAGGTCCTCGAAATTCTCGAACAGGTGCCCCTTCCATTCGACATTCACCCGCCGTAGCCCGCCACTGTACCGCGGTCGCCGGAGTAGCCGATTCATAACCAAGAACCCGACGGCCCCTGTTTCGGAGGATGAGCGTCCAGGTGGGGAATGTCAACGACGGAATCCACAGTACCGCGGCCGCCGACGCAACGGTACAACGAGAGACGGGTCGCTCGACGGGGCCGATCGAACTCTCGGTCGTGATCGTGACCTACAACGAAGCGGATCGGATCAAAGCGTGTATCGAATCGGTCATCTCGTCGTGTCGCGACCGGGTCGACTTCGAGGTGATTCTCGTCGATTCGAACTCGACGGATGGGACCGTCGACATCGCTACCGAGTACCCGATTACGGTCGCTCGGATCGCGGATGACGAGCTCACGACGCCGGGCGCAGGCCGGTACGTGGGAACGAAGATCGCTCGCGGCGAGCGCGTGCTGTTCGTCGACGGTGACATGGTGATTCACGCCGAGTGGCTCGGACGGGCACTCGACGTGCTCGATGCGCAGCCGACTGTCGCAGCCGTTGACGGGCACCTCAATACGCCGTCGGCTATCGAGACGACAACACACGTCGAGGCTGTCCGTGGAGTTGCGCTGTATCGGGCCGAGGCACTGGATGCAGTGGGCGGGTTCGATCCGTACCTGCAGTCCCTCGAGGACATCCACCTGGGATTCGAACTGTCCGCCGCAGGGTACGAACTGCGACGTCTCCCGGAAGTGGCCGGGGACCACCCGCCTCGAACCGCTTCTGCCCCGGAAATCCTGCGACGGTGGCGACGTGGCTACACGTTCGGCACCGGACAGGCGTTGCGAAGGTCGGCCGGTTCGAAACAGCTACTCGCGAAGCACCTCTCTCGGATCAGATATCGGCTGGCGCTGCTCGCGTGGCTCTGTGCCGGCGTCGTCTCGATCCTGTTTCCGTTGATACTGCTGTCGTGGCTCGGATTCTCGACCCTTGCTGTGGTACTTCTGACCGTTCGGCTCGGCGTCCGGGATGCCATCCGGATACTCCTGGCAAAAGCAGTCGGCGTCGTCGGGCTCGTCAGGGGACTGTTCGATCCGCCAGCACCACCGGAGTCGTTTCCGCTTGCCGCAGTCGAGATCGTAAAGCGAGGAACAGTCTACACGACGGATGGTATGTAAGCGAGTCCGGAGCAATCAGTCCCAGGGCCGGTCGCCCATGCCCGGGTGACCAGGGATGACTGCTGACGGGTCGTGGGCCCGTTCGGAGCCGTAGAAGTTGCCGTCGTTCTCGACGGGGGCCTGGCCTGGGATGTCCTGGAACGCGTGGGTTTTCAGGAAGAACCAGTTGTCACGGATGGTGATACGTCCGTCTGCCGTGATGCCGTTGCCGTAGCCAGCACACCCCCAGTTCGGCTCGCCATCCGCTGTCCGGGGCTCGTCGTTCTCGACGATGTTGTGTTCCCAGACAGCGGTGCCGCTGTAGGGGTCGTGCGCGTCGATGATGTGTCGGACGCTTTTGGGCCCGAAGTGGTTGTACCGGGCGATATAACTCGTCGACGGGGCCGCCGAGACGCTGTGACGGTTATTGTTGAAGTAGTTGTACTCGACCAGGGCATTGGCCTCCATCGCGACACCGTATCCCAGTCCTTGGGCGTTGTTGTCGTAGATATAGCTGTGATGGACGTGTGCGTTCGGCGCGTTTTCGTTGACGTGGACGGCCCGATTGGCGTGACCCCATAACTCACAGTTGTCGATCTCGATGTCCCGACCTTCGCACTGAATGGCAAATTCCGGGGCAGCGAAATCGATCGGATTCGATTCCGTGACTGTCTGACCCGGATGCAGTCCACGCAGCCGGATCCCGGTGACGCGTGAGCGCTCCTGGGCGCGAATCTGACAGGTCCCTGTCCAGTTAGTGTATATCAGTGACCCGGGCGACCCATCGACGCCCCGATCACTCGCAAGGGTGACGCCGGGCGGAACGGTGAGTTCGGTCCTGCCGAGGTTGATGTCATTGGCCAGGAACACGACGTCACCCGACGCCGCACTCGCGAGCGCTCGCTTTAGTCCGCCACGTGTTCTGGCCACGGTGTCGGCGGCAGCTTTGCTGATCGTGTCCACATATCCCGCTCCGCCACCCAGCGTTGTTGCATCAGCTCCCTGCTGCCAGGGGAAGCCGTGTTTCCAATCGTCTCCCGCGGCACCCGCCTGTGGGTATCGACTGAGATCCGAGGGACGGCCGTCGACGAACGCGCTCGCATCGCCGTCGATGGTAACGTCCACAACCAGATTGTCGAATCGGTAAGCGTGACGTTCCCCAGGGTCGACACGGCCGGCCGCTCTGGTCCCGTCGTCGCTGATCCAGTGAAAATCCGATTCGATGACTGCGCCGTCTTTCGTCGAGGCGATGAGATCGCCACCGTCCTGGACTTCGAGATAATACTCTGCCGGGGTGTCGCCGGTCCCCTCGAATGAATAGCTATGCTCCGGCAGGTTCACTCCGGCCAGTTCATACGTCGAGACCGTCTGCCCGTCGAGCGAGAGCGAGAACTGCCCCTCCAGTGGCGTAAACTCGACGACGTTACCGAGAAACTCGATCGTGTCGCCGTAACCGTTGCCCGTCCGACCGGTCACCGTCCAGGTTCCGTCGTCGTTTTTTGCGACGTCTTCGTTGCTCGTCTCCGCGGTGAGATCGGTGTCGTTGATCACCCTGAAGATCTCGCCCGTCGTCCGTAACGAGTACGTGACAGAGCCGTCCGGCGGCGTCGTGATCTCGAGTCGCCTGGTCGGCGGTTCGACCAGTTCCTCACGCGAGATCGCATTACCGTTTCGGTAGAGTTGATAATCGCCACCGTCAACCTGAAAGGAGTGAACGTCGCCGTCGAGTTCGAACGCATCTGCGTATCCATCGGCGGTCGATCCGGTTACCTTCCACATCCCGTCGTCGTTCTTCTGGATGTGTTCTTCGTACGTCTCAGCGTCAGTCACGCTGTTTTCCTCGAGCAACGCGACAGTGTCGCCACAGGTGAATTGATACTGGATGTCTATCCCTTCCGGAGCGACGATCTCGAGTCGATCTGATTGCTCCTGGGCGTCACCGCGAGACATGACGACCGTGGAAGCGACAAGCCCGCCGCCGGAAAGCTGCAATAGCCGGCGACGACTGAGTGTTCTCTCTCGTGTGTCAGTCCCCCGCTCGTCAGTAGGATCCCCCTTCTGTTGTACCATAGTTAAGCATCACTTACTTACTGGAAAGAGAGTTTTTACGGCTCAACGCAGATTGGTGGTGTGTTGATACCGTTTGTATCGGCGTGAATGCAACATATCTACGGGATTGGTCCCCCAAATCATCGACTGACCCCTGCCTTCAAACTCTATTCCCCCAGCGTGTAACTGTTTAAGGAAGTCTGGTTGATAAATCTGCCGATCGTCGGACAGTTATCGAGTCTGCTCACAGACGTTCGAGTGACCAGGGATTCCCACTGAAGCACCGTCGGACGACTCCTGCGGCGAAGTGCCTCCCTGGACGGACGGGATCACGAGAAGTTGGGTGCTGGTGAACTGCCTAGGACCCCAGTAAGAAGAGTATACCCTTGTAAACAGTCCGTCTGCCCATGTGAATAGATGGAACAGCACGACGCACGGACGATCAACCGGCTGGAAGACGGTGTCGAGGACGATCGCGTGGAACGACCCCGCCGATGGCGGTTAGTTCCACCGGCCATAACGCCGATTGCGTTACGAGACGTCTGCAGCGGCCTCCTCGACAGTATACGAAGAAAGGCACGTGACGGGTTCCAACGGGATATGGAAGCGTTTTTCGACGCCGATACGTCCGCGACGTACACGTCCTACCGCCGCGCGCTTGCCAGTTGCGTTCACGAACTGCGTGCCAATACGCCAGACGAGTGTCGCGAGGTCCTCATTCCCGCGTTCTGCAGTCCGGACTTCCCCGAGACGATCGAAGGTGTCGGTCTCGAAGCGGCTCGGTATGACGTCGATCCAACCACTCTCGCTGCAAACCCCTCCGCCATCGAAGCGGCGGTCACTGAACACACACTCGCCGTCGTCGCCGTCAACGTCCTTGGATACACGTCACCGATGGAGACCCTTGCGGAGACGTGTTCGGATCGGGACGTCTTTCTCATCGAGGCGCTCGGCTACGCGCCAGGGACTGAATACAAGGGACAGCGCCTGGGCACGTTCGGCGACTGTGCGGTGTTGAACTTCCAGCAGGGAAAGCCGATTCCGGTCGGTGGCGGAATGATACTCAGTCAAAATCCTGATCTCGCCTTTAGCGATCAAGGACGCTCCCGGACCAGGGCCAACGTCGGCGCAATCACCGGCTATGCGCTCCTATCCCGGCCACGCCGGTACTACGCCTACACGCGGGCGAAAGAATGGCTCGACCGATTCGGACGGCTGAACTGGCGACCCACGACGCATCCAGAATCCAAATTTGCAGTCGAATACGACCCGCCGTTTGCGACAATGTCCGATTTCCAGGGCGCGATCGCCAGCCGCGTATTCGACCGCCTCGAAGACAATCGGGAGCAGCGCGCGAAGACGGCACAGTTCTACACCGAAGCGCTGTCGACCTGCCCGAAGGTGAGGAGTATCGACCCGATCGGCGGACTCACCAGACATCAGTACGTCAGATTCCCGCTAATTGCCGAGACGCAACCGCTTCGCGATCGGATCGGCCAGGCGCTCAACGAGGCTGGAATACAGGCCACGACGCTGTATGACTGGCCCATGATCGATCCCACATCGTTCCCCGGTGCCGGGAAACTCCAGCGGCACATCCTCACGCTCCCAACCCACCCATACGTCGACGAGAGAGACAGGCGACTTGTCGTCGAGACGATTCGGACGGCCGTTGCCCGAGACACGACCGATACTCACAGCGGGTAAACCAATCATTTCGATCCTTGAACAGTCGGTAAATGGCCATATCTGTCAGTAACTCACAGGTCAAATCGGCTGCATGCAGGGCAATCAGTCCACATCCATCCGCTAATTTATCAATCTGCATTTTCGCCAGCCATTGATGTCGTCAGACATTGCTTACCGCCCGCAAGCTGAGAATAACAATCATATTCCCAAATGGATTCATCCTCGTGACTGAACCAGTTTCGCCTCCCGAACGAGTATCGATGTCGGTGACTGACCCTGCAAAGACGACGCTGTCTCCGAGCGACGCCGTTTCGACGGCGATGGGGCTGAGGGCGTGCTGCAGCGTCCTGCAATCCGCACAGCCGTCATCGGAGGTGGTGGCGTGACTGACGACGTTCTCGCTGCGGGCGTGATCGGTGTGGGGAGTATGGGCCAACACCACGCCCGGGTGTACAGTGAACTGCCAGACACCACACTCGTCGGCGTGACGGACGCCGACGACGATCGTGCGTCCCGCATCGCCGACGAGTACGGCGTCGAGCCGATGAATCGATCGGCCCTGCTGAACAGGGCTGACGTCGTCTCGGTCGCGGTGCCGACGCCGTATCATGCCGAAACCACTCGAGAAGCCATCGAGCACGGAGTCGATGTCCTCGTCGAGAAGCCCTTTGTCGACGATCGGGAACTCGGGCACGATCTCGCCGAGGAAGCCCGCGAGGCCGGTGTGACGCTTCAGGTCGGTCACATCGAGCGATTCAATCCGGCGGTCGCCGTCCTCGCCGACATCGTGCCGGATCTGGACATCGTGTCGATCGACATCGATCGACTCGGTCCGCCACTCGACCGTGATAACGAGGACAACGTCGTGATGGACCTCATGATTCACGACGTCGACATTCTGTTGTCGCTCGTGGACGAGTCAATCGAGTCGCTGTCGGCAGTCGCCCGGGACGACCAGCACGCCACGTCCCAGTTCGAGTTCGAAAACGGGACTGTGGCGACGGTGACCGCGAGCCGGCTCACACAGGAGAAGGTGCGGAAGCTCTCGATCACGGCAGAATCGTGCCGTGTCAACGTCGACTTCATCAGCCAGACGGTCGAGATTCATCGTCGATCACTCCCCGAGTTCGTCGAGTCGGACGGTGACATCCGCTACCGACACGAGAGCGTCGTCGAGCGGCCGATGGTCGAGAACGGCGAGCCGCTGAAAGCCCAGCTCTCGGCATTTGCGGGCGCGGTGACGAACGGGACCGAACCGACGGTCACCGCGGCGGACGCCCTCAACGTACTGGAGATCATCGAACGCATCGAGTCACTGGCGTTCACTCCCGCCACGGAGGTGACGAGCGCGTGACCCAGCACGATAGCCGCGTGTCCCGGGAGACGCGCCCTCGTGACGGATTGTACGATGCGTCCGAGGATGAGGCTACCCAGCGGGCGGCCTTCACGGGCGGGGATGTACCGGTTGCGGTCTACGGGCTCGGCAAGATGGGCGTCCCGCTCGCCGCGGTCTACGCGGACGTCACCGGCAATACGGTCGGTGTCGACGTCGATCCGTCCGTCGTCGAAACGATCAACGGCGGACAGTCCCCGATCAAACGTGAGCCGGGACTCCCGGACCTCGTCGCCGAGGTCGTCGAGTCGGGCGCACTGGAGGCCACGACCGACGGGGAGGGGGCCGCTGAGCGGGCCGCCGTGCACGTGCTCATGGTGCCGACACTGCTGACTGACGACGACGAACCGGATCTCTCGATCATGGATGACGTCGTCGAGACAGTCGGAACCGGGCTCTCGCCGGGGGACCTCGTCATCGTCGAATCGACCGTGCCGCCACGGACGACAGTCGATCGGTTCCTGCCGAAGCTCCTCGAAACGAGTGGCCTTTCGGACGGGGAGTTCGGCGTCGCGGCCTGTCCAGAACGGACCGTGAGCGGCCAGGCGCTCGCCGACGTCAGAGGAACACACCCCAAAGTCGTCGGCGGGATCGACGACGAGAGTACGCGAGCGGCCGCCCTCATTTACGACGAGATATCGTCGAATGACGTGGTCACGACGACGGACGCAACCACTGCCGAGGCAACCAAAGTGTTCGAGGGAGTCTACCGCGACGTCAACATTGCGATCGCCAACCAACTCGCGGTCTTCGCCGAGGAGATGGACATCGACATCAACGAGGCGATCGACGTGGCCAACACCCAGCCGTTCTGTGACATTCACGATCCTGGGCCGGGCGTGGGCGGGCACTGCATCCCCGTCTACCCACACTTCCTCAGCGGTCAGTTCGATGCTGACGCCTCGTTGCTTTCGACGGCACGCGAACGCAACGACGACATGGCGGCCTATACAGCCTCGCTGACCGACGCGATCCTCGAGTCCGAGGGCGTCGAACCCGACGAGGCGCGCGTACTCCTGCTCGGGATGACTTACAAGGCGAACATCGCGGAACTCCGGAACACGCCGTCGATCCCGCTCGCCAGGCATCTCGCAGAGATGGGCCCGACAGTGTACGCCGTCGACCCGCTGATCGAAGACTGGAGCGCCCTTGACACTGTGGAACCGCTCACGCTGGAGGAAGCCCATGATCGGTCGGTTGATGCGGTCGTGCTCGCGACACCGCACGATGAGTTCACGACCCTAGAGTGGGATACCTTCGACGCGCCGATCCTCGACGGCCGGGCAGCCATCGACACAGAGGAGGTCGACGCGCCGGTGTACACGATCGGTGGGCCATGGCCGTGAGAACGACCCGGCCCGCCACGAGCCCAGCGCCCGACACCGACAGCGCCCGTTCGACCCGGAACACGTCGCTCCGTGTGCTGTTCGACGTCGGGCATCCCGCGCAGGTACACCTGTTTCGCAACGCGATCCGGGAGCTCGGCGAGCGAGGTCACGAGACGTTCGTAACCTCCCGCGAGAAGGAAGTCACGAACGAGCTACTCGAGGCCTACGGGATCGATCACGTGTCGCTCTCCAGGCGTGGTGATTCCACGCTCTCACTCGTGTGGGAGACACTGACCCGCGAGGTGCGGCTGCTCTCGTTCGCCCGCCGCTTCGGACCGGACGTTCTCGTCAGTCGACTCGGCCCAGTCCCGGCACACGTCTCGGCGCTTCTCGGTTGTCGACACGTCGTCGTGAGCGATACGTACGTCGACAGACCGTTCATCCGTCGAATCCACCAGAGTGTGACGCTGCCGTTCGTCGATACGATCTGTGTGCCCGACAGCTTCGAGTTGCCCATCGCCGACGAGAAGCGACGGCCGCTGGACTTTCAGGAACTGGCGTACCTGCACCCGGCGTATTTCGAGCCGGATCGGGACGTGCTCGCCGCGAACGATATCGATCCGGGCGATCCATACTTCGTCGTCCGGGTGTCCGGCTGGGACGCGTATCACGACGCGGGCCACGCTGGACTCGGCCCGGCGACCGTTCGACGACTGATCGAGCGGCTCAAAGAGCATGGGGCGGTGTATATCTCGGCCGAAGGCGACCTGCCATCGGACCTCGAACGGCACCGCCTCACGATTCCGCCGGCCGACATCCATCACGTCCTGTACTACGCCGACCTCTACGTCGGTGACTCAGGGACGATGTCGACGGAGGCAGCGGTACTCGGGACGCCCGCGATCAGAACGAACACGATGGTCGGCGAGGACGACGAGCACGTGTTTCGAGCGCTCGAGGATCGCTATGACCTCTTGCGGTCCTATGCAGACGCGGACCGTGCCCTCGAAGCCGTCGAGGAGATACTTTCGTTCGGCATCGACTGCATCGACTGGCAGCAGCGACGAGAGCGACTGCTCGCCGAACAGCCGGACGTGACCGACCGGATCGTCGAAACGATCCTCGAATCAGCATCCGATCCACGGGAGAGTCGACCATGAGCGACCGAACAACCGATCAACCGACCCGCACCATTGAGGTCCCGGAGGATACCGCCGAGGCCATTTCCCAGCGGCTCTCCCGGACGCAGTTCGATACCGTCGACGGGTACGCTGCATTCGCTCTCGAGCAATTGCTCAGGGAACTGGATCGGGAAGAAGAGGCGGAGCCGTCAAAATCGAAATCGAACGGCGACAGCCCGCCGAAGGAGACCATCGAGAACCGCCTCGAACCGCTTGGATATCTGTGAATCGGCCGACGCCGAGAACAACTAATAGTCGTCCAGCGGGCCAAAAGCCGAACCAGTAGTCGGCCAACGGGCCAACCACGATACCAGCAGTCGCCCAACGGAGCAATGACCATGTCAACAGTCTCCGAACGGAGCAGCCACCATAACATCATCACTTTATACAACACGTGAATAAGGGGATTCATGACGCGCAACCAGGCACCACACGACCCGCCGACCGTGCTGACGATCGCTGGAAGTGACTCCGGTGGCGGGGCGGGGATCCAGGCCGACCTCAAGACCATCGAGGCGACGGGTGGGTTCGGTACGAGCGCGATCACGAGCGTCACTGCTCAGAACACGACCGGCGTCCAGGGGAGTCACCTGCTCCCGATCGAACAGATCGAGTCCCAGATCGAGGCCGTTCTCGGGGATTTCGACGTCAGGGCGGTCAAGACTGGCATGCTTGCGACCGCCGACGTGATCGAGACAGTCGTTGGGTACGCCGGCGACCTGCCCGAACTGGTCGTCGACCCGGTCATGGTCGCCGCATCGGGTGATCGGTTGCTCGAACCCGCCGGCGAAGACGCCTACGAGCGCCTCGTTGCCGAGGCGAGGCTGGTGACGCCGAACGCCGACGAGGCGGCCGTCCTCACGGGGATCGAACCGACGGACGAGGCGACGGCGGTCGAGGCCGGTGAGGCGCTCGTCGAGATGGGTGCCGACGCCGCCCTGATCAAAGGGGGACACATCGCCGGGGAGGACGTCATCGACGTACTGGTCACCGGCGATCGCGTCAGGACATTCCGCCACGAACGGGTCGACACCGACGCGACCCATGGCTCGGGCTGTACGCTCTCGGCGGCGATCGCGACCCACCTCGCTCACGGGGAGGCGCTGGCCGACAGCGTGAGCGCCGGGATCGACCTGCTCGCCCGGGCCGTCCGGTACAATCTCGACGTGGGCGAGGGACCGGGCGCGGTCCATCATCTCGTCGAAGCGCGCGAGCGTGCTGAGAGAACAGAGACAGCCGAGACAGTCGAACGGCTCGTCTCCGAGTTCGTCGGGAGAGGGCAGGCCATCGAGGGAGACGTCTCGACGCTCGTTCCGGCGGTCGGGACGAACGTGGTCGGTGCGACGAAATTCGGAGAGCACCCAGGGGAAGTGGCGGCCGTCGAGGGACGAATCACGCGGACAATGGATGGCGTTCGACCGAACCGCGGCGTCCGCTTCGGCGCGTCGAGTCACGTCGCGCGATATCTGCTGGACGTCCGGGAAGTGGCCCCCGCGGCCCGGTTCGCCGTCAACTGGCGGTACGACGATGCGATGGCCGAGGCACTCGATGGACTCGATGGAGATGTCGTCCACCTCGACCGGCGACCGACGCTCGAATCCGGTATCGAACCGGGATTCGCTGCTGGAGAGGATCCAGCCGCAGTCGTCGATCCGGGTGGTGACGGGCGTGCGCCGGCAACGGTTGTGGTGGCGGCCAGCCCGGCCGAGTTGCGAACGCGAACGGAACGACTGCTCGACGCTGTCGGGTGATGAGTCTCGCTACCGCCGCGTAAATCCAAACACGGCGACGACGACCACGAGAAACGCGGTGACGGCGGTAAATCCAGGGCCGGCGGCCGCCGTCGGCTCGGCCGCATCGGTGGCTGTCGATACCTCGGAGGCTGCGGTGGCCGTTGATGAGTCCCTGTCCTCAACAGTGTCCGACGCGGCGTCCGCAGTCGGTTCGACCTCGACCGACGCAGTCACGTTATCCACTCTGATCCTGTACTGACCCGGGCGCGGCAGTGCAACTGTCTTCGAGACAGTCAGCGTCTCGTTGACGGCCAGCGAGACGGATTCGACCCCGACGGTTGTCCCATCGCGAATGAAGCGGATCTCCCCCGCAGCCGGGACCGGTGCGCCGTTGCCAACGGTGGCCGTGACGGTCACGTTGCCGGGTTCCGAACGCGCCGGCGGGTCGAGATCGAGCCTGCGGACGACCGGTGTCGCGGGGTCGCGTACCTGGACGACCGTCTGCATGTCGCCGACACTGATCCGATACGATCCAGGCTGCCGGAACCGATGTTCAAGCGTGACCGTGGTCGATTCGCCGGCGGCGAGTTCGCCCTGGGATCGTGTGGCGACGTCGCCGTCGATCGAAAGGTTCGCCGTGTACTCACCGGTCAGGCCGCCGTCGTTCGTGACGGCCACCGGGATCCGCACCGCCTCACCGACGACCAGCGGCGGCACCTCAGTCGTCGAAAGGGTCCGGTACTCCCCGTCGACGGTGATCTCAGTCGTCTCGTCGACAGCGTACGTGAACCGGGGGGGATCCACGACGACCGTCGTCGTCCGGCCGTTCACGCCGAGTTCGTATCGGCCTGCTTCCGAAAGCGTGACGCTCCTCGTGACCGTACGACTCTCGTTGGGGGCCAGCGAAACGGAACCATCGCCGATAGTCGCGCCGTTCTGCGTGAAGGAGACCGATGCCGTCGCCGGGAAGTCCTGCCGGTTACGAACAGTTGCCGAAAGCGTCACGGTCCCCGGTGCATCGAGAGTGGCGCGATCGACAGCGATCGATTCGACGACGGCACTGCCCGGATCGGACACCTGAATGGTAGTTCTGCTGGCACCGATATTGACCGAGTACGTCCCTGGCTGTTCGAACGTGTGGGGGAGGGAGATCGTCGTCGATTCGTTCCCGTCGAGAGTCCCAGTTGCCCGTGCAACGACAGTTTCCTCGACGCTGAGAGCGATATCGTAGGTCCCGGCCGACCCGCCGATGTTCGTGACGGTAACCGGGACGACCAGCGTCTCCCCGGCGGCCAGTCGATCGATGTCGTCCGTCGAGACGTTCCGGTACGGTCCCTCGATGCGATAGGACGCCGATGCCGACGCGAGTTCGTACGTGAATGCAGCCGGCGTCGAGCCGAACGCGGCCTCGTGTTGGGCACGGGTCCAGGTCGACGGCGTCGCGTCGCTCGTGAGGTATCGATCGCCAGTGGACGCGACCGTCCCGTTGGCGACCGATTCGAGCCGTTCGAGCAACTGCTCGTGCTCGATTGTGGTATCGTCGTTGAGGTCGCCAAAGACAGTCTCGAAGGTCTGCGAGCGGTTCGTCGCGAGCCGGATCTGCCTGTCGAGTTCGCCGATCACTAGCCCGCCCTTGTCGTATTCGGCCAGGTCGGTCCAGGTCGCCTGCTCGGCGAGGACGACGTCGCGGTATCGGTCAATGGTGCCGCGGGCGAGTCGCTCCTCGAAGCCGTCGAAATCCGTGAGGCCACCGTCGAGGGCGAGTTCGGCGGCGTGGTAGGTCGCGGTCGCCTCGATCAGCCACTGCGTTTCGTTCGTCGTGTTGAGTTGCTGTCTGGAGTGAACGTACTCGTGGAGCCAGGTGTTGTCGGCGGTCTCGATCGGCTCGGTCGCTTCAACCCACATGTCGCTGTCCCACGTCTGCAACCCCAGCACCGCCCAGTCCACCGATGTCGGGGCCGCCACAGTGAAGACGCGATCGTCACGATCGCCGACCCGGAGTGCGTCGGAGGCGTTCGCAAAAGCGGCGAGGACGGCGTCTGGTTCGGCTGTCAACGAGGCCGCCTCGGGAACGACCAACTCGAAGGTCTGGCCGTGGGCTGTGCGGGTGTAGGTCTCGTGTGGCCCGAGAAAGGCAAGGAGGTCACCGACAGCACCCTCGCCGGCGACGGTACGTCGGCGGTCGATTCCGACATCGACATCGTTGTCAGTCGCATCGAATCTGCCGCTGATGAATTCGAGATCCGGCGGTCGGACGAGGGCCCACGCGCCCGTGTCGGCGTACAGAAATCGCCCGCTACCTGGCTCGGGACCGGTTCCCTGTGCCGTTTCGTTGGCGTCTAGATCGTAGGTAATCGTCGCCTCGTCCATCTCGCCGGTCCACTCGTATCGTCTCCCCACGGTCGATTCGAACCCATCGGTGTCCGTGACGGTCCCCTGCCAGGGGACAGCCATCTCGAACTCGGTGGCGATGTCCGGGAAGGAGACAGTCGCTGTCACCTCTATCTGGCCGGGCTCATCAGGTTGCAAACGGTATTCCTGCGTAATGGTAACGTTTTCCCAGGTGGTTGTCGCCATCGCGGCATCCTCGCCAGCGACCGCTCCCGCGACACCGACGCCAGCGAACGTCCCGATCACGACCGCCGCGAGAATCGCCGCGGCAATGACCTGCCGGCTGTGCATGTCAAATAGTAACAGACCAGAGTATTTGAGTCCGATGGCCGTTCGCCCAATCGCGTCCCGTAGCGTTTTAACCCGCTTCGCACCCAGGGAGGAACATGACTGAAGCGACGGGGATCGTCGGCGAGTTCTTCTCGCTGAAGGACGGGGCTGACGCCGATCTACTGGCGATGCAGGTCGGGGACTTCTACGAGTTCTTCGGTGCGGACGCAGAGACAGTGGCCGACGAACTCGACCTCCAGGTCTCACAGAAGTCCAGCCACGGCTCGTCGTATCCGATGGCCGGCGTGCCCGTCAACGAACTCACACCGTACCTGACGGCACTGGTCGAACGCGGATACCACGTGGCAGTCGCGGACCAACACGAGACGGACGACGGCCACGCCCGCAAGGTCGAGAAGATCGTGACGCCAGGGACGTTGCTGTCCACGACCGACGCAGGGGCCCGGTATCTCGCGGCGATCGTCGAGGGCGAGGCGTGGGGACTGGCGTTCGCCGACGTGACGACCGGCGAGTTCTTCGTGACGCAGGTCGCCGACCGCGACGCCGTCTTCAGCGAACTCTACCGCTTCGACCCGGCCGAGGTGCTGCCCGGGCCGACTGTTCGGGCCGACGACGAAATGATCGAACGACTCCGGGAACGGACGGACGCGAGCGTCTCGCTGCACGCGACCGAGGCGTTCGCGCCCGGCCGCGCCCGTCACCGACTCCGCGAGCAGTTCGGGACCGAGACCATCGAGAGCGTTGGGATCGGGGACGCCGAATCGGCCATCGCGGCCGGCGGGGCTGTCCTCAGCTACGTCGAGGAGACTGGCCAGGGCGTGCTCGCGTCGATGACTCGCCTCCAGCGCTACGGCGCGAGCGACCACGTCGAACTCGACGCGACGACCCAGCGCAACCTCGAACTCACGGAGACGATGCGGGGGGAGCGTACCGGGTCGCTCCTGGATACGATCGACCACACCGTCACGAGCGCGGGGACCCGGACGTTGCGCGCGTGGCTCCAGCGCCCTCGACGATCGCGGGAAACGCTGGACCGGCGGGGGGACAGCGTCGAAGCGCTCGCGACTGAAGCGATGGCCCGCGAACGCCTCCGTGACGTGCTCGGGGACGCCTACGACCTCGAACGGCTCGCCAGTAAGGCTGCCTCGGGGAGCGCCGACGCCCGCGACCTCCGGGCCGCGGTCGACACACTGGAGTTGTTCGAGACAGTTCGGGCCATCGTTCGCGAGACACCGACGCTGGCCGAATCGCCCCTCTCGACGTGGCTCGACGAACCCGATCCCGCCGCCGTCGCGACTCTCGCGGCCGACCTCGACGCGGCGATCGTCGATGATCCGCCGGGGACGATCACCGAAGGCGGGATCATTCGCGAAGGATACGACGCGGAACTCGACGAGGTTATCGACGAGCACGAAACAGCACTTGAATGGATCGAGACGCTGCCCGAGCGCGAGCAGCGCGAGCACGGCATCACCCACCTCTCGGTCGACCGGAACAAGACGGACGGCTACTACATCCAGGTCGGCAAAAGCGAGACCGGGAAAGTCCCCGACCACTACGAGAACGTCAAGACGCTGAAAAACTCCGAGCGCTACACGATCGCGGAGTTGACCGAACGCGAACGGAAGATCTTCCGGCTCGAAGAGCGTCGCCACGACCTCGAACGCCAGTGTTTCGAGGAGTTGCGCGAAGCGGTCGCCGACCACGCCGATCTCCTCCAGGGCGTCGGCCAGGCCCTCGCGGCGGTCGACGTGATGGCGGCACTCGCCACCCACGCCGTCCGCAACGACTGGACCCGCCCGACGTTGCGCGATTCGCGGGCGCTCGACGTCGAGGCCGGTCGCCACCCGGTCGTCGAGCAGACCACGGAGTTCGTGCCCAACGACCTCCGGATGGACGACGACCGCCGGTTCCTGATCGTGACGGGGCCGAACATGAGCGGGAAATCGACGTACATGCGCCAGGCGGCGCTGATCGTCCTGCTGGCACAGATCGGATCGTTCGTGCCGGCCAGGTCGGCGGAGGTTGGCCTCGTCGACGGGATATACACTCGCGTCGGGGCCCTGGACGAACTCGCCCAGGGCCGCTCGACGTTCATGGTCGAAATGCAGGAACTCGCGAACATCCTCCATTCGGCGACAGAGGACTCGCTGGTCATCCTAGACGAGGTCGGTCGCGGGACGGCGACCTACGACGGCGTCTCGATCGCGTGGGCGGCGACCGAATATCTCTCTTCGGCCCAGTCGGCCTCGCCGTCACCGAAAACGCTCTTTGCGACACATTACCACGAACTCACCACGCTTGCCGATCACATCTCGGGCGTCGAAAACGTCCACGTCGCCGTCGACGAGCCCGCAGGCGGCACAGACGGCGACGATGCCGGCCCGCCCACCACCGACGGGGCCGACGACGATGTCACGTTCCTCCGGACTGTCCGGGACGGCCCGGCCGACCGCTCCTACGGCGTCCACGTCGCCACCCTCGCAGGCGTCCCGGATCCCGTCGTCTCCCGGGCGCGGGAGGTACTCCGGAAACTCCGGGCCGACGAGGCCATCGACGTCCAGAACGGTCGAGCGAGCGAGGAGACCCGGCAGGTCGTCTTCGACCTTGATTCGGGGGAACTGCGGGAATCGGACACGGACGACAGTGGGACAGGAGACCCACCGGCGGATCAGATGGGCGACACCGACGAGACGGTGGGTGGGGGAACGGGTCCGATCGTCGACCAGTTCGGCGAGGACGCTCCGGCGGTCCTCGAAGCCCTCGAATCCCTCGACATCGAGGAGACCCCGCCCGTCGAACTGCTGGGAGAGGTGCAGGAATGGCAGCGGCGATTGGAATGACCGTTCCCGTCGTCAGGACCCGGGCAAGATGTCACCCAACGCGCCACCCACTGACATCGGGAGGATCGCGGCGGCGAGCTCGCCGACAGCGACCAGCGGGGTGTCCCAGGTGAGTCGACCCCACATCGTCATCAGTATCAGGGCAGTCACCGACGCGATCACCAGCACGCCGGCGAAGCGCTGGGGGATGAACCCGAAGTACGGGTCGACCACACGGACGTCCTGGATCTCGGCGACGTAGAGGATCCCGAAGACGAGCGCGAACGTGAACCCAGCCGTCCCGACCAGAAAGTGCGGGTTGGCCGCGAGATACGCTCCGACTTCGCTGGTGCCACCTTCGACGAACATCGGGATGCCGAACAGGACGCTACCCAGCAGTGCCTCCGAGGCGTCGGCGCGGTCGAACCCCGAGATCACGCGCCCGAAGGCACCCTGTTGACTCACCGAGAGCGCGGTCTCTCTGACGACATCGACTTTCGCGCGTTCCTCGGGCGAGTCGACTGTCTCCTCCAGTTCGTCGAGTTCCGCGACCAGATCGACGACGCTGGGCTCAGACGGGGGCGCTTCGGAGTCGTGTCCGTCGAAGAGACTCATGGGAGAAGATTCCCTCGCCCCACACATGAACGTGACCCGCCGATCGGCTCGATCACTCCCGTTGAACCGACGCGCCGATCGACTCAATCACTCCCGTTGAACCGACGCGCCGATCGACTCGATCACGTCGAAGAAGTTCGGGAACGAGACGTCGACGTGTTCGCCACCCTGGACGATCGTCTCGCCGTCGGCGACCAGGCCGGCGACGGCAAGGGACATCACGATCCGGTGATCCGCCCGGCCGTCGACGACCGCCCCCGAGAGGTCGGTGTCGTCGCCGTGGATCGTCAGGACTTCTTGCTCTTCGGTGACGCTTGCACCCATCGCCGTGAGTTCCTCGGCCATCGCCGCGACGCGGTCGGTCTCCTTGTAGCGGACGTGTTCACAGTCGACGATTCTGGTGTCACCGTCGGCGACCGCACCCAGGACGGAGATCGTCGGCAGGAGATCGGGCGTGTCGGCGACGCTGACCTCGACGCCCGAGAGAGACGACCGGCTGACGGTGATCTCGCCGGCGTCCCGATCCCAGGAGATGTCCGCGCCCATCCGTTCGAGAATATCGACGATCGCCGAGTCGCCCTGCGCGCTGGGTCGCGCGCCGGTGACCGTCAGGCCATCCGGCGCGGCAAGTGCGCCGGTCGCGAGCAGGTAGGATATCGACGAGAAGTCGCCGGGAACAGCGTACTCACCGCCGGCAGGGTCGTAGGTCTGTCCACCGGCAACGTCGAATCCCGCAGCCGTCGACTCGACGTCGACGCCAAACGCGTCGAGGACTTCGATCGTGATATCGACGTACGGCGCGGACTTGAGTTCGGTTTCGAGGGCGATCTCGATCCCCTCCTCCGTGATCGCGCCGGCCATCAGCAGGGCCGTGATGTACTGTGAGGAGACGTCACCGGGGATCGAGACAGTGCCCCCGTCGACGGGGCCTTTCACCACAAGCGGGGCCTGGCCGTTCGCCCGCGTACTCTCGGCACGTCCGTCAAGTTGCCCGATCGCGTCGAGCAGCGGTCCCTGCGGCCGCGAGCGGAGGGAATCGTCGCCGGTGAGGACGGTGATGCCGTCCGCGAGGGCGGCCGTGGCCGTCACCAGTCGCATCGTCGTCCCACTGTTCTCGCAGTTGACGATGTCCGACGGGACGGCCGGCCGGCCGTCGAATCCGGTGACTTCGAGCGCATCGACGCCGCGTTCGACGCTGCCGCCGTAGGCTTCGACGGCACCCATCGTGGCTTCGGTATCGGCGCTTTCGAGTGGATCGCGGACGGTTGCGCCCTCGGCGTAGCCGGCGGCGAGGATCGCACGGTGCGTGTAACTCTTCGACGGCGGAGCCTGGACCTGGCCCGTAACGGTCGACGGGGAGACGTGAACGTCCATGTGAAAGTGGTTGTGAGGGGACGATATGAGGATACCGGTGTGATCGTTACCGTCTGCTCTCGTGAGTTGAGCGTTGGTTGTGAATGCCACACATTTATTTCTCCGTGAGAACGAGACGACAGTATGGGCAAGCCGATCCGGGTGCTCCACGTCGACGACGAACCCGACTTCCTCGACCTCGTCGCGACGATGCTCGAAGACGAGGCCGATCAGTTCGTCGTCGAACGGGCGACCACCGCCAACGAGGGGCTCGGACGGCTCGACGAGACGATCGATTGCGTCGTCAGCGACTACGAGATGCCCGGGCTGGACGGGCTCGACCTGCTGGCTGCCGTCCGCGAGGAGTACCCGGATCTGCCCTTCATCCTTTATACCGCCCGTGGGTCCGAGTCCATCGCGAGCGAGGCCGTTTCCGCCGGTGTCACCGACTACCTCGAAAAGGCGGGTGGGACCGAACAGTACACCGTCCTCGCCAACCGGATCGAGAACGCAGTGGGACAGTACCGGGCCAGCAAGCGCGTGGACACCCTCGATCGGATCAGGAGTACCGTCCGGGACGTCAACCAGGAACTCGTCCGGTCGCGAAGCCAGGCCGAACTCGAAAGCCGGATCTGTGAGATCATCACGGACGGACCGCCATACGAGTTCGCGTGGATCGGCGGGCGCGACGCGGAAGCTGGGACTGTCGTCCCGCGGGCGAGCGGTGGGGACGGTGACGGCTATCTGGCGGAGGTCTCGATCACACTCGACGAGGGTCCGACGGGGGGCGGCCCGACTGTCAGAGCGCTCGCTGCGGACGACCTCGTCGTGACCCAGTCGATCGAGGACAGCGAGGCGTTCGAACCCTGGCGTGAGGCGGCCCTGGAGCGCGGTTTTCAGGCCAGTGCTGCCGTCCCGCTCTCCTTCGAGGATCGTCAGTACGGCGTGTTGAACGTCTACAGTGCCGAGCGGGACCCCTTCGACAAGACCGAGAAGAACCTGCTTCGCGAACTCGGCGGCGACATCGGCCACGCACTCCACCGCATCGAACAGGAGCGTCAGTACCGCCGGCTCTTCGAGGAGTCGATCAACGCGATCGCCTTCCACGAGATCGTGACCGACGAGGACGGCGACCCGGTCGATTACGTCTTCCTGGACGCCAACGACGCCTTCGAGGACGCGACCGGGCTCGATCCGGCGGAGATCATCGGCAAGCGCGTGACCGAGGTCCTGCCGGATCTCGACCGGACGTTCATCGAGACCTACGGGGAGGTCGCACTCGAGGGCGAGCCGACTGCGTTCGAATACGACGCGGAGTCTCTCGGACGGCGCTATTCGATCACCGCGTTCCCGCTGGGAGAGGGGCGGTTCGTCACGACGTTCTTCGACGTCACCGAACAGCACGAACAGGAGCGGGAGCTGACCGAGACCAACCGGTTGCTGTCAGCGCTCCTGGAGCACCTTCCCTTCGGCGTCCTCGTCGAGGGGAACGACCGCGAGATCATGGCCGCAAACCCCGCGTTCTGTGACTGCTTCGATATCGGGATGGCGTGTGACCAGCTCGTCGGGACGGACTGTGCGAAGGCAGCCGAGGACGTCGCCGAGCAGTTCGCCGACCCCCAGGGGTTCATCGAGCGGATCGAGACGCTTCTCGACCAGCGTGAACCGGTCATCGGCGAGGAACTCCAGCTGGCCGACGGACGGACCCTCTCGCGGGGCTACGTACCGTTCTCCCTGGCGGACGGCGAGGGGAACCTCTGGCTGTACCGGGACGTGACAGACCGCAAGGATCGCGAACGGGAACTCCGGACGATGAACGAACAGCTGGCGACGGTCCGCGATCAGCTCGAGCTCGCCCTCGAAACGACGAACGCCTGCACCTTCGACTGGCGGCCGGCGGACCAGGAGATCCAGTGGTATCCGACCTTCGAGGCGGTCTTCGGCATCGACGCGTCGGCAGTCGAGCCGATCTTCGACGCCTACTTCGAGATGGTGCCAGCCGATCACCGCGAGCGGGTCAGGACCGCCATCCAGGCGGCGATCGACGATGGAACTGGCTACGATCTCACCTACCCGGTCGAACCCGGCGGGGAGCGGATCTGGGTCCGCGAGCAGGCCCAGGTCATGACCGACGAGGGGGAGCCGCGGGTTGTCGGGACGATCACTGACGTGACCGAGCTCACGGAGTACGAGCGTCGGCTCGAACGCCAGAACGAACGCTTAGACGAGTTCGCCGAGGTCATCTCACACGACCTCCGGAACCCGCTGAACGTCGCCTTCGGTCGGGCGGAGCTCCTCGCCGAGGACGACGAGAGTCCACACACCGGGCCGCTGCTCGACGCGCTCGAACGGATGGAGGACATCGTCGGCAACACGCTGACGCTGGCCCGCCAGGGCGATACGGTGGGAGAGACCGAACCGGTCCCGGTCGAACCGGTCGTCGAGGAGTGTGCGGAGATGATCGATAGCGAGAGCGCGACGGTCGATGTCGCCGAGGAGTTCCGGATCCGGGGTGATCGCGACCGGATCAGACACGTCTTCGAGAACCTGTTTTCGAACGCGGTCGAGCACTCCGCGGAAGATGGTGGGGACGTCACCGTCCGGATCGACCGAATCGACGACCACGGCTTCTACGTCGCCGACGACGGCCAGGGCATCCCGGCCGACGAGCGCGCGGCGATCTTCGATCCGGGCTTCACCACGACGAGGGAGGGGACGGGACTCGGCCTCACGATCGTCGAGCGGATCGCCGAGGCCCACGACTGGGACGTCTCGGTCGCGGAGAGTCGCGAGGGCGGCGCGTGCTTCGAGTTTACCGGTGTCGACATTACCTGACAGGGAGTGGAAAGTTACTGCACGCTGGCACTCGACGCGCGGTTGATCATGTAGACCGCGACCGCACCCAGGATGACGTCGAGGACGATCAGGATCGCGAGCGATGGCACGAGCGTGTTCCAGATACCGC
Organism: Halorhabdus utahensis DSM 12940; assembly: GCF_000023945.1. NCBI lineage: Archaea > Methanobacteriati > Methanobacteriota > Halobacteria > Halobacteriales > Haloarculaceae > Halorhabdus > Halorhabdus utahensis. The sequence goes on from NC_013158.1 coordinate 502,685, forward strand.
CGAAGGCAGTAACGTCGAGCACTTCCATCACGTCTTTGTTGAGCATGATCGCCCGCGCGGCGTCGACGCCGTAGGTGATCGGGTTGTAGGTCGCGACCGTCTGGATCCAGGGTCGCATCGAACTCACCGGGAGAAAGGCACTCGAGACGAACAGCAAGGGGAGCTGGACCATGTTGGCGGCGATGATCGTCGACTCCTGGTCGCGGGTGATGAGCGCGACCGTGTTCGAGAACGCCAGAAACCAGAGCGAAAAGAGGATCGCGATGCCGATGATGGCCACCGCCCCGGGGATGCCCGTGGCGATCTCCGCGCCGAGGACGACGCCCAGCACGAGGATGATCGTGACCTGTACCACGATGCGGATCAGTTCCGAGAGCGTCTTCCCGAGGAAGACCGCGACCCGGTTCATCGGCGTCACGAGCGTCTTCTGGAAGACGCCACTCTCGATGTCGTCGACCAGGCCGATACCTGACGAGGAGGCAACGACGAGCGATATCTGGACGGCGATCGCCGGCAGGAGGTACGTCTCGTAGTTGATCCCGGTCTGGAGGGCACCGCCGGCGATGTTCCCGAACACCTGCGTGAACAGGACGAGGAAGATGATCGGCTGGAGCAACGAGGAAACCACCACGAAGGGGTTGCGGATCGCGTTGATGTTCCAGCGCATGAAGTTCGTCCAGACGTCACCCAGGAACGAGTTCGACGTGCGGGCGACCTCGCGGTCCGCCCCCGCTTCAGTGCTCATGGGTCACCTCCATCGGCAGCAGTCGTCGGACCGGCCGCCGACTCGACCGCATCGAGATCCGACTCGGCCGGATCCCCATCGTCGAGATGCTCGCCGGTGATCGCGAGGAAGACATCGTCGAGCGTCGGTGACCGGACGTTGAAACCAGTCACCGTGATCCCGGCGTCCCGGAGGGCGACGAGCAAATCGGGACCGCGCTTGCGGGACTCCCGGGACGTGACGGTGATACCGTCGTCGGTGACGTCGACGGTCGGGTCGTCGCTGAACAGTTCCCCGTCGCGGGCGATCGCCGCCGCACGCTCGCGCGCCCCGGAGCCGTCCTCCAGTTCCACGTCGAGAACCTCGCCCCCGACCTCTCGTTTGAGCGTCTCCGGGGACCCCTCCGCAACGATCTCGCCGTCGAGGATGACCGACAGTCGATCACAGAGATGGTCGGCTTCCTCCAAGTACTGGGTCGTGAGAAAGATCGTCGTCCCGCGGTCGTTGATCTCCTCGAAGTAGTCCCAGAGTCGGTTGCGGGCCTTCGGATCGAGGCCGGTCGTCGGTTCGTCGAGAAAGACCAGCGGTGGCCGATGGACCAGTGCCATCGCCGCGTCGAGGCGCTTTTTCATCCCGCCCGAGAACCCCTCGGCCTGTTTATCAGCGACGTCGGCCAGATCCACGAGATCCAGCAACTCGTCGATCCGGTCGCTTCGATCCCCCCGAGAGACGCCGTAGGCGTCACAGGCGAACCGGAGGTTCTCGCGGGCGGTCATCTCCCGGATGACGCTCGTCTCCTGGGCCATGTACCCGATCGACTCCCGGATGGCCTGCTGGTCGGCCTCGACGTCGAACCCGTTGACGCGAACCGTCCCGGCCGTCGGGGACAGCAACGTCGCCAGCACCTTGATTGTCGTCGTCTTCCCCGCCCCGTTCGGTCCGAGAAAGCCGAAGAATTCCCCCTCCGGGATCGTCATCGACACCCCAGAGACGGCTTCAGTCCCATCTGCATACGTCAATTCGAGGTCGCTGGCCTCGATCGCGAAGGCGGTTTTTTCCGGCGACTGCTCGTCGGTCGGATTGCTCCGTTTTGTCCCCATTTGGGACAGATAACGACCGTGATCTATATAAGGACTCTGAATGAATATTCAATCACAGCCGTCACGTCAGCACGCCCACATCGGCGAGTGTTCAGACGCAAGAAGATATCGATAGAATAGCAATCTGACACGACTGCACTGAAACCGGGAAACTAATCGACCCGGCAGACAGATACCATACACAATGCCACCAGGACTATTTCCGGAGGAACCATCGGAGACACGTATCGAGATTCTGAAAGCGACATATTCAGCGTTGTGCGAGCATGGGTACGCGGATCTGACGATCGAACGGATCGGTCAGCACTTCCCGAAGAGTACCTCGCTGGTGTATCACCACTACGAAGGGAAAGACGAACTCCTGCTCGATTTTCTCTCCTATCTACTCGAGGACGCCGAAGAGAACCTGGGCACTGACGCTGCCGCCAACGCCCACGAGCGACTCCAGATAATATTCGACCAGGTGTTCACCCAGGAGAAGAGTTCGGAGGAGATTGCCTTCCAGCAAGCGATGGCCTGGATGCGTGCGCAGGCGACGACCGACGAAGAGTACCGCCACCACTTCACCCAGCATGACCGGTTCTTCAGGGATCAACTCGCCGATATCATCCGTGACGGGATCGAGGAGGGAGAGTTCAAGGAAGTCGACCCCGAACAGATGGGGATCGCGCTCCACACAATTCTGTCAGGCACAATGGCCCAGCAAGTGACGTCCGACGTCGATCTGTCGACGCTCCGAGCGGAGGCAGAGGCCTACGTCGAGGCGCGCCTGCTCGCCGAGGGTCGGTAACCCTTTGGCGAGGGCGGCCCGAACTATCCGCATGGAGCCAGATCTTTCTGCAGTCGACGAACGGCTGGCCGAGTTCGAGGCCGACGGATATCTCCTTGATGCCGATGGAACCGACCCGAACCAGCAGTATCTCTCCGGGTTTGACGCCCCCGATCCGTTCGTGACGCTGTACGCTGGGGAGACGCATCTCCTGTTTGTCCGGAGTCTGGAGTTCGGCCGCGCAAAGCGGGAGGCGCGTGCCGACACCGTCGAACGGTTCGTCGACTTCGACTACGACCGACTTCGCGAGGAACACGACCGTCGTGAAGCGGCCGCCCGCGTTCGCGCCACGTTCCTTCGTGAGCACGATGTCGAGCACGTCGCCGTCCCGCCGCGGTTCCCGACGGGAACGGCCGACGCACTGCGCGAACAGAACATCGAGGTCACGGTCGATCACGACGACGCGATCGAGACCGCTCGGGCGACGAAGACCGCCGCGGAGATCGACCATATCCGGACTGCCCAGCGAGCCAACGAGGCCGCGATGGCGGCCGCCGAGGGCCTCATCAGGGGAGCCGCTGTCGACGACGAGGGGCGACTGCTCGCCGAAGGTGAGGTGTTGACCAGCGAACTGGTCCGCGAGGAGATCGAAGTAACACTGCTCCGGAACGGCTGTGCGCTCGACGAGACGATCGTCGCCTGTGGCGCGGACGCCGCCGATCCCCACGATCGCGGAAGCGGCCCCCTCGTGGCCGACGAGCCCATCATCGTCGACATCTTCCCCCAGGACAAGGACTCAAAATACCACGCCGACATGACCAGGACGTTCCTGGTCGGCGAACCGGACGAGACGGTCGAGGAGTGGTTCGAGCTGACCGATCAGGCTCGTAAGGCAGCCATCGACGCGGTCGAACCGGGCGTCACGGGCGCCGAAGTTCACGATATCGTCTGTGACGTCTACGAGGACGCCGGCCTGCCGACGCTCCGGAGCGACGGGAGCGCCGAGACGGGATTCATCCACTCGACCGGCCACGGCGTCGGGCTGGCAGTCCACGAACAGCCGAGCGTGAGCCAGCGCGGCGGGGAACTCGAACCGGGCCACATCATTACGATCGAGCCCGGCCTCTACGATCCGGCGGTCGGCGGCGTCCGGATCGAGGATCTGCTGGTCGTGACCGACGACGGTGCGGAGAACCTGACCGAGTACCCGGTGGCACTCACCGGGGAGTAACACGACGACAGCCGGGCCACCGAATCGACTGTTATTGTGCGGCGATCAATCGTTCCACGGCCTCACGGTCCGGTAGCGGTTCCATCGCCCCCGTCTCAGTCGTCGTCAGTGCGCCGACGGCGTTGCCAAACGTGACTGCGTCCGAAAGCGATCGCCCCGCCAGCAAGGCCGTGATCGTCCCCGCCGTGAACGCGTCACCGGCCCCTGTCGTATCGACGGCGTCGACGTCGAAAGCCGGCTGATCGGTCTCGGCCGGCCCCCACGGAGCGTCTGCGGTCGCCATCCCGTACGTCCCCTCAGCGCCGCGGGTAAGGAACACCGTGTGGGGGCCGTACGCGAGCAGTTCCTCGGCGACTGACGCGATCTCCTGGTCGATCGTCTCCAGCAGGACAGAGAGATCCTCGCGATCGGTCTTGACGACGTCGGCAAGTTCGAGCGCCCGCCGCATCGTCGGTTCGAGGTCGGCGGGATCGGCCCAGAGATCCTCGCGAGTGTTGGGATCGAACGAGACCGTACAGGCCTGGGCCTGTGCGCGCTCGGCGAGATCGAGCATCGCGGTTCGAACCGGCGCTTCACAGAGCATGACGCCACCGAAGTGGACCCACTCCAGGTTCGCGAGCGTCTCGTCAGGGACGGTTCCGGGCTCCATCGCCATCGTGGCGGTCCCCTCCTTGTAGAAGACGAACGACTGGTCGGCCGCCGGATCGTCGCCGACGAGCGTGTGGGCGGTCTTCCGGTCGGCGTCGACCTCGACAAAGCGGTCGGACACGCCCTGGGTTTCGAGGACGTCAGCGAGATGCTCGCCGAACGGATCGGCCCCGAGTCGCGTCCAGAGATACGGGGCCGTTCCGAGGCGGGTCATCGCGACCGCGAGGTTCGCCGGTGCGCCGCCGGCCCGGCGGTCGAACGTCTCGGCGTTGGCGAGTGGGCCGGTGGTCGTGGGAAACAGGTCGACGAGTGTCTCGCCCGCGATCAGCACGTCTGGATCGGTCATATCGAGCGGTTCGTCACGACGGCCTATCGTTCCTTGCCTTCGAGAGCGAGGGACGGATGCAACCCGAACTCACAGCGACCGGAGTCCCTCGAAGCAGGCTCCGATCGGGTGATACCCTGGCTCGACAGCGGGGCCCTCGTCGGTGTCGATCGGATCGTTCTCCCGCGTCAGCTTGAAGTAGACGTTCCCGCCGGGCGCAGTCAGGTGGTCCTGGGTATACTCCCAGAACCGATCGTACCACGACAGGTAGGTGTCGTCGCCGGTCCGCTCGGAGAGTGCGGCGGCCGCACCGATGCCCTCGGCGACCGGCCAGCCGTATTTGTCGTCGACGATCGCCTCGCCGTCGCGGTCGAACGTGTAGTACAAGCCGCCGTACTCGTCGTCCCAGCCGTGCTCGACCGCGATCTCGAACAGTTCCTCGGCGCGGTCGATCGCCCACTCGACTTCGGCGTCGCGGTCGAGAATCGCCAGCAGTTTCGCCCACTCTATGTGATGGCCAGGCTGGTAGCCCCACGGCCGAAAGAGATCCTTCGGCTTCTCGCGGTTGTATTCCATGTCGTGGTCCCACGATTCGGTGTAGTGTTCCCACAGCAAGCCATCGTGTTCGCCAGCCAGGTCGACGGTGAGTGCATGGGCGATCTCGCGAGCGCGGTCGAGATACCGAGCCTCGCCGGTCGCCTCGTGGGCGGCGAGCATCGCCTCGCAGGTGTGCATGTTGGCGTTCTGTCCACGGTAGGCCGACGCCTCGGCGAAGTCGCCGTCGAACTCACTCTGACAGAGGTGATGGGCCGGTTCCCAGAAGTGCTCCATCAGCAGATCGTACGTCCCTTCGATCCCCTCGCGGGCCCCATCGATGCCGGCCTCATGCGCCCGAGCATACGCGAGCAGGACGAACGCGTGCCCGTAGCAGACGCGCTTTCGATCAACAGTTTCGGCCCCTTCGAGCAGCCAGTCGTAACCGCCGGTCTCGGGATCGAAGTGCCCCTCCCGAAGGAATTCGACGCCGTGCTCGGCGGCATCGAGCCACGGCTCTTGGTCGTCGAATCGAGCCCCGAGACAGCAGTTCACGACGTAGCGCGTCGTGGCGACCAGGTGTTTCGACTCCGCGTCGTAGATCTCCCCGGTCTCCTCGTCGAGTTGGACGATGTATCCACCCTTCTCCTCGTCGATCCCGGTCGGATAGTAGAACGTGAGAACGTCCCGAAGGCGATCGACGAGCCAATCGGCCCGCCGGTACTGATCGGCCATACTGAGAAGGTCGGACGAGGAAAGCAAATAGGCTTCGACGGGACGAGCAAGTGCGGACGAGAAGGAGGGGCGTTGACTGCCGGCCTGACCCCTCCCGCGCCGGGATGCTGGCGTTTATCACCGGCGCGGCCCCACCAACGGGTATGAACATTGTACCGGACACGAGCGTCATTATCGACGGGCGTGTGTCCGATCGCATCAGCGATGGCGAGTTCGCCGACGCGACGGTCGCGGTCCCCGAGGCTGTCGTGGGCGAGCTTGAATCCCAGGCCAACGAGGGGAGACAAACCGGCTGGGACGGGCTCGAAGAGCTTCAACGGTTGGCCGACCTGGCTGACGACGGCGAGATCGAGATTGCATACATCGGCCGTCGACCGGAATCGAGTGAGCGACGGGCCGCCGACGAAGGCGATATCGACGCGTTGATCCGCGATCTTGCGGAGGATCGGGACGCGACGCTGGTCACCAGCGACGTCGTCCAGAGCGAGGTCGCCGGCGCGAAGGGCCTCGACGTCGTCTACATCGAACCGGTCGGCAGAGACGTCGAATCACTCGAAATCGAACAGTTCTTCGACGAGACCACGATGAGCGTCCATCTGAAGGTCGGTGTCGCGCCGATGGCCAAACGCGGGGCGATCGGCGACATGCACTACGAGCGGATCCGGGAGGACGTCTCGACCGAGGAACAGCTCAAGGAGTTCGCCCACGAAATCGAGGAGAGTGCCCGCGCCAGCCCGGACGGGTTCATCGAGATCGACGAACCCGGCATGTCCATCATCCAGTTCCGGGAGTACCGCATCGCGATCGCCCGCCCGCCGTTTGCCGACGGGATCGAGATCACCGCAGTCAGACCGATCGTCAAGACCGAGCTGGCTGACTACGAGTACGCCGACGAGCTCCGGGATCGACTGGTCGAGCGCCAGCGCGGCGTCCTCATCTCCGGTGCGCCGGGGGCCGGCAAGTCCACGTTCGCCCAGGCGGTCGCCGAGTTCCTCTCCGATTCGGACTACTCGGTCAAGACCATGGAGAAACCCCGGGATCTCCAGGTCGGCCCGGAAGTCACCCAGTACACCGAACTCGCGGGCTCGATGGAGCGGACCGCGGACTCGTTGCTGATGGTCCGGCCCGATTACACCATCTACGACGAGGTCCGCAAGACCGACGACTTCGAGGTGTTCGCGGACATGCGCCTGGCGGGCGTCGGCATGATCGGCGTCGTCCACGCGACGCGGGCGATCGACGCCCTCCAGCGGCTGGTCGGGCGCGTCGAGTTGGGCATGATCCCCCAGGTGGTCGACACCGTCGTCTACATCGAGGCTGGCGAGATCGACACCGTCTACGACGTCACCACCGAGGTCAAGGTTCCCGAGGGACTGATGGAGGAGGACCTCGCACGGCCGGTGATCGTCATCGAGGACTTCGAGACCGGCCGGCCCGAGTACGAGATCTACACCTTCAACCGCCAGGTCGTGACGGTGCCGATCGGCGAAAGCGAGGAGAGCGAGAGCGGCGTCGATCGGATCGCCCGCCAGGAAGTCGAACGCGAGATCCGGTCGATCGCCGACGGCCACGTCGAAGTCGAGGTACGGGGCCGCGACCGCGCGATCGTCTGGGTCGAGGATCGGGACATCTCCCAGGTCATCGGCAAGGGTGGCGGCCGGATCAGCGACGTCGAGAACCGCCTCGGGATCGATATCGACGTGCGGACGTTCGACGAACGGCCGGGCGGGAAGCGTCGCGGGTCGGCATCCGGGAGTTCCGGGGGCGGTTCGAGCAGTAGCTCGGCGGGCGTCGCAGTCACGCCGGAGATCACCTCACGGCACGTCATCGTTCCGGCCGACGGTCACGCCGGTGAGACCGTCGAGGTCCAGGCCGACGGCGAATACCTCTTCACCGCGACCGTGAGTCGGGGCGGCGAGATCCAGGTCTCCCGGGGGAGTGCAATCGCCGAAGAACTCGAGCTGGCGATCGACCGGAGCCAGCAGATCGTCGTGTCGCCCTCGTAAACGGTCGATATCGGTCGTTCGCTCAGTTGTCGTTTGAATCCGAGCCGTCGGCCGAGTCGTCTTCGTCCGTGTCAACGACGGATTCGTCGACTTTCTCCTCGACCGTTTCTTCGACTTTCTCCTCGACCGTTTTCTCGACGGTTTCCTCGACCTTCTCCTCGACTGTCTTGCCAACCGACTCGTCGACCGCCGCTTCGACTGTCTCTTCGACAGTTTCACCGACGGTTTCTTCGACCGTCTCCTCGACGGTTTCCTCGACGGATTCACCCACTGTTTCATCGACTGCCGCTTCGACTGTTTCCTCGACCGTCTCTTCGACCGATTCACCGACCGTTTCGTCGACAGCCGCTTCGACTGTTTCCTCGACCGTCTCGTTGACTGACTCGCCGACCGTTTCGCCGATCGTTTCCTCGACAGTCTCGCCGACTTGCTGGTCGACCGTTTCCTTGACGGTGGACTCGACGGTATCACCCACTTGCTTCTCGACCGTCTCGTCGACTGTCTCTTCGACGGTCTGTTCGACGGCCGAAACCATCCAGTCCGGATCGTACTGTGACATCTTCCAGGCGACGTGAACGAAGTACGATACCAGCACGCCGATGCCGAACGCGATCCCCACATCGTTGTCAACGACGACAATCAGCACAACCGAGACGAAGATCAACGCCCCATAAACGAGGTCAACCAGGGCGTCTGTCTGTTGTTGATTCATACGTACTGTTCCGCCCAGCGTGGTGAAATCCTTTGGGATGGAGGGCTCTGAGTAAACTGGCGACGCTCGATTCCCCGGGAAAGCGTTCGAGACGTAGTCGTGGTGACAGGTCGTTACCTCACTCCTCGATGGGTTCGGCATCGGGAACCGCCGCAAGCGCCGTTTCGAGTCGGCTGGCGACATCGGCGACGAGTGGTTCGAGGTCGTCGTTGTCGACGACGGAGAACAGCTCGGTCGGGTCGACGACACTGACGCCCGTGGCGTCGCCGTCATCGTACACGACGACGTTGCAGGGCAACAACGCACCGAGTTCGAACTCCTCGTCCAGTGCGTCGTACGCAATGCCGGGGTTGCACGCACCCAGGATGCGATACTGGCCGAACTCCGCGTCGAGTTTCTCCCGGAACGCCCCCTGGACGTCGATGTCCGAAAGAATGCCGAACCCTTCCTCACCCAGTGCCGCCGTGACGGCCTCGATCGTGTCTTCGAACGATGCGTCGACGCGATAGCGGTTCGTATACGTTGCCATGAGACGACAAACGAGGGCGATCGGGGTAATTCCTCCCCTCCGAACAAGTATTGCCCGTTATTGAACTTTATGAACAAGACTACGGCCCCGAAAGCCGACAGTCGGACGTTGCATCTACCGAAAGATCGGGCGATTCCGCCGGCCGACGGATTACTCCCCGCGCAATTCGGCCATGTGGTCGATCCGGGACTGCACAAGGTCGGCTTTGCCAATGTCCCAGCGCACGCGCAAGCCATCGGTGCCGGCACGCTCCAAGGCCTCGGTCGTGATCGCCTCGGCGTCGGTGATCGAATCCGCGACGCCGACGACCGCAAAGGAGCGTGAGGTGGTCGTGTAGATCCCGTCCTCGCGTTCGTCGACGCTCGCGTAGAACAGTGTCGCCGCGCCGGCGCTTTCGGGGTCGATCTGCACCTTTGCTCCGGCTTCCGGGTCCGCCGGATAGCCGTCGGGGACAGCGTACTTACAGACGGTCGCTGCCGACTGGAACTGGAGTTGCGGCAGCGCCTCGCCATCACGGGCGGCGACGAGGACATCGAGCAGGTCAGTCTCCATCACGGGCAGGGTGTTCATCGCCTCGGGATCGCCAAAGCGGGCGTTGAACTCGACGACTTTCACACCCTCGGCGGTGAGCATGAACTGGCCGTAGAGGACGCCCTTGTACCCCTCCAGCGCGTCGACCGTCGCTTCGAGGATGTCGACGGCTTCGAGGTAGTCCGCCCGATCCATGAACGGCAGTTCGAGGGTGGCGTCGCTGTAACTCCCCATTCCGCCGGTGTTGGGTCCCTCGTCGCCCTCGTAGGCCCGTTTGTGATCCTGGACGGCGGGCGTCACCCGGACGTCGCCGTTCGCGACGAGCGCCTGGACCGTGAACTCCTCGCCGACGAGTCGCTCTTCGAGAACGAGTCGGTCGTGATCGGACTCGCGGATGTATTCTTTGGCCTCCGCGGCAGTCACCTGATCGCCGATGACGCGGACGCCTTTCCCGCCGGTCAGTCCGGCCGGTTTGACGACGAGGTCGCCGTCGTACTCGTCGATGAACGCACAGGCGGCCTCGCTGTCGGTGAACTCCTCGAAATCCGGGAGGCCGGGGATGTCGTTTCGCTCCATGAACCGGCGTTGAAAGCCCTTGTCCGTCTCGATGCGCGCTTCGTTCTGTTGGGGACCGAAGGCGTAGACGCCGGCGTCGTCGAGCGCGTCGGCGACGCCCGCTTCGAGCGGACTCTCCGGGCCGACGACCGCAAGTGTCGCGTCGATTTCCTCGGCATAGGTCCTGACTGCCGTCGGGTTGGTGGTATCCAGCGTCTCGAACCCGTCGGCGAGACTGGCAATGCCTGGATTGCGGTTGCCGGCGGCGGCGTACAGCGAACAGTCCGAATCGGCGAGCGCACGGGCGACCGCATGCTCTCGACCGCCACCCCCGACCAGTAGTACCGTCTCTGTCATGGGAGAATCGCCACGCCAGGGGAGTGTAAAGGTTGCTCTTTGCCGGACAGCCCGCCGGACGGAGATGGCGTCCATATCGCCGCCTGCACGACGGTTTTACCGCCGGGACTCCCAACCCCGGTATGACCGATCCGACCGATCGTAACCGACTTGCCGCGGAGGGGAGCCCGTATCTGCAGGCACACGCCGACAATCCGGTTCACTGGCAACCCTGGGACGAGACAGCACTCTCGACCGCCGAGGACGAGGACAAGCCCATCTTCCTGTCGATCGGCTACGCCGCCTGTCACTGGTGTCACGTCATGGCCGAGGAGAGTTTCGAGGACGAGGCGACGGCAGCCGTCCTCAACGAGAACTTCGTCCCGATCAAGGTCGACCGCGAGGAGCGGCCGGACGTCGACCGGATCTACCAGACGCTGGCCCAGCTACTCGGCCAGCAGGGCGGCTGGCCCCTCTCGGTGTGGCTGACGCCCGATGGTCGCCCGTTTTACGTCGGAACGTACTTCGCGCCGGATTCCCGTGGTGGCCGGCCCGGATTCGCCGACTTGCTCGAAGACCTCAAGGAAACCTGGGAGAACGATCGCGACGGGATCGAACAGCGGGCCGATCAGTGGGCTGATGCCATCAGCGGCGAACTCGAAGGGACGCCCACGCCAGCCGATCCCAGCGACGTTCGGAGCGACGAACTACTCCGTGCGGGCGCTGACGCGGCCGTCCGCACCGCCGATCGGGAACAGGGCGGCTTTGGCTCCGGCGGGCCGAAGTTCCCCCAGCCCGGCCGCCTGCAGCTGTTGTTGCGCGCCGACGCCCGGTTCGGCAGTGAACGCAGTGCTGACGGCGACGGCGCTGACCCCGGCGAATACCGGGCCGTCCTCACGGAGAGCCTGGACGCGATGGTCGACGGCGGCCTCTACGATCACGTCGGCGGCGGGTTCCATCGGTACGCGACCGATCGATCCTGGACTGTGCCGCACTTCGAGAAAATGCTCTATGACAACGCCGAGATCCCGCGGGCGCTCATCGAGGGCTATCGGGTGACCGGCGACGAGCGCTACGCCCGCGTCGCCGGCGAGACGTTCGAGTTCCTCGACCGCGAACTTGGCCATCCCGAGGGCGGGTTCTATAGCACGCTCGACGCCCGCAGCGAGGGCGAGGAGGGGAAGTTCTACGTCTGGACACCCGAGGAGGTCCGGGCGGCCGTTGGGGACGAAACCGACGTCTCGCTCGTCCTCGACCGCTACGGGATCACCGAGGACGGCAATTTCGAGGACGGTCAGACTGTCCTGACGATCGCCGCGAGCGTGGACGAACTGGCCGCCCAGTCGGGGCTCGAAGTCGATGACGTCCAGGACCGACTCGATCGGGCACGCGAGCAGCTGTTCGACGCGCGGTCGGAACGCACCCGACCCCCCCGCGACGAGAAGATCCTCGCAGGCTGGAACGGGCTGGCCATCTCCGCGCTCGCCGAGGGATCGCTCGCGCTCGAGGACGATATCCTGGATCGCGCCGTCGATGCCCTGGAATTCGTCCGGGAGACGCTCTGGGACGAGGATAGCGGCCTCCTGAAGCGTCGATTTATCGACGGTGACGTCCGCGTTGAGGGGTACCTCGAAGATTACGCCTTCCTCGCTCGGGGCGCACTCGACTGCTATCAGGCGAGTGGCGATCCCGATCAGCTCGCGTTCGCGCTGGATCTCGCCGAAGAGATAGAGTCGCGATTCTTCGACGAGGATGCGGGAACGCTATATTTCACCGAGGAAGCTGGAAGCGACGCCGGGACGGACCTGCTTGCTCGCCCCCAGGAGCTGACGGACCGCTCGACACCCTCCAGCGCCGGCGTGGCTGTCGACGTGCTCGTCACGCTCGACGAATTTGTCCCGCACGATCGGTTCGGAGTGGTCGCGGGTGCGGTCCTGGAAACACACCACAGTGCTATCGCCGCTGACGCGCTCCAGCACGCGTCGCTGGTGCTGGGAAGTGATCGCGACCAGCACGGCTCGACCGAACTGACGATCGCCGCCGATGAGATCCCGGCAGAATGGCGCGAACGCGTCGGAGAGGTGTACCTCCCCGCTCGCGTACTCGCTCGACGGCCGGCGACCGAAGCCGGGCTAGCGGAGTGGCTAGACCAGTTCGGGCTCGAGGACGCGCCGCCGATCTTCGCCGGGCGGGCGGCCGACGGCGGGCCGACGATCTACGCCTGCCGGGAGTTCACGTGCTCGCAGCCGCTGCAGGACATCGAGGACGCGCTGGCGTGGTTCGACAGTGGGGCCTGAGTGCGATTCAGGCGGTCGATTCGGCCGATTCGAGCTGAGTTGCCAGATGGACGGCGATCGGTTCACGCTCCGCCTCGACGAAGCGGGCGAGTTCCTCGCCGTCGCGCTCGACGACAACAGTCGGGATGTACTCGATCCCGTATGCATCGACGCCGTCGCCCTGTTTGTCGCGGTCGACGGGATAGTGCTCGACGTGGTCATCGGGAATCTCGGCCGCATCCAGTGCGGCAGCGAAGTCAGGGAGCTGCGACCGGCAGTCGCCACACCAGTCCGCGCCCCAGATTTTGAACGTCGCGTCCGCGAAATCGCCGAGCGTCTCGACCGTGTCGGCGTGGGCGTCGGCGTTCCAGACCGGGTTGGGTTCCATCGTTTCGAGTATCATTGTTCGATCCAGGGGTCGAGGCTGAATAACAGCACCGCTTGGGGAGCCAGTGTCGACACCGGCACGACCTGCCGGTGACCGCCGGGTGTTTACTCCCGGGCTTCGAATCCGGACCCAATGGACGATAGCATTCTCGAGACGATCGGCTCGCCGCTGGTCGAGATCGACTCGCCACCGGGCGCGACCGTCGCCGCCAAAGTCGAATCGTTCAATCCCGGGGGGTCGGCGAAGGACCGTCCCGCACTCGGGATGGTCGAGGCCGCCGAACGCGACGGTGACCTCTCTCCAGGTGACCGGATCGTCGAGCCGACCAGCGGGAACACCGGGATCGGCATCTCGCTGGTCGCGGCCGCGAAGGGGTACGACGTGACCATCGTCATGCCAGCGGACATGTCCGTCGAGCGCCGCCGGCTAATGGAAGCCTACGGGGCGGATCTGGAACTGATCGAGGGCGACATGACCGACGCCCGGGATCGGGCTGATGCACTCGAAGCCGATGAAGGGATGGTCCAGCTCCGGCAGTTCGAGAACCCAGCGAACCCCCAGGCTCATTACGAGACAACGGGGCCCGAAATTCTCGAACAGGTTGGTGATCGGGAAATCGACGCGTTCGTCGCCGGCGTGGGCACTGGCGGGACGATCAGCGGGACGGCCCGGCGGCTTCGTGAGGCATTCCATGATGTGGACGTGATCGGCGTCGAACCCGCCGAGAATGCGGTCCTCTCGACGGGCGAATCGGGCTCGGACGACTTCCAGGGCATGGGGCCGGGGTTCGTCAGCGACAACCTGGATCGGGACGTGATCGACGAGGTCCGGACGATCGAACTCGCGGATGCAGAAGCGGAATGTCGGCGCCTTGCCCGTGCGGAAGGATTGCTCGTCGGCCAATCGAGCGGTGCAATGGGTGTGATTGCCCGGGAAGTAGCCGCGGAACGGGCTGCTCCCGACGCCGAGGAACCACCGCTGATCGTGACCGTCTTCTGGGACAGTGGCGAGCGGTATCTTTCAACCGGATTGTTCGATTGAGAAGAGGATAATCCCACCGCCTTCTGCGTTTTCTCCCCGTTTAAATTTGTACCACAGTTTATGAGAGTCCCTCACAATGTTCGGGACAGGAATGGACCAAGTCACCGTTCTGTGTGTCGACGACGATCCGGACCTCGTCGCGCTGACTGCGTCGTTGCTTGAAGATTCGAACGAACGGTTCGAAACGATCACGGAAACGAATCCGCGTGCGGCCATCAAGCGGGTACACGAGCAGTCTGTCGACTGTGTCGTCAGCGATTACGACATGCCCGAGATGAACGGGGTTAGGCTCCTCGAATCGATCAGAGACGAGTTTCCCGATCTCCCCTTCATCTTGTTCACCGGGAAGGGCAGCGAAGAGATCGCTTCGACCGCAATCGCTCACGGCGTGACCGACTACCTTCAGAAGGACACCGGCAACGAGCAGTACGAATTGCTCGCCAACCGGGTATCGAACGCGGTCGCCCAGCATCGCGCCAGCCAGCGGGCCGGCAACCTGGATCGGATCCGTGGACTCGTCCAGGACGTCAATCAGATGCTGGTCCGAACGACCGACCGGCAACACGTCGAACGCCGGATCTGTGAGATAATCGCCGACGCGGACCCGTATCTACTCGCAAGTATCGTCGAGATCGATTCAAACGCTACAGGGACTGGCACAGTCGAAGCAAACAGCGGAGAGGACAAACGCACGGAGACGGATGTACACGTTCGCACATCGGCAGCTGACTCACAGAAGACAACCACCATCGACAAGACGGATCTGGATTCAGTGGTCGAGTGCTGTCCGGTCGACGCCGCGATCGAATCCAGTTCGATCGAGACGGCGACTCGGGATCACACGGAATCACCAGCCACGACGTTCGATTCGGATTCGCTTTCCTGTGCGGCAGTCCCCATCCAGTACGATGGGCAACTCCGGGGAGTGCTCTGTCTCGTTGCCGACCGTGGTGACGCTTTCGACAGTCGAGAGCGAAATCTGATCGCGGAGATCAGCGAGGATCTGGGGCATGCGATCTATCGCATCGAACTCCAGGACCGACAACAGCGTTTCGAGCGGATCATCTCGAATCTGCCAGTCGGCGTCTATCGCAACGCGCCGTTGCCCGACGGAACGTTGCTGGAGGTCAATCCGGCACTCGTCGAGATGTTCGATGCAGCCGGAAAAGACGAGTTACTGGGGCGGCCGTTTCGAGAACTCTACGCGGATCCCGCGGACCGCGAGCAGTTCGTCTCGAAGCTGAAACGCGACGGGATCGTCCATGACATGCAACTCGAATTCGAGACCCTCTCAGGTGAACAGTTCGAAGCCTCCGTGACAGGGATCACGACGGTCGAAAACGACGAACGCTACTTCGACGGCATCGTCCAGGATATTAGTGACCGGGACACACCCGCGCCGGAGCGAACTGCGATCCCACAGCAGATCCAGCCGGACCGGTGATCCAGAACCCACCAGAGGGATCGGCCGACTCAGCGCGTGAACTCACGTTCGGTAACCCGGACAACGACCGTCTCCGTGACGTCACGGAGATCGTACGTCGGGATCGACCCGTCCGTCCGCGTGACGTACATCGGCTCGACGAGTCGCGGTGCTTCGGTGTCGAAACGCGGCTGACCGTCGTCGCTTGCGCCCGTTTCGGGCTCGTTCGGGGTCGGCTCAGCGGCCGACTGTAGCTGCTCGACGCCATAGAGCATGAGATACTGACCGGACGTTTCTGGCGTAACCTCGCCATCTCGGATCGCGGTAGCAAGATCACGTGAAAGCCATTCAGTGTCAGTGACGCTTGGCTCTCGAATCAGTGCGGCGTCGACGTACCGGACCAGATACCAGTTGAGGTCGT
The DNA here is from genome assembly GCF_000023945.1 of Halorhabdus utahensis DSM 12940. NCBI lineage: Archaea > Methanobacteriati > Methanobacteriota > Halobacteria > Halobacteriales > Haloarculaceae > Halorhabdus > Halorhabdus utahensis. The sequence goes on from NC_013158.1 coordinate 518,969, forward strand.
TCAACAATGCGACGGCCGCGCCGAGACTCACCGTCTCCAGTTCGATCGCGTTGTGATACGGCTCAGCGAGATCGTAGGTTGTCAACGCCTCGCGAGCCGTCTCGTGGCCCAGTAACGTCTGCCGGAGTGGAACGTCATCGCTCCCGAGGAGACAGACACGAGCCATTCGATCGAACCAACGACGCGCCAGCCCAAAGCGGTTTCGTCACCGATCGGCCGTCGGCGGCTTGCCGGAGTGTGCGGCCACGTCGACCAGTGCCGGGTCGCGAGCGGCGGATTCGGCCATCGCCAGCAAGTCGTCAGGCTCAACCGCCGTCACCGACGCCGGCGTCCCGGCCGTCTCCGGACGGGACGGGGCGACACGGTTACAGCCGGCCGGGACAGTCGCGTCGTCGTACGTCTCCAGATCCCGAGCCGCCTCGATGATGTCGGTCTTGTCCATCGTAAGCAACGGGCGGTGGATCGGCAGGTCAGTGACGCCGTCGGTCGCCGCGATGTTGGCGGTCGTCTGACTCGACTTTTGGCCGATCGCCTCGCCGGAGACGATCCCGACAGCGTCGTGCTCGCGGGCGACCGTCTCGGCGGCCCTGTACATGAACCGCCGGAGAGAGAGCATCCGTGTGTCATCGGTCTCGGCGACCAGCTCTTCGACGGCCTTGCCGCCGTCCAGCACCCGGAGCCGGAGGTCGAAGTTCGGCGCGCGCCGGGCAAGTGCCGCGACAGTGGTCTCCGCGCGGGCGCGATGGTCGACACCGCCATAATCCCCGAGGTCGACGTAAACGGGGACGACCGGTGCGCCGCGGGTCATGACTTGCCAGGCCGCGACCGGCGAGTCGATCCCGCCGCTTATCAGCGCCACCAGCGGTTTCTGGGTCCCCAGCGGCAGGCCACCCGGACCAGCCCGTTTCTCGACGAAGACGAACGCTTCGTCCGGTCGACAGTCGACGAAAGCCGTGAACGCGGGGTCGTCCAGATCAACTTCAGGCGTCTCGCCCGTGTTCTCGATCGCGTCCCAGATCGCCTGGCCGCCCTCGGATTCGAGGTCGCGACTGGAGAAGTCGTGAGTGTCCGCGTTGCCCGCCCGGCGGGCGCGGACGGCGAAGGGGCCGCCGTCGTGGCAGGCCCGCGCAGCCGCCGCAAGCGCGTCAGTGATCGCATCCATCGTCGGCTCGACCGAGACGGCTGGGCTCGCGGAGACGACACCGGGAGCGTCGACAGCGGCTGCGGTCGCGGCCTCGACGGCGGATGCCTCGGTCCGAATGTACAGCCGGTTGCGCTCACAGCCGGTGTCGCCCGGCAGGTCGCGATCCGCGAGCAGGGCGTTCAGGTTTTCCTGAAGCTGAAACTCCATTTTCATCCGAACCTGGTCGCTCTTGACGCCGACTTCGCCGTGGCGAACGACGACGACATCGGCTCCTGGCGGATGCATCTGGCTTCCGGCTACTCGACGGGGAGATAAACAGGCTTCGACACGGTCGAGCGTGACGCGTCGCCAGCGCTAACGCCCGGATCGCGGCTCCCGCTCAGAACGTCGAGAGGTCGCCGTCGATGACGCGCTCGGTGACGCCCGTAATGTCCGCGAGTTCCTCGTCGATGATCGCTTCGACCTCGTCCTCGACGTCGCTGATAGCCACGCCGTCTGCCGTAATGATGGTCGCATCGGCAACGTGTGGATCGTCGATCGGCGAGCCGATCTGGCTGAGGAGTCGGACCTGCAACTGTCGGATCCCGTCGACCTCCGCGACGACCGACTCGGCGATCTCCGTACTCAGGAGGTTGTAGATCTTCCCGATGTGGTTGACAGGGTTTTTCCCGCTGGTCGCCTCCATGCTCATCGGCCGGTTCGGCGTGATGAGGCCGTTGGCGCGGTTGCCACGGCCGACCGAGCCGTCGTCGCCCTGTTCGGCGCTGGTCCCGGTCGTCGTCAGGTAGATCGCGCCCTCCTCGTAGTCGTCGGCGGTGTTGACCTGCACCCTGACGTCCCGGTCCGTGTACTCCGTCGCGAGGTCGGCGACGAACTCCCGGACGCCCTCGACGGCGTCGCGATACTCGTGGATGTCGTTGACGTGTGCGTCGACGGTCGCGGCGGCAACGGTCACGTCGATCTCGTCGCCCTCTCGCTTGCCCATGACTTTGATGTCCTGCCCGATCTCCGGGTTCTCGTCAGTATACTCGCCGTTGAGACGACGTTCGGTGTTCAGGACGATCTGCTCGGTTTCAGTGAGTGGGGCGTGACCCACGCCGTAGGACGTGTCGTTGGCCATCGGAACCGCGCCGTCCTCGCCGAACACCTCCTGGAGATCGCCGCTGCCCTCCCCAAGCCGGACATCGACGATCACGTCCGACCCGACGTCGAGGTGGGGAAACGTCTCGTCGAGGTACTCGCGGGCCGCTTCGAGCGCGATCGTGTCCGTCGGGATTCGCGTCCCCTGGTACTCCTTGGTGGCGCGGCCGACGAGCAGCAGATAGATCGGTTCGATGACTTCGCCGCCGCCGAACGCTGGGGCAGATGTCCCGGCCACGAGTTGGGTCTCGTCGGTGTTGTAGTGCAGCACTTTCCCGACGCGATCGAGATAGGCCCCCGCGAGCGCCTGGGAGACAGCCTCGGCGAGGCCGTCACAGATCGAGTCCGGGTGGCCGATCCCCTTGCGCTCGACGACCTCGACGCGCTCATCTTCGACTGCCTGACCGCTTGCCTGCGTGATCCGAATGTTGCGTTCACTCATTGCCGAAACGTACTCAGCCCCGGCGTCTATAACTTACGGAAACCTTCGAACCCCAAACAATTACTACGGCTCATCATCGAGCAACAGCCCGAGATACGAGGTCCGGATCCCATCGGCCGGATCGAGGCCGAGGTCCGCAAGCAGCGCCGTCGCCGACTCACGTGCTGCTTCGACGTCGGCCTCGGTCTCGACGTCGGTCTCGACTTCGAGGAACTCGCCGAGGTCGGTCACGTCGTCGAGCGTAACGGTGAACTCCCGAAGGGAGTACCGGTGGCGTTCTTTCTCGACGGTGGCAGCCGGTTCGAACCCGAGACCGCGGAAAATCGCGTCGGCCGTCTCACCGTCGCCGACCGTCGCCTCGTGTTCCTCACGAGTCTTGGACGCGGCATCGATCTTTGGCCCTTTGTACGTGATCTTCGCCGTCTCCTCGCCGTGGGCGTGCTCGCGGCGGACTCGTAGTGCCTCGTCGGTCGCGGCAAAGTCCCGGTATGGAGCGTTGTAATACGTGTCGACCTGCCGGATCGTCCCGAGGGGATCGGCTCCGGCCTCGAGGAGTCGCTCCCTGACGATCCCATGGTCGGCCCGGACTTTGAGTTCGACCTCGTACATGACACGGCGGAAGACTCCATCGGGCAAAAACGGCTCGACTCGGCATGTACTGTCTCTCGGGTACGAGTCGGAAACGTTGTCCTTAAGAGCGAAACGACTGTCGGTTGGGGTATGAGCGACGATACAGCGGCCGACGAGGCCGACACCGAAGCTGAGCACGACGCCGAATCGAACGGCCTCCAGGACGGGGACTTCGTTACGGTCGCCTACACGGCCTGGACCGTCGACGGGGGCGACCTCGTCGATACGACCAGCCAGGAAGTCGCCGACGAAGAAGGCGTCGGCGAGGACCAGGAGTTCGAACCGCGGACGATCGTCCTCGGCGAGGGTCATATCTTCCCGGACGTCGAAGACGACATCACCGGCAAGGAGATCGGCGACGAGGGGTCGGTCGTCGTCCCGGCCGTCGACGCGTTCGGCGAGTACGACGACGAAGAAGTCCGGACCATCAGCGCCAACAAGATCGACGAGGACGACCGCTACCCCGGTGCGGCCGTCACCATCGACGGCGAGCAGGGCTACATCGAGACGATCATCGGCGGGCGAGCCCGCGTCGACTTCAACCACCCGCTGGCCGGCGAGGACATCGAGTACGACTACGAGATCCTCGACACCGTCGACGACCGCGAAGAGCAGGCCGCAAGCCTGCTCGACACCATGCTCGGCATGGAGCTCGACGTCTGGTTCGAGACCGACGTCGAAGAGGAAGAGGAGATCGTCGAGGAGGCCGACGACCTCGAAGAAGCTGCGGAGGAAGGAGAAGACGAGGACGGCCCGGTCACCGAAACCGTCGAGGTCGAGAAGGATACGCTGTACATCGAGGCCACGCCGCAGCTCTCGATGAACCAGCAGTGGATGTTCCAGAAACAGCAGATCGCCCAGCAGTTCGTCGAACTGCTCGGCGTCGACCGCGTCATCGTCCAGGAGACCCTCGGCGAGGGCGGCGGCATGATGGGCGGCATGGGCGGCATGATGCCCGGCATGGGCGGCGGTGGCGGCGACCTCGAGGACGCCCTCGAAGACGCCGACGTCGACGCCGACGAACTGGCCGAAGAGCTCGACGTCGAAGAGTAAGTCGCCGACATCATTGCCCTTCCGTTCGCAACGACCGTCGTCGAGCCGGTTTCGCATGAAAAGTGCTGTCTATCCTGTATGACGATCGTCGATCTCCCCGACCGAGACGACATCCGTACGACCGAGACCCGTGAGCAGATCGATGCGGACGCGTTCGCGGACGCACGCGAATCGGAACCTGTCCAATCAGGCTGGGTCGTGGTGGCGCTCACGTTCGACCCAGCGGGCAGCGTGTTGTTGATCGAAGAGCCCTGGGCCGACGGCTGGCTTGCACCGGGCGGCGCACGACAGCCCGGCGAATCACTCGAAACGGCGGTCACCAGGGAGATCGACGAGGAGACCGGCGTCGAGGCGACGCCGATCGCACCCCGCGCAGTCGACGAGTTCACCTTCGAGCATGAACGGACTGGTGAGACGGTCGGCTGGACGCTGGTCTGCTTCGAGGCCATCGCCGACGATCCCACGATCGACCGCGATCCGTCCGTCGACGACGAGGAGATTACCGACATTCGCTGGTTCGAGGGCCTGCCCGAGAACGTCTTCAACCCGGACTTGATGGTATCCGCCTACGAGGAGTGTGTGAAAGGGCCGTGATGCGGGCCGTTTTGGTTTTTGCTGGAGCTGCTATTGGTCCCTCCGGGGGTGGTACATCCGACGAGTTTGTCTTGAATTGGCTGATCACTGCTTCTGCCTACTGACCATGGCGATAACGGGCGATGATCGTCTCCGTTGATGCGACCATTGCTCTATGATTTAGGCAGTATGTGTAGCCTCCAATCGTCCGAGTGCCCCTCAACTAGTCTACTGGCGAACCACGTGACTCCCTCTAGGGCTGTCTCTACAGTTGCCCCTTCCTCTCCGGTCTCGGCAAATAGAACCTCTCGTTGCCCAGACTCGGTGTAGGCCGTTACAGCAGGAGGAAAATCGCTCTCGTTTTGAAATGTCTGGTTCTGGGCTAGCTTGATGCGCATTCCCGGCGAGAGTCGAACGGCACCAACCACCCCGTTCCATCCTCCCCCTTCAACGTGGACTTCGTCCGAAACTCCTTGAGCATGTACCTCTTCTCCCTCACCGAGTGAAATGGCTTCGAACCCGGTGTTCGATCGGAAAGCGGCCAGATCGATGAGTGTCAGTTTCCATTCGGGTTCGCTTCTCACGTCGAGTTGATACGCTCCCGGGGCGGGAACAAACGCGAACTGTCCGCCGTGCTTCCAGCCGACCCCCTCTTCGGCGATCGTCTCGATGTCCGCGAGTCGCGTCTCATCCTCGTCAGAACCCACCGGTACGAGGTCAATGGTGAAGTCGGACGCGCTTTTCGTTTCGAAATAGAGTGCATGCAACCCCCCGCGTAGCTCGAAGGAATCAGTGACGGTCGACCCAGTCCCACTCCTGCGTATGGCTCCATCATACTCGTATCCCCGCCCGTCTTCGTTGTACTCATATCCCCGCTGGTGTTCGTTGAGCAAAGCTATTGACTCCAATTCGATCGGGTCATGGCGATCGTGAGCCCTTCCCTGGATATCGGCTTCGTTCCCCCACCCGTCGATAACCGTTATGTCGTATCTGGCGGAACCTCCTATGGACTGAACAAGTGCCGACGGGAACGTGGTTTCGTTCTCTCCTTCCTCTGATGTCTGTTTTACTTTCGCCGTCCCAGTAATCGTACTTTCGTGTCTGTGTTCCATCATTTCGATTTCGTCGTATCCCGTGTGGGGACCGACCGATTCGACATATAGGAGCCCCTCACCTGGGTGTTCGGCCGCTCCCCCATAGTGAGTATTTTCGACGAAGGATTTCACATCTTCACGTCGTTCCTTGTCCACTCGCTCGAAGTCAAGCACGTCGAGAGCACTCTGCTCCGAACGGAACAATTCGACGTATCCTGTCCTGTCCGTCCCGTCACTCCACCAGTCAGCGCTCGATGAGACGGCAAACTGTGTTACTTCGAATCCAGAATAGTCCCATCGTTCGTCATCATGCTCCTCTTGTAGCTCGTTTTCGTCATTGCTCTCCTCCTGAGACTCGTTTTCGTCATTGCTCTCCTTCTGGGGCTCGTTTTCGTCAGAGTTATCGAGGCAACCACCCGATCCGAGAAGAAAACTCGTACTGCCCGCGACGAGGAGATCACGTCGATTCATAGAGGACTATATACATAAACGACATAAATAGCTACTCCAGAGGCAAAGAGCGATTTTGACTCATCACGGTTTGTTACCTCTACCGGCTGTAGTGAGCACTTTCCCTGTTCTCGTTGCGACGACCGAAATCCACCGGCTGTAGTCGGTTTCGTGACGAAATTACCGAGTCTCCCTGATGTAGTATTACGGACAGATCAGCAGGGTGACGGACATGCAACCGCTTCTCTAAAGATACTCGACGAGATCTGTCCATCCTCGTCGATTCCAATATACGTGGTCGAGTCATTACAATCGAAATAGTCGCATGGAACTCGGACCGTGTGTTGCCGTTCGATCTCTGGAACGGACACGGCAACGAGATAGTCCGAATGTTCCAGGAGCGTGATCTGCAGCTTTTTGTCCTCGGGGATCGGATGGCGCTCATCGTATACCACTGAGTCAGCCGCCAGATCGACGATACCGACGTAAATCTCCGGCACACCGAGGGGGTTCAAAATACGCACGTCATGCGGGCTATCGCCGGTGACACGATCCCCCAGCGTGACTTCCGTGTGTATGTTCTCCCCGATATCCGACGGGAGTGATCTGTCTCCGTTGCTCACCGGGACGTCTTCGGGTGAAGCCGGGATCTCAATGGTCGTCTCGTCTGATAACGTGACGACATGCTCTCCTCGAAAAACCGCCGGACAGCCAGCAAGCGTCGAAGATACCCCTACGGCAGCAAGAACCTGACGTCGCGTTATCATGTGATACATGGTAATCTCTCAAGTAAAGTGCTTTCTGGGTGGTTGCTCTTCCAGTGATAAGTGCTCATATCTGCCAGCGATGGTCCACTACCGAGAGAATATAGCAACAAGTAACTTGCTGAACGTGGGCATATACTGGCCGATTTTCGAAGAAGAATTGGTAATTTGTCTATTGAACATCCGGCCAGCGATGCGAGATCGCGTATCGATTTCGGTGAAGCGAACGTTGAAACCGTGCGCAGCGAGCGCGATTCATTCCGAGCGCGCCGCGCGGCGCGCTCGGAGGAGTTTTTGGCCGAGCTTTTTGCAAAGGGGGTCGCCGACGGCGACCCCCTGTGGTCCGAAAGAGCGCAAGCGCTCTTTCGTCATCACGAGAGAGCTTCGCTCTCTCGAACGACAGTAAAAAGGTCGTTGTTATGCGATGTCGCGGCTGGTGTCGATGCTGACTTCCTCGACCAGGTCGAGCTTGATGACGTTCGTCGGCGCGCGGCCGCCGCGGAACTTCGGGATCGCGAGTCGGTTTTCGACCTCGTCGTTCGAGATGGTCGTGTTGAGGTCGAAGACGACGTCGGCGAAGTGTTCCGTCGTGTCACGCAGCGGCGGTACCGAGCGACCGTTCAAGCAGTGCAAGACGGCGAGGCTGCCAGTGTTGAATATGTGATTCTGCAGGTCGTTCATGAAGGAACGGAATCGAGACGGTGGTTCCTGTGCTTCGAGGACATCCAGTGGGTCGATGATGAGGTTCGACGTTTCAGGCAGAGCACTGACGAGCTTCCCCGCATTATCGAGCGGTGCTTCCCCTGAAACGTGTCTGATCGTCGGTTGGCCAGTTCTGGTCGGCGACTGCTCTAGGCTGTCACTGATCGCCTGCTCGGCGCGATCGAGCGACAGGTACAGCGTCCCCCGAGTAGCCGTCAGCTCGTAGAGGAACAGCTCCGCCTGACTGGCTGGCGTGGCGTTCAACGCGACGATGCTACCGGCCGGGATGCCCCCGTCGAGTTTCCGATCGAGTACGTCGATCCCGGTCCGGAGCCGGTCGGACATAGATCAATAATCACTACAATCCCCACCTGATTAAAGATTCCGGATATGCCAGCCATAGCCGCTGTGGGAGGATCTGTCCACCGGAATGGGGCGAAATCAAGTGACTTGAATACGATCGGTCGGTCAATCGCGTGCCGTCGTCGCCGTCCGGGTCCGAAATCAATCCGGTGTGTCGGGAGATTCAATAGCCCGGGGGTCAGGAGTGGAACCAATGCGTCACGACCACATCATCAGTGCGAAACAGCTCTCCCGGTCCGACATCGAGGAGGTCCTGGACCGGGCGGCCGAGATCGCACGCGATCCGACGGCGTTCCGACAACGCCATCCGGGCGCGTTGCTCGGACTGTTGTTTTTCGAGCCGAGTACGCGAACGAAGATGAGTTTCAGCGCGTCGATCAAGCGCCTGGGCGGTGACATCGTCGATATGGGGCCGGTCGAGTATTCGAGCGTCAAGAAAGGTGAAAGTCTCGCTGACACCGTCCGAGTCGTCGAGGGATACGCCGACGCGCTGGTCTTACGCCACCCGATGGAGGGGTCGGCGAAGATGGCCAGCGAATTCGTCGACGTGCCGCTGATCAACGGCGGGGATGGGGCCGGACAGCATCCGACGCAGACGCTGCTGGACCTCTATACGATCCGCGAGAACGCCGGGCTGGACGACCTCTCGATCGGGATCATGGGCGATCTGAAGTACGGACGAACTGTCCACTCGCTGGCGCACGCGCTGACGAACTTCGATGCCAGTCAGCATTTCATCAGTCCGGAAAGTCTCCGCCTCCCACGGAACGTCCGGTACGATCTGCACGAGGAAGGGGCGACGATCCGCGAGCACACCGCGCTCGATACCGTCCTCGACAGCCTGGACGTGCTGTACGTGACTCGAATTCAAGAGGAGCGTTTCCCGGAGGAAAGCGAGTACCGGAAGGTCGCGGGCGAATACCGGATCGACGCCGAGACGCTGGAGTCCACCCGCGACGACCTCACGGTGTTGCACCCGCTGCCGCGGGTCGACGAGATCGATCACGACGTCGATGCGACCAGTCACGCCCAGTACTTCCAGCAGGCACATAACGGCGTCCCGGTCCGGATGGCCCTGCTGGATCTCGTCCTCGGGGGTGAGTCGGCATGAGCGACGATCAAGAGCTCCGGGTCAGCAAGATCCGCAACGGAACCGTCATCGACCACGTCAACGGCGGGGCGTCGATGCACGTCCTCTCGATTCTGGGTATCGAGGGAGGCGACGGTGATACCGTCAGTATCGTGATGAACGTCCCGAGCGACCGGCTCGGCAAGAAAGACATCGTCAAGGTCGAAGACCGGGAGTTGAGCCAGGCTGAAGTCGACGTCCTCTCGCTGATCGCGCCGGCGGCAACGATCAACATCATCCGGGATTTCGAGGTCATCGAGAAACGGCGCGTCGCCCGTCCGGACGAAGTCGTCGGCGTCCTCTCGTGTCCGAACCCGCAGTGTATCACGACCGAAGACGAGCCCGTCGAGAGCCGGTTTGAAGTGCTCGAGGACGGCGTTCGGTGTTGCTACTGTGATACGATCGTCCGAGATGACGTCGCTGAGCTCATCGATTGATGTGAGTCGTGTCGACCTGACCAATGGGGGCATCGGCGAACTGGCTGAGTTGGGAAGCCAGCTTCCCAAAATGTGAGTCAAAGGTTCCGGACCCAGAACTGTTTTATCACCACGGATCGAGATTGCACGTGATGTCGAAAAAGAAACTCCTGATCGCCCTGATCACCCTCGTGGTCATCGCGTACATCCTGAAGGAAAAGCGCTGACGAACAGCCCTGCAGTCGTCGTATGCGTTCTCAGAGGGCGGAGGATCGTTCGGTCCTCCCCCGCAAGCACGAACTCGTTAGTTGTCTAGCTCCCGATCCCGGAACCGTACCAGGACATCGCGATCCCGTGTATCCTCCGGGAGCGACCTGAACCAGTCGGCGTCCGTGATTTCGCCGTCCGGGTCCGCGACCGTGAGTGACGTCTCTGTCGCGTGCCCTTCGTAGATCGGCAGGACACCCCACGTTTCGTACTCGTTGCAGTAAAACTGGACGCGCCCGAGGAGCGCGAGATCATCGAAGTCGGCCCCGATGCCGGCTTCTTCGGCGAGTTCACGGCGTGCTGCCTCTCGGAACGACTCCGCCGGGCCGACTTCGCCACCGGGGAGCACCCACTTGCCGACGGCGTCGTGGCGAACGAGCAACAGGGCCCCGTCGTCCCGGGAGACCACCATGTGTGCGCCGTACGGCAGGCCGTTGTCCTGAATCCGTTCGGTGATCGTCTCGAAACGGGGACGGGAGACGTACCGAGTGCGGGTAAACTCCATGACGTCGTCCCGATCGTCGAGGAGTCGATGATACGTCTGTTCGGCCTCCTGCTCGGCGAGGTCGGCGCGATACCAGAGGTCGTCGACGACCGTCATCGCCTGCTGGTTCTTCCGGGTGGATTCGGTCGGTGATCCGATCGCATGGAGAGACGTGTGCGGGAAATCATACGGTTGTGTTCGACCGTCGATGGCTTAAGTGTGTTCGACCGTCGGACGGTAGCGACGAACTGGTCTCGCCCGGTCCGTCTCGAGATACCACCCAGCGTGTGTTTCTGGACACATGCAGTCGAATCAGTCCCTTTTTACTCCCTACCCGACTACCTGTCTCACATGGCATTCGAAGAGGACGAAACGGTCGTTATGCACGACGAGCACAGCGAGTACGACGGGGAGGTCGGGACCGTCACGCGTGTGATGGAGACGATGTTCGGCGACGCAACGTACACGGTGCAGTTCGACGAGGGCCAAGAGCAAGGCGTCCCCGAAGACGCCCTCGAAGCGGCGCCTGACGAGGAAGTGTCCAGCACGGAATCGGACGATGAAGAAGACGTGGCCGAGGCCGACGACGAATCCGACAACTGAACGCGAATGTCGTCCGTCCCCTTCCATTACGTTGATCTGCGGGCGTTCTGTTACGCCACAGAGGACAGCGCGCGGGTCGAGTCAGCCCTGCGGACGCTGATGCCCGAGGACGCCGAACTGGAGCAGACTGCAAGCGAGGGACACCACGGTGATCGGATCCTCGTCCACTCGACGCGGCTGGAACGGGCGGACGAAATCAGACACGTACTCTCCCAACTGGGGGCGCTCGAACCATCCGAGCGCGAGGACCTCCTTGCCGAGCTCGAAGAGCGGGTCGATGACAACACGTCGTTTTTCCTGACGCTCTCGAAACAGGCCGCGTTCAACGGGCGCGTCGAGCGTGGCGACGGTATCACGCTCCGGGGGAAAGTTGAGGCGTATCCGGCGACGAAGGACCGCGCGATAGAGCACGTCCGTGAGGCACTCGAAACACTGTGATGTACGAGGCGGCCCACGCCCGGCCTGACGGCGAAAGCACCGTCGCACGACTCGCAACGACGGCCGCCGAGTCCGGCTACGACGGACTGGTCGTCCGGAACCACGGTGACGCACTCGCCGAATACGATCGAGCGACGATCGCCGAATCCTACGATATCGACATCGTCGACGGCGTCGAGGTCCGGGCCGACGATCCTTCGCGGGCGAGTGGCTTTCTCGGCAACCATCGCGATCATCGAACGCTGGTCGCCGTCCACGGCGGCACCGTCGAGATGAACCGCTTCGCCGTCGAACAGCCGGCGGTTGACGTCCTGGCCCATCCGCTGACCGACGACGGGGACGTCAATCACGTCATCGCCAGGACGGCTGCCGAAAACGGGGTCCACATCGAGTGGTCGCTTCGACACGTCCTCCGGAGCGACGGCGGGCAACGCGTGGGGGCGATCCGCGGACTGCGGAAGTTGCGGCAACTCATCCAGCAATACGACGCGCCCTACGTCGTGAGTGCCGACGCGACCACACACCTCCAGATGCGCGCACCGCGGGAACTGGCTGCACTCGGCGAGGTGCTGGATTGCCCGCCGGCGTGGATCGAAACAGGGCTGAAAGCGTGGGGGAACATTGCGGAGCGCAACCGGACGCGAACCGGCGATCGGTTCGTGGAACCTGGCGTGCGTCTGGGTCGTGACGACGAGAGTGAGCGGTGAGGTTCCGGATACCGCCGGTCAGGCGTCGCTCTCGTCCGCGCCCGATGCCGAGTCGTTCTGTCGGGACAGTTGATCGAGTACCATGCCTGCGTGGGAGGCCAGCAACTCCAGCAACTGTTCGTCCTCCGATGAGAGGCTATCCTCGATCTCGCCGACAGTCACGAGCACGCCAGTGAGCGGTTCGGTTCCGTCGAGACCGATCGACAGCGTCACCGTCGACAGTCCCGACGATGCCGATTGCCCGGAGTCCGTGGCCCCATCTGCCCGGTGGATTCGGACGACATCGTCGTGTTGAACGGCGTTTCTCGCCTGGGTTCTGAGCGCATCGTCGGGGACAGCCGCGACGGTACTGCTGACGATCCGCTCGCCGTCAGGGCCGACCTCGACGTAGGCAGTCTGGTCGTAGCCGAGGAGCGAGGACACCGCCTGGACGCAGAAGGCACCAACTTCCTCGACGGACGAGGACTGGGCGAGCGCCCGGCCGTAGTTGTTGAGGTCGGCGGCCTTGCGGGCGAACGCTTCCGTCCGGTCACGTTCGCGCTGGAGTCGCCGACGGTCGTGTTGACTGCGCGCGTCGTAGAGGCCGACGAGCGTGCCGGCGATGGCTCCGACTGTCACGCCATCGATCGTCATGTACGTCACCCGCTGTAAGGTGCCGGTCGCGACCCGCTGACTGAACAACATGAGGGCTGCGACGGCCCCGAACAGCAACGTCCCACCGGTCGCCCAGGCGGCGATTCGGGGGAGGTCCGGGTCGTACTCGGCCGACGTCGCAAGCCAGTATCCGGCAAACGAAAGTGAAAGTCCCAGCATGGCAAACGGTACCCCGTCGACGACGACCGCGACAGGGACGTCAGTCTGTTCAGTCGCGTGCACTAGCTGTATTCCGGCCAGGAGCAGGCCGACAATGCCGAAGGTAGCCCCGTAAAGGTGACGTCGCTCCATACCCCTCAGACGACCACCGGCCCATTGAGCGTTTGGGGTGAACGGTCGGGCGAGGATCATCCACTCCGATCGGGACCCGTGGCTCGATAGCCGATCTGCCGGCCCAGTTCGTGGCGACTGATGATGGGATCCCTGGACAACGGTCCGGAAGTGACTAGGCCATGCTAATTTACCGGAAAGATTATCCTATATCATGGTTAATTGTTGCATGTGGGCCGGCGTCGGTACAGCCGGACGCCACCGCACGGAGGACACACATGGCAACATGGTACTGCAAGGACTGCTCGGAGTACATCGACGAGCGCATGGCGTCGTGGCACGAATCGCAGGGACACGCTGTACTCGGGTACCGGGCCCCGAAGTCGATGGAGGATCGACACCTCTGGAGTTCGTGAGACGATCGGGATCACGTGGTTGGTGAGACAGGGGGACGCACCGCTGGGACCACCGGTCGGCCGTATCGAACGCTTTTCTACCCATGAGCCCGTTGAGTAACCACACAATACCCGCTATCGATGAGTACCAAACGACAGCTGGCCCAGCAACTGGGTGTCGTCGTCGGGTTCGACGAGCCAGCGGCAGCACTCGAACAGTACCGGACGCCTCCCACGGTTGCGGCGCATCTCGTCCATCTGGCGGACCTCAACGACGATGTCGCGGGACGGACTGTCGTCGATCTGGGTTGTGGAACGGGGATGCTCGCGCTCGCCGCGGCCCTTCGTGGACCGTCACAGGTACTCGGCGTCGACGTCGATCCATCACCGCTCTCGACTGCGCGGGCCAACCGGCGACGGATCGGGACTCAGACGACAGTCTCCTGGGTGCGAGCTGACGCAACCGAACCCCCCCTATGTCCGTCCGATCCAGTCACCGTGGTAATGAACCCACCGTTCGGTGCCCAATCCGGGAACGAACACGCAGACAGGGCGTTTCTGGCGACCGCCGCCGACATCGCGTCGGTCTCGTACTCGATCCACAACGCGGGCAGCGCCGACTTCGTCGAGGCCTTCGCCGCCGACAACGGGGGCACGGTGACGGCAGCGTATGGGTCGACGATGTCGCTTCCGCGGCAGTTCTCGTTCCACGACGCCGATTCGAAGGAGATAGACGTCGAGCTATTCCGGATCGAATGGCAGACCGAGTCATCGTGAACCGCGACGAACGCGAGAGGATCACCGACGAGTCGGGGGCACCTGTCGATTGGCGATCCGGATTGACGTTCCGTCGATACTCGCATAGAGATCCCGGCCAGATCGAGTGACGGTGACACCGTCGACAGTCGTCGTGGCGCCGTCTTCCGGAATAGCTACTTTGTCGACTGTCCGGTTGTCACGTTTGATCGCCACTTCGAACGCATCGCTCGCCGGCCGGAGCTCGATCGTCCGGTTTGCCAACGTGAGATCCGCAACTGCCGGTGATGACGTGTGCACCAGGCGCTTCTCGCGGTCTTTGGGATCGAAAAACACGCGATACGTGCTGTTCCCGCCGACGACCGACCAGCCGGATCGCGTCGCCCAGAGTGACGAGCGCCAGCCCACGCCGCCGACGAGAACGCGACCGCTGCCACGCGCTTCCAGGGCGCGCTTCGATATCGCGACCCGCCAGAGGTGACGCTTCTCGCTCGTGACGATGACGCCGCTGGTACGGACCTGCGTCGCCTGATCGAGGTACGGCAGGTCGAACACCGCGATCTGCTGGTTGGTAACGTTCTCGGCGTAGGCGATCTCGTAATCCTTGAGTTCGACAGCGTCGTCGGGGAGCCCGCCGCCGGCAGGGGCAGCGAGGTTTACCATCGCGCCGACCATCGACATCGTTATCAGCACCGCGAGCAGGACGCTCGCCGCTGCCAGCCGTCGCGGTGAATCCGACGAGCGATCGCCGGTGGCCAGCCGCGACACTGCTGACCGGTCCGGTCCGGCGACGGCAGCGACGATGAGTCCCGCGAGCACCAACACCAGCGCAGTCCCGACCGCCTTGAACTGGACGTACTGTCCCCCACCCAGGAACCAATACACCCGCCAGAGCCCGTTGGCGATGCCGTAGATCACGGCTGCGAGCCATATCCGTTCGGGATGTCCAGTCCGCCGACGCCGTCGAAGCAGGAGCGCGGCGACGAACACGCCGAGCAAGAACCCGAAGGCATGGCCCTGAATGGCTGTACTCGCCCAGCCAACAGTGTCATATCGTACCTGTGCCTCCGCGACGGAGTACGGCGAGACGAACGCACTGTAGACGTGCCAGAGCCGACTCCAGCCCACGAGGGCGACCAGCGTCGTGATCGGGTAAAAGACAAGCGCGAACCCGGCCATCGCGTACGTAACACCCGAGAAGCCGATGATCGGGCCCCATGAGAACGCCGCCGTGACCAGCCCGGTGAGCAGTATCGTTACGAAGACGATCCCGATCCGGACGAACGGATGCCGATGCCACGACGAAAACGACTCGCTGCCGCGTTCGGTCGGGTAATGGCTCCAGGCGAACTCGGCGATCGAGCCGAAGACGAGCCCCGCCCAGAGGTTACCGAACAAGTGACTCCAGCCCAGGTGAGCGAACCCGGCGGTGAGGATGCCGAGCGGATACGCATAGGATGTGGCCTGAAACGGCAAGCTGACGGGATCCCGGAGGTTCCCCCATCCACCCTGGACAAACAGATAGACGCAGACGACGAACGCGAGCCCGAGGAGGGTCCCCCAGGGCAGGCCGAGAACGAATCGCGAACGCAAGCGTTGCCCCCACCGACCCCGAGGGCGGGCGATCCGGTAAAGAATACCGACAGACAGGAGGATACCGGCGGCCAAGACCAGCTGCCAGGCCCACAGGGGAACGGCGTCGATCGTCGCACGAATCCCACTCGTGGTCAGCGGGAGCGGGGCCAGCGCTAACACCATGGCCGACATATACCGATCAACGGGACAGGCGGGTTTATCGCTGACGCCCGGTGTCGCCCCACTAGATTCAGGACTGGAGCCACTCGCGGCACCGGGCGCTCGCCCACAGGTTTTTACAGGGTCGGGAGCGTGCGAGTAAACGATGGGAGTTCGCCCACCAGCCGACGATGGTCTCTCGGAGCCGGACGTCATCGAGTTCGGAATCCCGGCGCTCGACGCACGCCTCGAAGACGTCTCGTTTCCCGCGACGGCCGAGGAGTTGCGCGAAACGCATGGCGATCTCGAAGTGCCGTACAACGCCTCTGGCAACGCCGTTTCCCTGGAGGAGGTGCTCGAAGAGATCGATCAGCGGAGCTTCGAGTCCGAACAGGAACTCCTCAACGCAACCCACCCCGTGTTCGAACGGCGACGAGCGGAAAACCCGAGCGGGATTGTCGGGCAAATACGCTCGCTGATGCCGTTTTGAGGGCCCGTTCTCCATCAGTCCCGTGATCCGTCCTCAGTTTTGCGATCAGCGTCAAGCACCTGATCGAGGCGGTGCATCTGCTCGCGGTGGAGTTTGACGATCATGTCTGAAAGGACGCCGAAGACGAGCAATTGGACGCCGAAAATGATCCCGACGGCGGCAACGAGGGCGATCACCTCGTGGGAGATATTCCGTGTGAACCACTCGACCGCGACGTAGACCCCGAGCAGTGCGCCAACGAGGAGACTCGCCGTCCCGACGCTGCCGAAATAAAACAGCGGATTGTTCGTCTTGGCCATCCGGTACAGCGTCAGAAGGATGACCGCACCATCACGGAACGGCCGGAGGTTTGTCTCGGTGTCTTCGGGCCGACTCTCGTAGCGGATTGGAACAACCTCGGTGGTAATATTATGCTTGACACACTCGACGGAGAGTTCGGTCTCGATGCCGAAGCCTGCCGAAGTAAGGTCAAAGCGTTCGATCGAATCGCGGGTCATTGCCCGATATCCCGAGAGGATGTCGACAAAGTTCCGACCGTGGATTCCCGCGAACGCCCGGTTGATGAGTCGGTTGCCGACGCGGTTGAGTCGCGTCATCGCGCCCGATTCCATGTCCGCGAAACGATTGCCAATGACGTGGTCAGCGTCGCCCGAAAGGAGTGGTTCCAGGAGGGCATCGGCGTCTGCCGGTCGGTAGGTGCCGTCGCCGTCCACCATGAGGACGTACGGTGCGTCGATGTACTCGAATGCCTCTCGGACGGCCTGGCCTTTCCCGCTGCCAGATTGTTCGACGACGCGTGCGCCGTGCTCGGCGGCGATCTCCTGAGTGTCGTCTCTGGAACCGCCATCGATGACGAGCACGTTTTCGAGGCCTTCGGCCTGGAAGCCGTCGATGACATCGCCGATGGCCGCCGCCTCGTTGTAGGTGGGGATGAGAACGCAGACATCGTCGCGAGTATGCATTGTCGGAGTATCGCTGTGCGAATCAAAAAACCCCCTGGAAGTTCCTGCTACACGTAGCCCAGGTCCTCGAGGCGCTGATAGGTACCGTCGCCGATATCGTCAACGCCCCCGCCCTCGTCTCGCACACCGGCGTCGGAGATCCCCTCGAACGCGGCATCGACACCGTCTCTGCCGTCGCCATCGTTCCCGACAGGAAACGACGTTTGTGCGTTTCGAACGTGAATCGTCGCGGATCGATCGCGATCGACGCATGCCTTTCTGACCGCGCACTGGTCGCTTATCTCCTCGAAGGCCGCTCGTGACGTAGACAGCCACGGCGAAAGATCATCTACATACTCACTTGCCCGTTCCTGAAGCGGTTGGTCGAGTCCGACAGCGGAGGCGATCACCGGTCCATCGGGGCAGAACGCGTCGGGACTCCCCTCGCTGTCGCGAACCTGCTCGACCACACGCGGGAACTCCGTGAGAGACGCGGGTGAGTCGACCGACACCCCATCGGATTGTCCAGGGAAGGAAACGAGTAGCGGGACGTGTAACAGGACGTCGTGGATCCCGACCCCATGTTCGGCAATCCGAATACCCGGCCGGAGATCGCTCGGCTCGCCGAACCCCTCGCCGTGATCACTGGTGATTACCAGGAGTGTGTCGTCCAGCGCACCTCGGTCCCGAAGTTTGCCGATCAGTCGCCGTAGCTCGGCGTCCATCTCTCTGATCGCCCCGTCGTATAGGGCTTCGACAGCACGTTTCTGCCACCAGGGACGTCGACCGGCCGAGAAGTCCCACTTGTGATCGTCGAACGAATCGTGTAGCGTCTGCAACCGCTCACCACCCCACAGATCATGTTCTTCGTCTGGTTCGTATGGGATATGGGCGTCCATTAGATTGACGCAGGCGGCCCACGGTTCGGACTGCTCCTGGTGCCACTCCAGAAACGCATCGACATAGGTCCGCGCCGGGGTCGACGCCTTCATGAACTCCGGGACGAGTGTCG
This sequence comes from Halorhabdus utahensis DSM 12940, assembly GCF_000023945.1. Taxonomy (NCBI): domain Archaea; kingdom Methanobacteriati; phylum Methanobacteriota; class Halobacteria; order Halobacteriales; family Haloarculaceae; genus Halorhabdus; species Halorhabdus utahensis. The sequence goes on from NC_013158.1 coordinate 537,620, forward strand.
GATAATCCGTCGAAAGCTTCGTACTGAGGCCGTTTGCAAGTGATCGGAACGGCATCCCACTGGTGAGTGCGGCCCGTAGAAACGCACCGTATTGGCCTTTCCCGTGGTGTGAGACGAACGATTCCGGATTCAATGCATCGGGAAACATCGCGTTCCGTGCACCGACGACGTGCTCGAAGCCGTCGGCCAGTCCGACATCGACGTCCGTTATCCAGTTGTTCGCCGAGAACACACCCGTCGAATAGCCCTCCCGCCGCAATCGGTCGAAGACCGAACGCGACGGGTCCAGTCGGTACTTCGCAGCCGTCACGTTGTGCTCCTCGACGTGCAGGCCGGAGAAAATACTCGTATGGCTCGTCACGCTACGGGCACCGGGCGAGCGTGCTTGCTCGTAGCGTGTCGCTTCACGGGCAAACTCCGCAAGGAACGGAGTCGTCTCGTTGTAATGGCCGTAAACGCTGCAGTTCCGTGCCCGAACGCTATCTAGAATAACCAGCAGAACGTTGGGATCTGCCATTCGTTGGTCCAGTTATGATTGGGGTTCGACTTAACTGTAGTTATAGAAAGTGGGGGGCGAAAACCCACGGCTTTAGCCGTGGGATGACAGCGCGGAACTACGTTCCGCGGGCCGTGCGAGCGGGCTTGCCCGCTCGCAGAAGCCGACAGCTGGGAATCAAACCACGTTACAGGAGCAGGCCGACTCCCCAATCTTTAAGAAACACAGACCCTACATATAAGATATGGAGGTGCGGCGTACTGTCCCCATTGCGCTCGACGTGGACAGCGATGAAGCTGCACTCCTCGAAGACACCGTAGACACGTTCCTCTGGTCGGCACAGTACGTCGTAGACCACGCGTTCCACGGCGAGTACGTCACCACGAGTAAGACGACGCTCGATGACGAAACCTACGACGACGTGCGAGAGAAAACGGACGGATTCAACGGTGGGCTGGTACAAGCCGCTCGGAACAAAGCCGCGGAAGCCTGCAAAAGCGTCGTCGCACGCTGGAAACAGGGTAAGAAAGCCTCGAAACCGACGTTCACCAGCCCACACGTCGTCTACGACCACCGCACCGCGACGTTCCACGATGACTACGTGAGTCTCGCCACCACGGATGGTCGCGTGGAAGCCGACTACGTACTGCCTGACGAGGATAGTGACACGCCGCACTCGGAGTACCTGTTTTCAGATGAATACGAAATTACGGGTGCGGAACTACACTCCCAAGACGGCGACTGGGTACTTCACATCCACTGCAAGAAGGAAGTGGAGTCCGACACGTCGAAACAGGCGACACCTGAGAACGGAACGGTTCTCGGGGTTGACCTCGGCGTGAATAACCTCGCGGTCACCTCGACGGGAACGTTCTGGACGGGCAACGAGTTCGACCACTGGCGGCGTGAGTACGAGAAGCGGCGTGGCTCACTCCAGCAGTGCGGGACGCGCTGGGCGCACGAGAATATGCAGTCCGTCGGTCGGAAAGAGGAAGGGCGGTTCAAGTTGATGTTGCACCGAATCGCCAACGAACTCGTCGCTGAAGCTCGTGAGAATGAGTGTGCGGTCATTGCGTTTGAGGACTTGACCGACATTCGTGAACGGACTGGCGCGTCGTGGGGGCACAAATGGGCGTTTGACCGCCTGTACGAGTACGTTGAGTACAAATCCGAGGAACACGGCATCACAGTTGAGCAGGTTGACCCTGAGAACACGTCACGGCGTTGCTCGCTCTGTGGGTTCACGCACCCCGATAACCGTGATAGCGAGGACTTCGAGTGCCTGAAGTGCGGGTACGAGAACCACGCCGACTACAACGCCGCGAAGAACATCGGGTTACGGTATCTCCGTCGCAACCAAACTGGGGGCGACGGAGGCGCACCCTTGGGCGTGCGCTTAAACAGCGGGATGTTGAACGTGAATGGAGGCTATTCTCCTGCCGAGGTCGTTCGAGACGGCAAAGCCGTCTCGTGATGACGAGAGACCGGAGGTCTCTCGAACCAAATCGGCCAGAACGGGAGTCCACGCTGAATCCCACGACTTCAGTCGTGGGTAGCTCAAATATACCCTAGATCTTCCAATTGCTCCGTGACGGCATCTCCGTCCCCCTGCGTTCTCCGAAGGGCTTGCTCGTCCGGCGAATGATCGGTCCGACGGAGTTCGGCTTCGATCGCCGCTCGGACGTCGAGAACACTGTCGATGGAGTCGACCATCGTTTCGTTCGTTCCCGCGACCATCGCTTCGCTCGTATGGACGCCGTCCTGGAGACCGTGGTCGCTGACGAGCAGCAGTTCATCGTCTTCACCCAGGTCGTTCCGGAGTTCCCCGACAAACTCGTCGATCTCAGCATACGCGTCCATCTGTAGATCATGGAGGTCGTAGGTGACGTGGCCGATGAGGTCCAGTCCACTCGTATAGGCGAAGACGAGCTCATGACGATCTCCTCGCAACGCTCGTCTGGCACGGGCAATCCTGATCATTGCCATCTCCATACATTGCTCGTAAAACTCGTGGGGATCCGAACTCCGATGCCCACCAGTCGCTTCCGGGTCGCGTTCGAAGAGATCACCGAGACTCCGCCGGAGCGCGTGTTCCCGGTCCTCTGCGTCCGGATCGACGACGTAGTTCGGGATCCCGATCGGTTTTGCGTCCCGGCCGTCGAACACCGTCTCGATGCTTTTGTCCCCGTAGTAGGTCGCCGGTGTCCGGAACGCGTCTGCCCCCGTGTTCGTCAGCAGCCACGCGCCGATACGTGTCTGGAGCGCGTCAGGCAGCACGAACTCGGCGAGGTCACTCCCGAGACGGAGAAACGGGTTCTCCCACGCCACGCCGTCGTCGAGTTCGAGGCCGTGTTCGGACGGCGGAAGGCCGGTGATGATCGTCGGCCAGAGCTCGTGTGTGCTTGGCTCGCCGGCGTGGCTGTCGATGGTGTCGATAGCTCGATGGGAGGTGAGCGTAAGGTTCGGATGCATGTCCGGATCGACGAGATCCGGATCGAGCGCGTCGATGCCAACCACGACAAGAACCATCTTGGTGTCATATTCATTGCGCAGAAGGCTTAATCTCTTTCGAACCGACGAACGATGCAACGTCGGACCGAAAACCGGAATGCAAAAGACGGTACGTGAGAATTCCGACAATACCCCCATGGCCGCGCCAAACGTCATCTGGATTACGCTCGATAGCGTCCGATCCGATCACACAACGATTGGCGGCTACGAGCGCGACACGACGCCTTACCTGGCGGATCTCGCATCGGCCGGCTTCGGCTTCGATACGTGCATAAGCCATGGGAATTCCACACATCCCTCGAGTGGTACGATCCTGACCGGTCTCTCCCCCTCTCGTAATACCGTGGGGATCACCGGCGACGTTCTGCCTGATAGTGTCACGACAGTGTCCGAGCGTTTTTCGGAGGCAGGATACCACACGGCATGTCTTTCGCGTAATTCATACGTCAGCTCCGCGACAGGGCTCGACCGTGGATTCGATCGATTCCAGTGGCTCGCCTCGGAGACGATAACGGAGCTTCCGCTATCCACGTTGATCAAGTATGTCCGGAATATTCGAACGCACTCTGCTGGCCTGACACTGGACACGGCTAAACACGCTTCACCGTACCTCATGAACGAGACGGCCAAGCGTTGGCTTGCGGACATGCGTACCGAGCAGCCGTTTTTCTTCTATCTGCACTACAATGAGCCCCATCGTCCGTACTATCCACCGCTATCCTATATCGACAAGTACACCGACGACATCGAAATGAGTCCACGTGAAGCTGCCGAGTTCGCGCTCGATGTTCACTATAATATGGAGAAAATTGTTGCTAACGGGTGCGAGCTCGATGATCGGGAGTGGGCGGCACTCCGGGCAATGTACGACGCAGAGATCGCGTACACCGACGAGATGATCGAGCGGCTCGTCGATCACGTGCGATCGCTCCCGCTCGAGGAAACGGTAATCGTCGTGACAGCGGACCACGGTGAACTCTTCGGCGAGTACGGACTCCTTTCACACAGTTATGTCTTGACGGACGCCGTGACGCGGGTTCCACTCGTCCTCGCTGGCCTGAACGAGGAACTGACCGTCGGTGAAGACGATCTACTCCAGCACACAGATGTCATGCGAACGCTGCTGGAGGTGGCCGGTGCCGATACCGATGGCATGCTAGGAGTCGATCTCCGATCAGAACAACGGGAGTATGCTGTTTCACAGCGCGGTCCGGTCGAGTTCGATGAGTTCTACGAGTACAACGAGGACTTCGACGCCTCCCGATTCCATCTACCGGCTCTGACCGCGCTTCGGACCGATACGTACCGCTATCAGGAGAGTGAATCGGGATCGGATCTGTTCGCGCTTCCGGATGAAGAATCTGACGTGACGGAGGATCGCCCGGAGATTGCCGCCGAGTTATCCGGGAGCCTCGAGAAGTGGCTCGATGAACACGGCCAGCCAGTCGGTGCCGGAGAGCGCGGCGAGTTCTCCGGAGCCGTCCAACGACAGTTGCGAGATCTCGGGTACGTGGACTGATGCGACTCGGCAAAACAGCGCTGTATCACTTTGGGACACAAGTCGTCATTTCCGTATCGGGATTTCTGGCGACGTTTGCTATTGGCGTATTCGGCGGATCGGCCGACCTTGGCAACTACACACTCGCCGTCGCCGTCGGCTTCTTTTGGCTCGCAATTCCGATAAGCGGCGTCGCACAGGCTGTCAACAAGCGGATGAGCGAAGGGGCCGACCCCGGACAGTACTTCGGCGGGGGACTGGCACTCAATGGGGTGCTGGTCGTCTGTCTCACAGCAGTGGTATCCCTCACGAGTTGGCTCTTGCAGGTAGTAGAGACGCCCAATCAGACAATCGTGCGCGTGATTGTCGAATACGATGTCGAGATCGTAATTCTCCTCGTCGGCGCAGCTGCTATCAAGACGGTACTGTTCGGATTGCAGGGTCAGAAACGTGTCGCTCGGGCAGGAGCCCTGCGGGCACTCGACCGCGTCGTTCGCTCCGGGTCCCAGGTGGCGCTCATTTTGCTGGGGTTCGGCGTCGCGGCCATTACACTGGGACATGCGGCATCGCTTTTGTTCGTCTCGATAGTGGCCATTGTCCTAGCCCCGATACGCCCCTCAGTACCGCGCCTAGAACATCTACGGGGGCTGGGCGAGTACGCCAAGTACGCCTGGGTCGGAGCACTCCGAAGTCGCGTGTACGGCTGGTTAGATACACTGGTCCTGGGGATTTTCCTGACGGGGACAACAGGAGCATCACTGATCGGGATCTATGAAGTGGCGTGGGGAATCGGATCACTGCTCGCGACAGCAAGCGCCTCGATCAGCAGTACACTGTTTCCGGAGATGAGCGATCTCAGTTCGGATGGTGACTACGATCGAGTCGCACATTTTCTCGACGAAGCGCTCGCTTTCAGCGGGGTAATCGTGCTCCCAGGTCTCGTTGGAGCCATCACGATCGGCGAACGAATACTCCGATTTTATAGCGGTGAGTACGTTCGCGGCTACGTCGTCCTCGTCATTCTCGTCGGTGCGTACACGGCTGACGTCTACGCGAATCAGCTTCTCAACACAGTCAATGCAGTCGACAGGCCCGACGCATCAATGCGAGTCAACGCGGTTTTCATTCTCGTCAACGTCGTCCTGAACGTCGTCCTCGTCTGGCAGTTCAGCTGGGTTGGTGCTGCGGTAGCAACGGCGGTCTCGGCGAGCGTCCGGACCGCTGGTGGCGGCATCGTGGTACACTCGATTCTCGAGGAGGCCCCGCTCCCGATTCGTCCGATCGGATCGCAGGTAGTTGCATCGATCGCAATGGGGGGTGCCATCGTGCTTCTGGCACCATCAGTGCCGGCAGGACGCCTGTGGACGATTAGCCTTGTCGGGGCCGGTGCGACGATTTACTTTACAGTCCTGATTGCACTATCGGGGAGGTTTCGGACGAAGGTCCAGTCTCTCGTTCCTGCCGTTGTCAGTGTATGATCTCGTTACCGTGTATGAGAATCCTTAATTGACACCGCCGCCCATCCGGATCCATGGACAAGGTCCTCCTCGTCACTATCGATTCTCTCAGGGCCGATCACGTCGGCTATCACGGGTACGAACGGGATACGACACCAGTACTCGACGGGTATGCCGCCGACGGTAGTCGGTTCATGAACGCATTCGCACACGTGGGTGGCACTCGATTTTCCTTTCCGTCGATCCTGACCGGCGTGACGCCGCTGATGTACGGTGGCCACCACAGCGTTTCAGAGGAGCAAACACTGGTCTCGGAAGTGTTCGACGATGCCGGGTTTCGAACTGGCGGGTATCACTCCAATCTCTATATCTCGGCCGAATTCGGATACGATCGCGGCTGGGACGAGTTCTTCGATTCCGCGCCGGACGACTCGACGACAGCTTCGTTCCGCCGCTGGGCCAAGACCAATCTCCAGAACACTCCGATTTATGGTCTTCTACAGCAGGCGTACGACTTCATCGAGTCCTCGGCCGGTGTCAACGTCGGTTCCTATCACGCCCCCGCGGAGGATATCACCGATAAGGGAATCGAGTTCGTAGACTCGGTAGGATCAGACGAGCCCGCCTTTCTGTGGGTTCACTATATGGATGTCCACCATCCGTTTCTCCCTCCAGCGGAGTATCAACAACAATTCCGCGACGATGTCGTCAGTGACCGACAGTCCATCAAGTTACGCCGGAAGTTCATCGAGGAACCAGACGCTGTCACGGACGAGGAACTCCAGACGTTCATCGATCTCTACGACGCGGAGATTCGGTACAACGACGCCGAGATCGGTCGGCTCCTCGAGCACGTCGAGTCGGAGTGGGGCGAAGACTACCTACTGGCGTTTACGGCCGACCACGGCGATCACTTCCTCGAACACGGATATTTCGGCGGCGCACGAGCGCTGGACGTCAAAACACACGTTCCGCTGTTCGTCAATGGATGGGATGACGACGCCGAATACGACGACATGGTCGGGCTCGTCGATGTCCCATCTACACTCGTCGACGCTGCTGGACTCGACATTCCCGATACCTTCCACGGACATAGCCTCCGGTCGCTCGTTTTCGACGATGAATGGCCCCGTGAGGACGTAATCGGTGGCTGGTTCGACGGCGATGGAAACCACCTCTGTGTCCGTGAACGCGACTGGAAACTCATCGAACGACCCGGAGACAATGCCGACGAGTTGTACGATCTGGTTTCTGACCCCGGCGAACAACGGAACGTATTTGGCGACCATCCCGACCTGACCGAGCGTCTTCGGGAAAAACTCGACCGACACAGACAGCTCGTTCGCTCGACGGAAGACGAAAGCGTCGAGCGCCCGGATATGAACGAAGACGTCAAAGAACGCCTTCGACGCCTTGGTTACAAGGAATAACGAATCTACACGACCGACTCCAGAAGCGCTCGATACCGCTTGCAGGCTGCCTCGAAGCGATATTCCTCCACGATCAGGTCCCGTCCACGGTCGCTGATATCCACGAGATCCTCCCGGAGCAGGATGGACTCGAGTGCACTCCGAAGCACGTCCGGATCTCGCGAATCAATGTGGAATCCGGTTTCGCCCTCGAGGACGACGTCCGGCACTCCCGAAACGGGCGAGGCGTACACGGGGGTTCCACAGGCGAGCGCTTCGAGAATCGTCGTGGGTAGTCCTTCGGTCGGTTCGGAAGGCATCACCAGCAGCTTCATCCGGTTCAACTCGGCGGGGACGTCCCCGTGATCGACCCAGCCGGCCAATTCGACGGAGCCGTCCTCGATTTCCTCTGCCAGTTCGGACGCGACCCACTCGTACAGCGGGCCATCCCCGACGAACCGGAACCTCACATCCCCGGGAAGCTGTTTCGCAACGCTGACGAGTTCGCGGATCCCCTTCTCCTCGTCGAGACGACCCACAAACCCGACGACATCGTCGCGTTCCTCGAAGGGGACCTCCGGCTTGAACGCCGCCGTATCGACGTATCGAGCACCGTGCGGATAGACGCGGGGCGAGTCGGGATCCAACCCCAACTCGCGGGCCATGTTGGGGGTATACGTGACTACTCGATGGGCGATGGCGAATCCCGCCCGCTCGAGCAGTCGAACGCTTCCGGCCAGGATCCCTGCGAGGTGATCGGGCATGCGCTGTTCCCAGTTCAACCGAAGGGTCAAGGGAACGTCGCCGCGGGGTTCGACGAGAACCGTCTTCCCGATGAGGCGGGCGAAGGCGATTGGAATGAGATACGACGTCGCGCCGAAGAACAGCACGACATCTTCCGGACGACGACGGATCGCCGCACACATCCGAAGCTGGTTGAGCAGAAACCGCACCGCGGCAACGAGCACACTCTCACCGGCCCCCTTCTCAGTCAGCTCGATCACCTCACGATCGTCGCGGATCGAGGAATCCCCGGGGAGGTCGGCAGTGACGAGTGCCACCGGCCCGAGTGTGGCGAGAACGTCCAGCAACGTCCGCGTCGCGTTCTCGCCGGCGGCACTCAATGGATGCGTGACCACGCACACACCACTGTCGGACATGCGCCGGAGTTCACGCGGGCCGATTATATCTCTGTCCGTTCAGTATCGCGTGTATCCGTAGAGGTAACCAGCCCCGACGACGCCGGTGAACAGGGCCAGTGTGAGGAGCTGGGTAACTCTCTGGACAGACGGTCTCCGGATCAGCTGACTGACTCGAGCGGGAACGAATCGTCCAAGGAGCAGTCCCAGGAAGTCACCCTCCTCGCCGCCGTCGTCCTCGACCAGCACTTCCATCGCCCGTTTCGAATACCCCTGCCAGAACGCCCGGTCGAGCAACCACCACAGCCCGGTCCGATACGCGAACACCTTGTGATCGACCTCGGCGTCGGGGACGTACCAGACGCCCTCGCCGTACGATTCGCGAAGCCGGGCACATAGCTCTGTCTCGCCCCCTTGGAGGTTTGCGTCGCCCTGTCGCCCCCCAATCTTCGTATCGAACCCGTCGAGTTCCAGAAACACATCCCGCCGAAAGGAGATATTCGACCCAAACGTGTTCCGAACTTCACCAGCCGCATCCATATCGCCGCCGGGGCCGAACCCGCGATGGGTTACGCCGACGAGCCAGTAGAACTCCGCCGGCAGAAAGTCAGGCTTGCCCGCCACCCACTCCGGCGTCATCTTCCCCCCGACCGCGAGCGAATCACGCTCCTCGTAGGCCTCGACAAGTCGATCGATCCAGTCGGGCGCGGCGATCGCATCGTCGTCGAGAAAGGCAACCACCTCACCCGAAGCTGCCTCGGCACCGGCGTTGCGAGCTTCGAGCAACCCCCGATTCTCCGCAAGTTTGACGAGCGTCGCGTCGTCGTCCTCGCCGAAGTCGGTCCGGAACTGTTCGAAGACCCCATCGCTACCGTCGCTGACGAGGACGAGTTCGACGTCGTCGTACGTCTGGGCACGGACGCTCTCGACCGCTTCCGTGAAGTCGTCGTAGCGGTCGAGCGTGTGCAAACAGATGACGACGGAGACGCGCATGTCGAGACGTGCGGGAGCGGTCAGGAAAACGGTTTCCGTTCAGCAGGGCGGCAAGAACGAAACGTGGGGCTCGGTTCAGTCGTCAGCACGCGCGGGATTGACGTCGATGGCGTCGACCGGACAGACGTCGACACAGAGCATACAGTCGATACACTGGGTTTCGTTCGCTGGATCAGCCTTGCGCTCGCTTTCGGGGTGGCCGGGCGTCTCGACCCACTCGAAGACGTCGACCGGGCAGTCCTCCAGACACGCGCCATCCGCCAGGCAGATGTCGAAGTCGACGGCGACGTGGGTCCCGTGAATACCGAGCGTCTCTGGTTCCTCGACGGGGCCCCAGACATCGTGGTCCTCGTGTTCGTCGACGACGTCGCGGTTCTGGGCGAACTCCGGATCGATTGGCATACAATGAGGTTCGGCAAGGGGGTGGATAAATCCACGTCAGCGGGCAGGCTGGGCCGGGTTTTTGGGGAATCTGAACAGCCAAGACCGGCGTGGCCGCCCGTCTGTCCCGATAGAGGCTTAAGGCCGGTCACCGAACGGAGGGCCATGGCAGCCGAAGATCTGGAGACGACGACAGTAACGCTCGAAACTGACGACGCGACCGACGAGATGGAGATTCCGGTCGAACTCATCGACTTGCTGACCGAGGGCGACGAGTCGACGCCCACCGTCGTCGCCGACATCGCGATGTTCGGGTTCGCCCAGCGCATGCACTCCGCCGTCCATCACAGCCAGGGCGAACCGGACGAGCAACTCGAAGCGGTCGAAGCCGCGACGATGGATCGCTTCGAGGAACGCTTCGACACGCGATACGAGGATCTGATCGAACACAGCCACTGAGCGACTGAGTTACCCCGAAGACACAATACAGCTTCTCAGGCGACGTCCCACCGCAACAGGACGCCGCCGTCCATTTGCTCGACGTCCCGTAGATCGAGGACCGGGAACCCTTCGAGGAACCCGTCGCCATCGGCGAGCGTCGGTGCATCGCGCCCGCCGATGAGCATCGGGCCGACGAACACCGAGAGTTCGTCGACGAGATCGTCCGCGAACAACGAGAAGATGAGTTCGCCACCACCCTCGACCATGAGTCGGTCGATCCCATGGGATTCGAGCGCGTCGAGTCCCGCAGACAGGTCGACCCGATCGTGACCGGCGGCGATGACTGTCGCACCCGTGGACTCGAGCCGCTCGACCTTCTCCGTCGCCGCGCGTTCGCCAACGACCAAGTACGTCTCGGCCTCGTCGTCGAGAATCTGAGCGTCGGGTGGTGTCCGGGCGCGGGAATCAGCGACGACGCGAGCGGGCTGGGGTGGATCGCCACGATCACCCCGTTGAGCGATTCGATCGGGGTCGTCGACCGTGAGCGAGGGATCGTCAGCGAGGACGGTCCCGACGCCGACCATGACGGCATCGCTGTCGGCCCGGAGTCCGTCGACGCGGTCGAAGTCCGCCTCGCCGCTGATCGCGACCTGCTCCCGGTCGTGCGTCGAGAGTTTGCCGTCCGCGCTCATCGCGGCGTTGACGACGACGTGCATCGTGGGGGCTTCTCGCGGGAGCAAAAAGCCACTTTCGCCGGGCTAGGCTGAACGTGGTGACGGCAACCGACGGGTGTCTTTTTACCCGCTGCGGTCGAACGGACGACCATGTCCGTCGAAGACAAAGCCGAGGAGCTTGCCTCCGACCTCGGTGTTGACAAAGCGGAGGTCAAAGAAGACCTACAGAACCTCGTCTCCTACAGCGTCCCGCTGGAGGAAGCAGTACAGAGCCTCCGTCGGAAGTACGGCGACACCGACGACAGCGGCGGGTCGATCCCCGAGGCAGACGTCGCCGAGGTCTCGACTGGCGACGACGCCGTCTCCGTGACCGGCGTCTTCCTGACGGTCGGGACACGCTCGATCCGGTACCAGGGGTCCGATCACGTCATCCACGAGGGCGAGTTCGCCGACGAAACGGGAAAGATCTCCTACACTGCCTGGGAGGACTTCGGCGTCGAGCCCGGTGACGTCGTCCGAATCGAGAACGCTGGCGTCCGCGAGTGGGACGGCGAGCCCGAGTTGAACCTCGGCGAGCGCACCACGGTCCGTCTCAGCGACGACGCGATCGACGTCCCCTACGATATCGGCGGCGATCGCAGGCTCGCGGCACTCGCACCGGGAGACCGGGGCGTCAACGCCGAGGTGCAGGTCCTCGAACGCGAGCAGAAGATCATCGACGGCCGCGACGGCGAGACCGAGATCCTGAGCGGCGTGCTCGCCGATGAGACTGCCCGACTCCCCTTCACCGACTGGGATCCACACGCCGGGATCGAGGAAGGCGCGTCGATCCGGATCGAGGACGCCTTCGTCAGGGAGTTCCGCGGCGCGCCGGCGATCAACGTCTCGGAGTTCTCGACCGTCACCGCACTCGATCGGACGGTCGAGGCGACCGACGACGCCCCCCGAATGGCCATCCGCGAGGCTGTCGAGGGCGGCGGGCTGTTCGACGTGGAAGTGACCGGGACCGCAATCGCAGTCCGGGACGGCTCGGGACTCATCGAGCGCTGCCCCGAGTGCGGTCGGGTCGTCCAGAACGGCCAGTGTCGGAGCCACGGCGCGGTCGAGGGTGAGGACGACCTCCGGACGAAGGCGATCCTCGACGACGGGACGGGAACCGTCACCGCCGTCCTCGACGAGGAACTGACCGCCGAGGTCTACGGCGGCGGGCTCGAGGACGCTCGAGACCACGCTCGCGACGCGATGGATCGGGACGTGGTGACCGACGCGATCCGCGAGGCCATCGTCGGGCGAGCGTTCCGCGTCCGCGGATCGCTGAGCGTTGATGACTTCGGCGCGACGCTCAACGCCACCGAGTTCGAGTCCCGCAGAGACGACCCAGCAGCGCGTGCCCGCGAGGTGCTCGCGGAGGTGGAACCATGAGCGCCGAGAACGGAGACGGCGATGCTGACGACGGCGGGGACGACAGTCCAGGCCGTCGCGAGGTCGCCTATCGGGTGTTCGCTGCCGAGTTCGACGACAGCGACTTCGATTACTCCGAGAGCGACGCCGACCGTGCGCCCAACTACGTCGTGACGCCGACCGGCGCGCGCGTCAATCGCCTGTTCGCCGTGGGCGTCCTGACGGAGGTCAGCCCGGCCGGTGAGGACGTCCTCCGGGCGCGGATCGCAGACCCGACCGGAACCTTCGTCGTCTACGCCGGCCAGTACCAGCCCGACGCCCAGACGTTCCTCGAACGCGCCGAACCGCCGGCCTACGTCGCCGTGACGGGCAAGGCCCGGACCTTCCAGCCCGACGATAGCGACGTCGTCTACACTTCGATCCGTCCGGAGAGTCTCAACGAGGTCGACGAGGTGACTCGCGACCGCTGGACGGTCGGGGCCGCCGAGGCGACGCTCGAACGCGTCGGGACGATGGCGACGGCGATGGAACTCGACGTCCGCGGCGACGAACTCCGGGCGGCACTCGACGAACGAGGTGTCGAACCAGGGCTGGCGGCCGGGATCCCGCTGGCGCTGGACCACTACGGGACGACACCGGGGTACCTGGCGGCGATGCGAACGCTGGCCACGTCGGCACTGGAAGTCGTCGCGGGCGAGCGTAGCGAGGTCGAATCCCTGTCGCTGTCTCCAGATCAGGGCGGCGACGCTGATCTGGACGCGCTTGCTGAGACCGCGTCGATCGGCGAACCGGCGGGGGAGACTGTCGGGACGGCCGAACAGGGGGAGAGTCCGGCGACGGAGAACGAGGAGACGCCATCGACCGGGGAGACGACATCGACAGTCGATACATCGGCGTCGACAGCTGACGCGTCGCCATCGGCCGATGACACCGCTTCGACGACCGCGGACAGTGACGCAGGGGCGGCGTCTGAAGAGAGCGCGTCTGCGTCCACGGCTGACGTGTCCGGGGAGAGCGACGCGGCCGAAGGCGATGGATTCGACAGCGACGAAACCCCTGAAGCCGAATCTGCGACCGAGACGAGTGAGGAAAGGAGCGAAACGGATACGGACACCCAAGCGGCAGAGACGGATACCCCCACCGACGATCCGAGTGAGGACACGGCCGACCTCGAAGACTTCGATGGCGAATTCGAACTCGACGAGGACGAGCGTGAGCAGATCAAAGACGAGTTCGGGACCGAGTTCACGTCCGGCGCGGAGGTCGACGAGCCGGGCGAAGCCGGTATCGAGACGCCCGACGAACCGATCGAACCGGAGACGGCTGGGGACGACGAGGGGACTCCTGCAACCGAAGAGACGGCCGACGAAGCGGCTCCTGCAGCCGAGAAAACGGATACGACGACCGAAGGCGAGCCGGAACCGGCTGCCGAGGAACCGGGATCCGAAGAGCTGGCGAGTGGAGCAGACGAATCCGCGGCTGAGCCGGAGGACATCGATCTCGAAGACGCGGCGATGGAGGCGATGGCGACGCTCGACGACGGTGACGGGGCCGACCGTGAGGCGGTCATCGAGCGCGTCCAGGACGCCCACGGCGTCGATGCGGCCGATGTCGAGGACGCGATTCAGGATGCGCTGATGAACGGCCGGTGTTACGAACCCAGCGACGGCCGGCTCAAGTCGATCTGATGGCGGTCGAACCGGTCCCCGGCGCACCTGCAGCGACCGTCGAGGTTCCGGATGGACGCGCCCTGGTCGTCGCGGACGTTCATGCGGGCATCGAGGCCGGATTGCGAAAGGAAGGTGTCGAGCTCGCGTCCGGGGCCGACCAGCGGCGCGAGAACGTGCTCTCGCTGGTAGCCGAGACGGATCCGGACCGGTTGATTGTCCTGGGCGACCTGGGTCATGCCATCGGGACGCCTCAGCGAGACGAGCGCGAGGAGATTGACCGTCTCGTCTCGGAAATCACCGAGCGCGTCCCGCTCACGCTCGTGAAGGGCAACCACGACGGCGAGATCGAGTCGCTGCTTGCCGACCGCGAGGGCGTGGCGATCACTGACGGATCGGGCGTGCGCCTGGGATCAGTCGGGTTCGCCCACGGCCACACCTGGCCCGCACCGGACGTCCTCGCCGCCGAGACGGTCTGCATCGGCCACGAACACCCCGTCGTCCGGCTGGAGGACGAGGTCGGCGGCCGACGGAAGGAACGCGTCTGGCTCCGCGGAGCGATCGATCCCGTCCCTTTTCGGGAGCACGACGACGACACGCGTCTGCAAGTCGACGGCGAACTCGTCGTCTTCCCGGCGTTCAACGACCTCTCGGGCGGCACCTGGATCAACGTCGCGGGGCAGTCGTTCCTCTCCCCCTTTTTACCCGAGGGGCTCGCTGACGGCACGGCCTATTTACTGGATGGGACGCGACTCGGGCCGTACGATCAGATCTAGACGTACCTGTCGTCGCTGTCGAGGAGACGAACCCGACGACGATCACGACGGTCGCACTTCGGGCGGAGTGCATCGTCATCGCGCCGAGGATGGCGACCAGCAGCGCCGCCACGAGCCTACCGTGTAGCGCGATCAGCGGGAACGTTCGACTGCCGGCGAAGGTCTCTCCGGACTCGCTTTGCCCCGCTCCAAGCCGACGAGTGCACCGACCTCGAACGCCAGCGCGAGGTGACCGATCACCTCGACCAGCGGCGCGGTTGACGGATCGACCATCGTCTGAACGTTTCGCGTGTATTGGTATCAAACCACCAGGTGCGGAAGTCGGTAAAGAAATCTATTTTTCCGAAATCTAGATTTCAGAAATGCAGATTTCCGAAAGACGAGTTTCTGCAGTCGATACTGGTATCTGGGGTAGCATATCGTATCAGACGGCAGCATACCTCGATCGAGATGGTCGCCGCCTACGATCTGGTCGATACGTGCTCGCGCGGCATGAGGTCCTCGAAGGGCTGTTCGTCCAGCCACTCGGCGAGTGCGACGAGTTCGTCGCTGGCCGCGTCGAACAGCTCCGCACCGATCTCGGCGGTCGCCTCAGTTTGGTCCCCGAAAACCCCGTTCTCGCTGTTCTCGATCGAATCGTAGAACGTGCGAGCGCCGTGGACGCGGCCCACGTCCTGGCTTACCTCGACGCGACCGCCGTCACGTGCGTCTTCGAGGCGGCCCTCGTGGACGAGATCGGGGTGAAGGTGCTGGATGAGTGCGGTCTCCTTGGGGCCGCCGTGGGGGCCATTGTGGTCGAAGACATCGTTCACCTGCTCGGGAATGCTCTCGTCCCACATCCACTCGACAGCGAAGACGGTCCCGTCCTCGCGGAGTCGCCGACCGACCTCTCTGAGATGGGTTATGTTGCCGCCGTGGGCGTTGACGTAGATCACCCGATCGATGCCGTGGTTGGTGAGACTTCGGGTGAAGCTCTCGACGTAGTCTCGGAACGCGGGCGGATCGACGGACATCGTCCCCGGGAACTGCTGATGATGGGGACTCACGCCGATCCGGACTGGTGGCGTCCGCAGGAATCCAGTCCGGTCGGCGGCCTCCGTGGCGAACGCCTCGGCGATGAGGTGGTCAGTCCCCTCCGGCAGATGTGGGCCGTGTTGCTCGGTCGACCCCAGCGGGATCAGCGCGATCGACTCCGACTCGAAGTACGACGAAAGATCCGGCCACGCGGCGTCGGCGAGGTACATACGCCCGCAAGGAGTCTCGGGGGCAAGAACGTGTCCCCGGATGGAGCGGAAAAAGCGCCGTCTCCCGAGGGACGGGGGCTGTGGACACACCTTCCAGTGCGTTTAATCGGTTCAACACCCAATACGGCGATAATGAGCGAGGCGACGCGCGAGGGTGACGCCGTCTTCGCCCACCTCGGCGACGCCGTCCGGTCGGCACTGTCCGACCGCGGCTTTACGACGCCCACCGAGCCACAGCGTCGCGCGATCCCGCCGATCGCCGACGGTGAGGACGCGCTGGTGATCGCCCCGACCGGCAGCGGCAAGACCGAGACTGCGATGCTCCCGGTCTTCGACGCGATCGAAGGCGATCCACCCGACGGCATCGCCGCGCTGTACGTCACGCCGCTGCGGGCACTCAATCGCGACATGCGGGATCGCCTGGAGTGGTGGGGTGAGACACTTGACCTCGAGATCGACGTCCGCCACGGCGACACGACCCAGTATCGTCGCCAGCAACAGGCCGAGGATCCGCCGGACGTTCTGGTCACCACGCCCGAGACCGTGCAGGCGATCCTGACCGGTGAGAAGCTTCGGGAGGGACTCGCAGACGTCGCCCACGTCGTCGTCGACGAGGTCCACGAACTCGCGGCCGCAAAACGCGGCGCGCAGTTGACCGTCGGCCTCGAACGGCTCCGGGACCTCGCCGGCCCGTTCCAGCGGATCGGGCTTTCGGCGACCGTCGGCGATCCCGCGGAAGTCGGGCGGTTTCTCACGGGCGATCGGGGATGTTCGATCGTCGAGATCGACGCCGGCAGCGACATCGAGATCGACGTCGTCCGCCCTTCGATCGAAGAGCGCGACGAGAACGTCGCCGGCGAGATCGTCACCGATGCCGAGGTCGCCAGTCACGTCAGGCAGATCGACGAACTGATCGAAACCCACGAGTCGACGCTGGTGTTTGTCAACACCCGACAGACGGCCGAAGCGCTGGGCTCGCGACTCAAGGAATACGGCACGGACGTTGGCATCCACCACGGGTCGCTGGCCTCGGACACTCGCGTCGAGGTCGAGGACGCGTTCAAGGCGGGCGACCTGGACGCGTTGCTGTGTACCTCCTCGATGGAGCTCGGGATCGACGTCGGGCGTGTCGATCACGTCGTCCAGTACAACAGCCCCCGGCAGGTCTCCCGGTTGCTCCAGCGCATCGGGCGGGCGGGCCATCGCCGGGATCGAACGTCCGCAGGGACGATCGTCACGACGAGCCCCGACGAGACCTTCGAGGCGCTCGCCATTGCGCGAATGGCCCGGGCCGGCGAGGTCGAACCGGCAGCGATCCACCACGGGAGTCGGGACACCGTGGCCAATCAGATCGCGGGCGTCGTCATGGACCTGGGAGAGGTCGACGCCCGCCGCGCCTACGAGATCGTCACGCGGGCGTACCCCTTTGGCGATATTTCCGAAGCTGTCTTCCGGGAGATCGTGCGTGAACTCGCCGACAATCGCGTCATTTGGCTCGAGGAAGACGACGACGAGCTCTCGAAACGCCGGGGGACCTGGCAATACTTCTATCACAACCTCTCGATGATCCCCGACGAGGCGACCTACGACGTCGCCGACGGCACGAGCGGCCGGCAGGTCGGGACGCTGGACGAACGCTTCGTCGTCAACTTCGCCGCGCCGGGGGAGGTGTTCATCCAGGCCGGCGAGATGTGGCGGATCACCGAGATCGACGAGGACGAGGAGACGGTCCACGTCACGCCGGTCGGCGACCCGGCCGGCGAAGTTCCCTCCTGGACCGGCCAGGAGATCCCGGTGCCCTACGACGTAGCGCAGGAAGTCGCCGAGCTCCGGGGGGTCGCGGCCGAGCAACTCCGGGCTGGGGGCGAGCCCGAAAGCGTCGCCCGGCACCTTGCTGGCAGATATGATGCCGCCGAGGCGACGATCCGCTCCGCGCTCGAACAGATCGAATATCACGAGGGACCGGTGCCCGGCCCGAATCGGATCGTCGTCGAGTTCGAGGGGCGGGACGTCGTGCTTAATGCTGCCTTCGGCCACAAGGTCAACGAGACACTCGGTCGACTCCTCTCGGCACTGCTCGGCCAGCGTACGGGCTCGTCGGTCGGCCTCGACGTCGACCCGTACCGGATTTCCCTGGAGGTGCCACGCAACGTCACCGCCGGCGACGTCGTCGACGTACTCGAATCGACCGATCCCGCTCACGTCGAGGGGTTGATCGAACTCAGTCTGAAGAACGCCGGCGCGCTGAAGTTCCGACTCGCGCAGGTCGCCACCAAGTTCGGCGCGCTCAAGAACTGGCGTGGGCGAGGGAGCAACCGCTTCGGACGGGATCGGCTGCTCGAAGCACTCGAGGGGACGCCGATCTACGACGAAGCTCTCCGGGAGTTGATCCACGAGAAACTCGACATCGACCGGGCGAGCGAGTTACTTCGGGAGATCCAGTCGGGCGACATCGTTGTCGAGACTGTCGGCGGCCGGACGGCGATCGGTCGCGGCGGCCGCTCGGGCAGCAAGGAACTCCTCGCCCCCGAGAACGCCGACGCGAGCGTGATCCAGACGCTGAAAGACCGGATCCAGGAGGACCGCGTCATCCTGTTCTGCGTTCACTGTGAGTCCTACAAAACCACCAAACCGGTCAAGCGAGTGCGCGACCAGCCGAAATGCCCGGAGTGTGGCTCGACCCGGATCGCGGCATTGAACCCCTGGGACGAGGAGACCGTCACGGCAGTCAAGACCGACGAGAAAGATGACGAGCAGGAACGACGGACGAAACGCGGCTACCAGGCCGCGGATCTCGTCCAGAGCCACGGCAAACAGGCCATCATCGCGCTGGCAGGGCGCGGCGTCGGGCCGACGAACGCGGCCCGCATCATCAACAAACTCCGGGAGAACGAGGACGATTTCTACCGGGATATCCTCGCCCGGGAACGCGAGTACGCCCGGACGCGGTCGTTCTGGGAGTGAGAGGAGTGCCCGCTCTTGACGGGAGATCACTCGCGGCGACGAGGACTGGCGTCCTGCCAGGCGTCGCGTTTCCGGTCAGCGACCCGCGAGACGGTCATTCCGGCGATCAGAATCAATAATCCGAAGAGGAGAAACGACCCGTAGATGGCCTGGCTCCCATCGATCGGTGGGTTCGTGGCCGCGGCGCTCCCGACCAGCATCCGGCCACCGGCGACCACCAGCGGCGTCGCCGCGACAACCGCACCCAGAACCACCAGGCCTCTGCCGACGATCAGCGACGGGACAGGCGTCCGGGCCAGCACGGCAGCGGGTGCCATCCAGGAAAGCATGCCGACAAGAATGACGATGATCGGATGGGCGGGAACGAGACTCGTCAGGGCAAACGCCGACAGCGGGGCAAACGGGATGCTGATCGCGAGCGCCGATGCCAGCCTGAGTGGATATGGAAGCGTCCGGCCGGACGGTTGACGTGCCGATGCGTTCGACAGCGTTCGCTCGACGATCGCATCGGCTGCCTCCGAGGTGAGTCCGTCCTCGGCCGTCCGGATCGTGAGTCCACACTCTGGACATTCATCCGCACCCGCGAGCGGCGTTTCGCATCGTGGACAGGACCCTTCGTCGGGCGCACTCATCGGCTGTGATTCTCAGGCGAGGTATTTCATCCTGCCGGCTGACCCGCGTCTGCGCACCGTCGGGAGGGTAACACCTTAAGGACACCCGGGAGAGCATGCGACCATGGACGTAGAGGACTACTGGGGCGTCGGGCCGAAGACCCGTGATCTCCTCGCCGAGTCGCTGGGCATCGAAACTGCCATCGCCGCGATCGAATCCGGCGATCTTCGGGCGTTGACCGAGGCCGGATTGAGTCGCGGCCGAGCGACACGGATCCTTCGCCGGGCCCAGGGCGGGGCGATGGACGTGCTGGCGACCCGCGACGCCCGATCCGTGTACAAGTCGGTGCTGGACCTGGCGAGTGATTACGCCGTGACCCGCCACGCCGCCGACAGCATCCGACTCCTCACGCCGCTCGATTCCCGGTCCGCCATGGAATCACGCCTCGAAACCGTCATGGACGCCGTGGCCGTCTGGAACGCACTCGACGAGTCGACTCGGGAGGGCGTCATCGAGGCGTTCGACGCCTACGACAGCGTCGAAGGCGGTGATCTCGCCGGCGTCCGGACCGCACTGGCATTGCGGGAGACCGGTGTCACCGACGGTGTGTTCGCGCCGCTCGCAGACCTCGAGGTCGAACAGCTCGACGCCGCGGCCGACGCGCTCGCCGCGCTCTCGGCGGACGGCGTCGCGGCCGGGGCTGACGACCGTCTCGACGATCTGAGGACGCAGCTCGGGGCGATCGAGGATATGGCCGCCGACGCCGAGTCGGTGATCGCCACGATCCGCGACGCTGGCGTCCGGGGTGGCGACGAGTTCCGCGAGCGATTCGTCGACCACGTCGTCAGCGAAGCCGGCGTCGATGTCGGGGCCGTCAGGGAGGCGATGGTCACCGACGCCCCGGACGTGACCGACTTCGTTTCGGAGACGCTTCGCGGCCTCGCCGCGGATCGACGTGACGCCGTCGAGGAACGCGAGGCGGACGTCCGCGAGCGCCTCGAAACGAGCCTGGAACTCGCCCGCGAGGACGTCGACGCCGCTGTCGACGTCGTCGACGAGATTGCCCGAGACGTCTCGCTGGCCCGGTTCGCTCGTGCGTTCGATCTCACCGCGCCGACCTATCGTGAGGGACGGGTGCTAGCCGTCGAGAACGCTCGCAACCTCGAACTGATGGGTGGAGATGTCGCCGTCCAGCCGGTCACCTACGGGATCGGCGACCACTCGCTGTCGGTGGCCGGCGCGAACGAACCGCCACGGGGCGACCGCGTCGCCGTCCTGACAGGAGCCAACAGCGGCGGGAAGACGACGCTGCTGGAGACGCTCGCGCAGGTGCAGTTGCTCGCCCAGATGGGGCTGCCCGTGCCAGCGGATGCCGCCGAAGTGGGGGTCGTCGACGCCGTGGTCTTCCACCGCCGACACGCGAGTTTCAACGCGGGCGTGCTCGAATCGACACTCCGGACAGTCGTCCCGCCCCTGACTGACGAGGGACGAACCCTGATGCTTGTCGACGAGTTCGAGGCGATCACCGAACCCGGCAGCGCCGCCGATCTCCTTCACGGCCTGGTCACGCTGACGGTCGACCAGCCGGCGCTTGGCGTGTTCGTCACCCACCTGGCTGACGACCTGGAACCGCTCCCATCGGCAGCCCGAACTGACGGCATCTTCGCCGAAGGGTTGACGACGGATCTCGAACTCGAAGTCGACTATCAGCCCCGGTTTGGCACGGTCGGGCGCTCGACACCGGAGTTCATCGTCTCGCGACTCGTGGCCGACGCCGACGATCGACGCGAACGCGGCGGGTTCCAGACGCTTGCCGCGGCCGTCGGCGAGCAAGCCGTCCAGCGGACACTGTCGGACGCCGAGTGGTCCGGTTGAGGCCTTCGGCCGGGGCATCCCGCCGCACTGGCTCGTCTAAAGGCCCACAATGTTGGGGCCCGGGGCGTAGGAACACGGAAGCCTAACACCAATTCGATGGCAACGGGTGAGAAAGACGGCTGTCTCGACACCGAAGCCGGGAAGCAACTCCTTGAATACGCCCGAGCGGTCGTGGCGGCTGTCGTCACAGATGGGTCCCCGCCGCCGGCTCCCGATCTACCAGTCCTCTCAGAGAAACGGGGGACGTTCGTCACCCTGAAGAGCGACGGCGAACTGCGGGGCTGTATCGGCCGTCCGCGACCCGACCAACCGCTGGAAGCGACCCTGAACGCTGCCGCGACCGAGGCGGCGACGGCGGACCCACGGTTTCCCCCGGTTTCGCCGGATGAACTCGAGACGATCACGGTCTCCGTTAGCGTGTTGACACCGCCGGAAGCGCTTCCGGACATTGATCCGGCGGACATCGTCGTCGGTCGTGACGGCTTGATCATCGCGACGGGCCGACAGCGCGGACTCCTGCTCCCGCAGGTCGCCGCCGATCGGGACTGGAGTGCAGAGAAATTCCTCCAGGAGACCGCGAGGAAGGCCGGATTGTCACCTGATGGCTGGCAACGCGAGAACACGACAGTCAAGCGATTTTCGGCGCAGGTGTTTGCCGAGGAGTCTCCGCACGGGAGCCTTAGAGTGCAGGATTACACGCAGGCCGCGGTGGACGGGCAGCCGACAGACTGAATCAGCGTCGATACAGTCGACAGACTGAGGAGCCAACCCCGTGAACAGCGACCCATGCCAGCCGACCTTGCCGAGAAGACCGACCGCTACGAGCGATTGCTGACCGAAGCCCTCGAGGCAGCCACGGTTCGTCCACCCGAGGGGACGCCCCTTGGGGAGGCAGCCGCGGAGTTCGAAGAGATGGCCCAGTCGTATCTCGAAGACGGCCGTCACTTTCGTGACGATGATGATCTGGTCAACGCACTTGCAGCGTTCTCCTACGGCCACGCCTGGCTCGACGCCGGTGCTCGGGTGGGGCTGTTCGACGTCCCCACGGATGGACACCTCTTCACCGTCTAAGTTTTCGATCAACGAGCATTACTGCCGATGACGTCGGCCGAGGTATATCAGGCTGAGGTGGGTTATAGATGGTAGGTGCATTCGGGGGGATTTCGGGATGGATACTGGTATGCAAATTCCTGCCATGGAGACGCGGCATATATAAGACTTAGGCAAAGATTTAAATATTCACATCACTTACTTTATATCACAACGGGTAATCCAGCGCTTTAATATTTTGTCTCCCGCTGTTACCCGAAACCCCCCATCATGAGTGAAACATCAACCCGGTCACGACCAACAGAGCGAACTAGCGAACGCAAGACTGACGAAAAAGTCGAGCACGAGGAAACAAAGACGGACGTCTGTCCGGAGTGCGGTGGCGGCCTGGTAACGGATTCCGAGCGCGGCGAGACGGTGTGTGGTGAGTGTGGCCTCGTCGTCGAGGAGGACGAGATCGATCCTGGCCCCGAGTGGCGCGCGTTCGACGCCGCCGAGAAGGACCAGAAGTCCCGTGTCGGTGCCCCGACGACGAACATGATGCACGACAAGGGACTCTCGACCAACATCGGCTGGCAGGACAAGGACGCCTACGGCAACTCCCTCTCCAGCCGCCAGCGCGAGAAGATGCAGCGGTTGCGCACCTGGAACGAGCGCTTCCGAACCCGCGATTCAAAGGAACGCAATCTCAAGCAAGCCCTCGGCGAGATCGACCGCATGGCAAGCGCGCTTGGTCTCCCCGAAAACGTTCGGGAGACCGCCAGCGTCATCTATCGCCGTGCGCTGGACGAGAACCTCCTCCCCGGACGCTCCATCGAGGGCGTCGCCACCGCATCGCTCTATGCGGCCGCCCGCCAGGCCGGCAACCCCCGCAGTCTCGACGAAATCGAGCGCGTCTCCCGGATCGGCCGGATGGAACTCACGCGGACGTATCGATACGTCGTCCGCGAACTGAACCTGGAAGTACAGCCAGCCGATCCCGAGAGCTACGTCCCACGGTTCGTCTCCGACCTCGAACTGAACGAAGAAGTATCCCGGCGAGCCCGCGAACTCGTCGATTCAGCCCGAAAAGAGGGGGTTCTCAGCGGGAAGAGTCCCGTCGGGATCGCCGCCGCCGCGATCTATGCAGCAGCCCTCTTGAGCAACGAACGAGTGACCCAGGGTGAGATTTCGGAGGTGGCAGACATCTCAGAGGTCACGATCCGGAATCGCTACAAGGAACTCCTCGAGGCAAAATCAGTCGACGGCACGCGAGTACAGTGATCCCGGGGGGCCGCCACAAGAGTCTTAACCGATGGCGGTGAGGCTCAATATATGGTAGAATTCAATCCGCTACAGCTCGGGCTGGACAGCCCACAACAGCTGGGACTGGAAGTGGGTGGTGGCGCGGTGATCGGCGGCGTGATCGGGTTTGCGGCCAAGAAGATCGCGAAACTCATCGCAATCATCATCGGGCTGGAACTTGCGCTGTTCAAGTTCCTCGAGACCAGGGGAATTCTGGAAGTGAACTGGGATGCGATCTCCGGCGCAGCGGAAAATGCAACCGGCGTCGCGACCAACGCCACCGGGATGGTCAACAACTCGACAGCCGGTGGTGCTGCAACCGCCCAGCCCCCGTCGTGGGTGATGAGCGCCCTCTCGACGCTGCCGATCGGTGCCGGTTTCACCGGTGGCTTCCTGGTCGGCTTCAAGAAAGGATAGTCGAAGGCGGCGTGATCGTCGGTTTTATTTTCCTTCACAGTGGGTCTGTGATCGATGGAAATCCGGGAGCTGATCGACGAATCCGACCGCGAAGATGCGGCCCCCATCCTCAAGCAGCTCTGGACAGATCGCGACCGTGAGGAAATCCTGACGTGGACGGCCGAAGACGACTACTACCTGTTTGGTGCGTTCGAGGACTCCACACTTCTCGGCGTGGCTGGCGTTCGGATCGACGATTTCCTGCACCATCAGCACCACGTCTGGTTGTACGATTTCGTCGTGGATGAGCCACGACGCGGGGAGGGCATCGGGACAGCGCTACTCGAACACGTCGAATCCTGGGCTATCGAACACGACTGTGAGAGCGTCGCGCTGGCGTCGCCACTCGACGGCGAGGAAGTCCACGAATATTACGGCAAGCGCGGCTTCGAGAAGTGGGGATACGCCATCGAAAAAGAGCTGTGACCGAGCGTCGCTACCCGTCGCCCTGTTCGTCGACGATGATGACTTCCATGTCCTCGACGTCGACGTTGATCAGTGTCTTGACGTCGAAATCGGAGTCATCGATCTTGTTCTCGCCGCCGACTTTCTTGATGACCGCGACGATATCGACGATTTCCGCGCCGATCTCTTCGAGCGCGCCGGTGATGCCAGCCAGCGTCCCGCCCGTCGAGAGCACGTCGTCGAGGACGAGCACCTTATCGCCCTCGTAGACGTCGTTGACGTACATCTCGCTCTCGGAGTAGCCCGTGACCTGCTGCAGCGAGACTTCGCCCTCGAGTCCGTACTGACGCTTGCGGATGACCACGAGTGGGATATCGGTCATCAACGAGACAGCCGTCGAAATGTGGATGCCCATCGCCGCGGGCGTGACGATCTTGTCGACGTCCTCGAGTTCTGCCTTCCGGATGATCCGGATGACGATCTCACGAAGGAGTTCGGGGCGGAGCA
The DNA here is from genome assembly GCF_000023945.1 of Halorhabdus utahensis DSM 12940. Lineage (NCBI taxonomy): Archaea > Methanobacteriati > Methanobacteriota > Halobacteria > Halobacteriales > Haloarculaceae > Halorhabdus > Halorhabdus utahensis. The sequence goes on from NC_013158.1 coordinate 562,860, forward strand.
TCGGGACGCCGTCGCTGATCGGGTGGACGAAGTACTGATACTCCTCCTTCTCGATGACTGGGGCGTCGAGCAACGACTGTTTGAGCCGGTCCATGCCCGCGGTACTGCCCCCGCGATTAAAAGCTACACTGATTCGATCACGCGAGCGTCACGGCATCGGCAAGGAGACGCACGAACGGCACGGCGTGATCACCACCGTTCGGATAGGTCCCGATGGCGTCCGTATAGCCGATGCTCACGAGGACGACGAAGGCGGTCGTCGCCGCTGCGGTGAGTCCGAGCATGACAGCGAGCGAACGACCGACGGAGAGGTTCTCGAAGACGGCACTCGAAACAGCGGTCACCGCAAGCGCGCCGGCGAGTCCGAGCGCGATCACCGCGTGTAACTGGACGGCCTCCCCGAACGTCGACGTGAGGGCGACGACTGCGATCACCAGGACCTGGCCACCGATGAACAGGCCAACCGTATACCCCCACCACAGTGAGGGCGCGTGTGCCTCGATGGGTCGTCGAATGCTGGGACTCCGGAGGCAAAAATACAGCCCGATCGGGAACACCGGGAGCAGATACCGGACAGTCAACTGGGCGTGCAACGGAAGACGCGGGAGGTACAGCAACGTGAGGGCGATGGCGTACGCTCCGAGTCCGATATCGGCGGTCCCAACGGGTCGACGAAGCCAAGACGTGAAAGACGACGTCCGATTCAAGAATCGCTGGGTCGCTGCGACCGGCAATGCAAGCAATCCGCCGAGCAACGGCATCGACTCCAATACCGTGAGGCTAATCGCCGCCGTGCCGTCCTCTCCTGCCACGCCAGCCAGATACCCACTTCTGAGGAACGTCTGATACACTCGGACCGGTTCTGTCACTGCCGTCATTATGCCCTCGGAAAGTTCCGAACCGAGTCGTTCGAGCGAGTCGAATACAGACTGAAGCGTCGCCGACACGGCCGCGCCCGCGCCGACGACGAGCCCGACGACATCCGGGAAGAGGGAGTCAGGAGACTCCGGTGGACCGTCGTCAGTGGAGCCAGCGGGTCGATCACCGTCGGAAGCATCTCCCGGCCCCGATGAACCGCCGGCATCCGCCGACGGGTCGGCGTTCACGAGTTCCTGTCCATGGTAATTTGGCAGTTCCCGCGGCGGTTCGAACGGATCACCGCTGATGGCAGCGTTCGTCGCCGCAAGCGGGACGAGCGAAAGCCCGAGGACCAGCAGGATCGCCGCGGTCGTCCGGCCAGGTCGCCACGCGGTCTCGCCCGTCAACAGATCGGTGAAGAGGAGTACGAGAAACAACAGCAGTCCCTCGGCGGCGTGGATCCAGGCGGTCGCGCCGACGAATCCGTAGGCGAGCGCGTGTGTCCAGCGCTTTCGAGCGTCCGATCGTTTCGGGGACGGACCGCCCGCCCGAGAGAGGGCGAGCGTCGTGACGGCGGCGAGTGGAAACAGTGTGGTGAAGACGTGGCGCTTGGGGATCGGAGCCCACAGCAAGACAGGCGTGCCGAGGACGCCGAGGATCCCCGCCGCGACGCCGACCCGGGCCGTTTGCAACCGCCTGCAAAGCCGATACAGGACAACACCGACCAGTCCGCCGGCGATAATGCCCGTCAGCTGCAGCGCCGCAAACGGGAGATAGACGGTATCGAAATCAGTGGCGATGGCCACGTTCGCCAGGAACGATCCGGTCGCGAGAAGGCTTCCAGCGACCGTGAACATGCGCTCGCGCTGGACCAGCGATCCGAGGACCGAACCCAGTCCTAACACGGAAAGGGACCACAGCGCGGCGAGCAGGATGCGAGGATCGACGAGCATCGAGAGCCCGGATAGTAACCAGTAGGCCGGCAGTGAGAGGACGAGTTGCCCGAAGTTGCGTCCATAGAGCTGTCCGTTGACGACGTGCATTCCGGGCGTCGCCAGGCTCTCGCCGTAGACTATTCGCCTGACGTCGAGGTGCCCCTCCGTCAGGGCCACGAAGGCGTTGCCAACGGTATAGCTGTCCGTGATGAAAATGCCGACCCGCCAGATGAGTCCGCTCACGACGAGCGCGAGCAAAAAGACGAACAGCCCCCACCGATCGCCAAAGACCCCGCGTTCCAGTCGTCGGCCGGCGTGAGCGAGGCGTCGGTACCGCCGTCCCCACGGTTGGTTCCGGTCGAAGAGTCGGAGTGACGTTCCGTCACTGGTCATCGGACCACCTCGATAGAGACATTGTGGCGATCGAGAACCCGGACCGACTCGCCGATCCGGACCGAAACGTCGAGGACACCACGGTAGGAGTCAGCGCCGATCCGATCGGGGGCCAGCGAATGCGAATCGATCGTCATTGTCACAGAACCTGTATTCGAAGGCGAAAGAAAGTACGTCGCGGAGTGAGTGAGACCGAGTTCCGGGACCTCAAGCGTATAGACGACCAAAGGCTGGCCGCTGACGGCCTCGACGTCGAGCGTCGCCGGTGGGATCGACAGGGCGTACGCGTCCGCACCGAACCCGCCTTTCTCGAGTGAACCGGTATCGGGCAGCGTCTCGACGGTTGCGTCGATCGCTCCCTCGCCGAGATCCGGTCCGACCGATGCCGCCGGCGAGGCCGTGAAGTCGACGCCAACGAGCGGACCCGAAAGTACCGAGATACCGACGATCACCGTCAGACTCGCGACGACAGCCACACGGGACCCATCCATCGTGGGTGAATGTGTCGAACACTGAGTTAAACCCGTTGCTCTGTGCCAGCCACAGGCAGAGCCACTGGCGTCTCACTAGCGTGGGTGAACGGTAGGCTCGACGGGTGCAGTCGGGGTATTTGAGAAGGGTTAAGTCGCCCCTCACAGGAACTGTGAGGTGTGCAATCACCGAGTCAGAGCGTCCTCCTCGTCGTGCTGGCGTTGCCGTTTCTGGCCGCAGCGGTCGCGCCGCTGGTCTATCGCCTGGTTGGCGAGCGCGTCGCCTACTTCGGAGCGGCGGTCGCAGCACTCGCCTTCGGGCTGATCGGCACCCAGTACGGGGCTGAGGGGGTCGTCTCGATACCGTGGATCCCATCGCTTGACGTTTCGCTCGCACTGTACGTCGATGGCCTCTCGCTGTTGCTCGGGTTCGTCGTCAGCGGGATCGGTATCCTGATTTTCACCTATTCGGGCGGATACATGCACGACGAACCGGGGAAAGCGAAGTTCTACACGACGTTGCTCGTGTTCATGGGCGCGATGCTCGGGGTCGCCTTCGCCGCCGACCTCCTCGCGCTGTTCGTCTTCTGGGAACTCACGAGCGTCTCGTCGTTCATCCTGATCGGCCACTACCAGGACGATCCAGACTCCCAATACGCCGCCCGGAAGGCAATGATCATCACGGTCGCCGGCGGGCTGTTCTTGCTCATCGCCTTCCTCCTGTTGCATACCGTCTCAGCAGACGTCATGGGGACGGCGACGTTCCGGCTGGCCGGCGAGGGCTCGATGATCGAAAACGCCGGGGCGATGCGGGAGAGACTTCGGTCGGCGGGACTGTTCGTGCCAGTTCTGGCGCTGCTCGCGGTCGGTGCCGCGGCCAAATCCGCGCAGGTGCCGCTGCACATCTGGCTGCCCAACGCCATGGAGGCCCCGACACCGGTCTCGGCCTTTCTCCACTCGGCGACGATGGTCAAAGCCGGCGTGTATCTCATCGGCCGGTTCCGGCCGCTGCTTGGCTCGACCGAGTGGGAACTCCTGTTTGCCGGCCTCGGCCTGCTGACGATGACCGTCGGCGCGATGCTCGCGATCAAAGCCGACGATATCAAGGAACTGCTCGCGTATTCGACGGCCTCGCATCTCGGGCTGATCGTCGCCGGGTTCGGCATACAGTACAAATACGGTGCAGAGACAGGCGCGTTCCACATCCTGAATCACGCGCTGTTCAAGGCGGCGCTGTTCCTCGTCGCGGGGATCGTCGCCCACGAGGCCGGCAGTCGGCTGCTGTCGGAACTCGGCGGCCTCTGGCGTGACCTCCCGATCACCGCCGCCGTGGCCGTCGTGGCGGCCCTCGGCATGGCCGGCCTCCCGCCGTTCAACGGTTTCTACTCCAAGGAACTGCTGTTCGAGGCGACCTTCCACGCCGCCGAGCACGCAGGTGGGCTGTGGTGGCTACTTCCGGTCGTCGCGGTCTTCGGGAGTATCTTCACGTTCCTGTATTCGATCAAGTTCCTCTCGCTGTTCTTCGGCGACCGGCCGGACGCCCTCGAGCACGTCCACTCGCCGCCCCTGCCGATGCTCGCGCCGCCGGTCATCCTCGCCACGCTGGCGGGTGTGATCGGCCTCGGCGGTATCGGTGGGACACTCGGCATGCACTTTGATCCGCTCGAAGATTTCGTCGAACGGGTCATCGTGGCCGCCGGTGTCGAGGATCCACACTTCGGGTACTATCTTCCCACCTCACTCACGCCGGCCGCGGGCATGAGTGCGGTCACGATCGGAGTCGGCGTGGTCGCCTATCCCTACTACGATCGGCTCGCGGCCGTGGTCGATCGGCTGGCGTCGATCAAGCCGCTGTCGCCGAACTGGTACTACGACGGGCTCGTCGGCTGGCTCGATCAAACGACGGTCGTCACCGAGCGCATCCATACCGGGCGGATTCGGACGTACGCGAGCTGGCTCATGCTCGGCGTCGCCGCACTGGCGGTCGGTGGCTACGTCGCTGCCGGGATCGTCCTGCCGGCGCTGTCCTCGATCACGCTGGCTGCCCCGATCGTCATCGTGCTTGGCGTCGCCGTCGTGGCGGCACTGGCCGTGACGATCGCACCCTCACATGTCGCCGGCGTCCTGACGCTGTCGATCCTCGGGTTCATGGTCGCCATCTTCTACATCCTGGCGAACGCGCCGGATCTGGCGCTGACTCAGCTCGTCATCGAGACGCTCGTGCTCGTCCTGTTCCTGCTCGTGTTGAACAAGTTGCCGGCGTTCTACGGCGATCTGAAACGCCGCCAGATAGTCACGGACACCATCATCTCGGGGGTCGTCGGCGTGACTGTCTTCCTGACGGTGCTCGTCTCGACGGCCGCAACGCCGGGGAAGCCGATCTACACGTACTTCCTCGAACGCGGTGGGGTCCCCACAGAGCACGGCCAGTGGTTGCTCGAGTGGGGTGGCGGAAGCAACATCGTGAACGTCATCCTCGTCGACTTCCGGGCCTTCGATACGATGGGGGAAATATCCGTCGTCGCCATGGCTGCGCTCTCGATCATTACGATGATCGCGATGCGGCAACGAGGTGAGACACAATGAGTGGTGAGTCGACCCCGACAACGACCGATGCGGAGACAGCAGTCCCGCAGGTGACCGACGGGGATACGACAGTCATCGCACGGACGGTCGTCCGCATCGTCGTCCCGATCATCCTGCTGGTGGCGATCGCGCTCCTGCTCCAGGGACACAACCAGCCCGGTGGTGGCTTCATCGCGGGCGTGTTGACGACGACGGGGATCGCGCTCGTGTACATCATCTACGGGTTGCATTACGTCGAGGACAACCTGTTGTCGGGGACGATACTGCCGCGGTCGTTCCCGCTGGACGTCGGTGACACTGGCTCTGAAAGTTCCGCGTCGATCACCAAGGAGTTCGGCGAGGTGTTCACGATCGGGCTGATTATTGCGGCCGGTGGCGGCGTGGCCGCGATGGCGTTGGGATATCCATTCCTCACACAGGCCGTGGTCTTCCTCGAACACCTCCCAATCTACGGCGAGGTCGAGATCGCAAGCGCGCTCGTCTTCGACCTGGGCGTCTACGTCGTGGTCGTCGGTGGCCTCCTCACGATCCTCGCGGTGGTGGGTAACGAATGATCGAGACACTGCTTTCAGCATCCGGCGGGGCGACGAGCGGTGGCGAGCCACAGATCATTCTGGCCGTCGTGCTCGGCCTCCTGTTCGCGCTGGGGACGTTCCTGATCCTCCGGCGCGACGTCGTCCGGGTCGTCTGGGGCGTCTCGATCATCAGCCAGGCGGCGAACGTCTACCTGGTGACGATGGGCGGCCTCCGTGGCAGCGTCCCGATCGTGAGCCACGGCGGTGGCGGTCACGGAACGCCGACGGACCCGCTGGTCCAGGCCCTCGTCCTGACGGCGATCGTCATCGGCTTCGGGACGACCGCCTTCGCGCTCGTGTTGACGCTCAGAGTCTATGAGGAACATGGGACGATCGATCTCTCGGAGGTGAGTGAATAATGGCGCTTGCACACGTCGTCGTGGCACCGCTCGTGATCACGCTGGTAACGGCGATTCTGACGCTGTTGACGAGACGCTACGGCAGACTCCAGCGCGCGATCAGTCTGCTGGGCATCGGTGGCTACGTTCTGGCTGTCGGGGCCATCGCCAGTCGGGTCTTTTCGATCGGCGTGCTCACCGGAGCAAGCGGGGAGACGACGACGCTGACCTATCAGCTGTCGGACTGGGGAGCGCCCTTCGGCATCTCGCTGGTGGCCGACGCACTCTCGGCGTTCATGCTCGTGCTCGCGGCGATCGTCTCGGTCGCTGCGCTGGTGTTCTCAGCACGGTACGTCACCGAGTACGGCCAGCGCGTCGCCTACCATTCGCTATTTCACTTCATGCTGACGGGTGTCACCGGAGCGTTCCTGACCGGCGACATCTTCAACCTCTTCGTGTGGTTCGAGGTCATGCTCATGCCGAGTTACGTCCTCGTCGTCTTCTACGGACGCAGCGAGCACACCCGCGCGGCGCTGCAGTACACGGTGCTCAACCTCCTGGGCAGTGCGCTCATGCTGGTGTCGATTGGCGGGCTCTACGCGACGACGGGGACACTCAACATGGCGGATATGTCACGCCGCCTCACCCACGCGAGTCAGTACGGCATCGATCCCGCGCCAGTACTGGGGTTGAGTGCGATCCTGCTCGCGGTCTTCGCGCTCAAGGCCGGCATCGTTCCGTTCCAGTTCTGGGTGCCGGCCGCCTACAAGGCCGCACCGGCTCCGATCTCGGCCATGCTCGCCGGCGTCACGAAGAAGGTCGGCGTCTACGCGATCGTTCGGCTGGTGTTTACCGTGCTGGGCGGTGCCAGCCTCGACAGCGCGCTCGGACTCGGGCTCTCGGGGTCGGCCTTCAGCGACTTCCTGGGTCCCGTCCTGTTCATCATGGCCGTCGGGAGTATCTTCGTCGGGGGGCTCGGTGCCGTCTCACGCAATGACCTCGATGGCGTCCTCGCGTATTCGAGCATCGGGCAGGTCGGGTTCATCGTCCTCGCCATCGCGCTCGCCGCGGGGACTGACGGACCAATCAGGATAGTCTCGCTGATCGCCGTGCTCGTCTACTCGCTGAACCACGCGATCGCGAAGTCGCTGCTGTTCCTGATCAGCGGGGTGATCCAGGAGAGCGTCGGCTCAACCCGGTTCAGTGCGGTGGGTGGCCTCGCCTCTCGGCGGCCGATTCTCGCCGGGTCGTTCTTCCTGGGCGCACTCGCGATGATCGGCATCCCGCCGTTGACCGGGTTCTTCGGAAAACTCCTCGTGTTCGATTCGGCTGGCCGGGCACTCGAAGCGGGCGTTCCGTTCGCCGAACTCGCACTCGGGGCCGCACTCCTCGGAGCGATCCTGACGATCATCTACATGTCCCGTGCCTGGAGTCAGGTGTTCTGGGGGAGCCAGACCGAGCCAGTCGCCCACGCCTATCGGCCGACGACGCTCGTCGCGATCGTCGCCGGGTTCTCGCTGCTGGTCGTCGTACTGGGCGTCGGGTTCGATCCGGTCTATCGAGTGGCGGAGACAGCCGCGAACGCGGCCATGGACCACGCCGGCTACGTTGATGCCGTGGGTCCGGAGGTGGGACAATGAGACGCTGGCCCGTCATCGGCGCAGCGCTTGCAGTCCTGTGGCTGTTCGTCAACGGCGTCGAACCAGCCCCCATGCCACTCGCCGGCGCGGCGCTCTCCGGCCTCGCCGTCGGGATGCCGATCGCGTACCTCTTCCGTCGGTTCTACGCGAGCAAGATCGCAATCGGCGGATTGCTCCGGTCGATTCCGGCGACGGTAATCTATCTCGTCCTGTTCCTGACGGAACTCATCACCGCGAACGTCGACGTGGCCTATCGGGTACTCGCCCCGTCGATGCCGATCGAGCCGGCCGTGATCGAGATCCCGCTCCGTGTCGAGTCCGACGCCGCGATCACGACGATCGCAAACAGCATCTCACTGACCCCGGGGACGCTCACGATGGACTACGACGGGGATCGAAACTCGCTGTACGTCCACGCGATCGCCGGCCGCGAACGCGATCTCGTGGTCGCCCCGATCCGCCAGTGGGAAGGGTACGCGCTTCGGATCTTCGACGAGGAGCGGTCACCGACCGATCCAGTCCCGGATCCGGACGCAGATACTGAAGAGACTCCGAATGGAGACACAGACGGAGGTGAATCCGATGGCAAGTGAATTCCCAGCGTTGCTCGCCACAATACTCGATGCAGCCCTGATCATCGCGAGCGCAGTGACCCTCCTGGCAGCCTACCGCGTCATCCGCGGGCCGACCGTCCCGGACCGCGTCGTCGCCCTGGATACGATCGGGACGAACGTCGTCGCCATCGCGGTCCTGTTTGCGCTCACGACCGATACGGGACTGTTTGTCACAGTTGGCCTCGTGCTCGCCATCATCGGGTTCATCAGCACGATCACCGTCGCTCGCTTCATCACAGAGGGGGACATCATCCAATGACGCTGCTCCAGACACTGCAGGCCGTCGTCGTCGGCGTACTGGTCGTGACAGGGACGTTTTTCCTCCTCATCGGGACGATCGGCCTGCTCCGGCTCCCGAACGTGTACAACCGGTTGCACGCGACGAGCAAGGCGACGACACTCGGCGCTGCCTCGCTGTTTCTCGCCGGGTTCGTCTACTTCGGCCCGCGTGGGGCAGGACTGATCTCGCTGGTCGGGATCGTCTTCCTGTTTCTGACGGCCCCGACCGGCGCACACATGATCTCCCGGTCGGCACAGAAGATCGGCGTCCCGTTCGTCGAGGGTGTCTCCTGGCCGGTTCCGGACGACGTTGATGAGCAGGGAGAAACAGACTGACGCAGGCTGGCGACGATCAGCCTGGCGACGGTTATTCCGGAAGCTCGACTGCGAGTTCCTCGGCGATCCGCCCACCGAGTGACGCTTTCGACCCCTGGAAGTCCTCAGTCGTCTCCGGCCGGACGAGCAATGCCCGCGTCTCTTCACCACCAGCGGCCCCCACATCGTTAGCGACCACAAACGACAGATCGACCCGCGACAGCAGATCGCGCGCTGCCGAGGTCAGCGATTCGTCGTTGGCGTCAGCCTCCAGTTTGAACCCGACCATCGCCAGGTCCGGCGCGCGCTCACGAACCCGATCGAGGAGTTTCGGCGTCGGTTTCAGATCGAGTGTGAGATCGTCCTGTCCCGACGTGATCTTCCCCGCCCGCTGCTCGACAGTGTAGTCGCCGATCGCCGCCGCCGAAACGAGCGCGTCTGCGGCTGGCGCATGCTCTTCGGCAGCCGCCACCATCTCCGCCGCACTCTCGACTGATTCGACTGTGGCATAGGGCACGTTCGGCCCGTCGTGAAGGAGTGTCACATCGGCCCCGCGGACGTAGCAGGCTTTCGCGATCGCCCGGCCAGTCGTCCCCGACGCCCTGTTCGACAGCGTTCGAATCGCGTCGATCGACTCCGTCGTCGCGCCGCTGGTGACGACGACCTCCTTCCCTTCCAGGGGGCGCTCGCCGGCCGCCCGGGCCGTCTCCAGAACGATCGATTCCTCGCTCGCGATCTTGGCCTTCGACTCTTCGATCCGTGGGTCAGCGAAGGAGACGCCCCACGATTCGAGGCGCTCGATCGCCTCAAGGACACCCGGGTGGTCGTACATCGGTTCGTGCATCGCGGGTGCGATGACGACCGGAATGCCGGCACCCAACGCTGTCGTCGCGCAGGTCGTCACCGGCGTGTCGTCAATTGCGCTCGCAATCTTCCCGACAGTATTGGCCGTCGAGGGCGCGATCAGGAGCACGTCACCCCACGGATCCTCGCCGAAGAAGGTGACGTGCTCGACGCTACCCCCGATCTCGGTGACGACCTCGCCATCGGTCGCCAACTCGACCGCCCAGGGGTGAATGATGTTCGTCGCCGACCCGGTCATGACCGCCCGAACCGTCGCCCCGCGTCGGCGGAGTTCGTGGGCCAACTCGACGGTCTTGACCGCCGCGATCGACCCCGTCACACCCAGGACGACGTTCGTGTCTTCGAGCATGTCCGAATAGTTCGTGACGGGGGTGGAAAAGTCATTACACCCGTCGCGGGGCCGCTACAGCGACGACCGAAGTTCTGGCTATCCGAGATCGAAGTGCTCGGCGGCGGTCTCCATGTCCTTGTCGCCCCGGCCGCTCAGGTTCACGAGGATCGTGTCGTGCTCGTCGGCGATCTGTTTCGCCAGCGCAAGCCCGTGGCTCGTTTCCAGGGCCGGGATGATCCCTTCGAGCATGCTCAACTCCCGAAACGCCTCCAGGGCCTCGTCGTCGGTGATCCCGCGGTAGTCACATCGACCCACGGCCCGGAACATCGCGTGCTCGGGACCGACGCCCGGATAATCAAGCCCGGCCGAGACGGAATGGACCTCCGTCTCATCGTCGATGACGCGGGTCTTCATCCCGTGGAGGACGTCGTCTTCACCATCGGCCAGCGGCGCGGCGTGTCGGTTTGAGTCGGATCCTTCACCGCCACCCTCCGCGCCGTAAAAGGCCACGTCGTCGTCACGGAACGCGTCGAACAGCCCGATCGCGTTCGAGCCGCCACCGACGCAGGCGACCGCAGCGTCCGGCAACCCGCCGATGCGGTCGCGGATCTGCTCGCGTGCCTCCTCGCCGATCACGGACTGGAACTCCCGAACCATCCGCGGGAACGGATCGGGACCGACGACCGAACCCACCAGATAGTGAGTATCCTCGACGTTCTGGGCGAAGTCCTCCAGTGCCGCGTCGACAGCGTCGGCGAGCCCCTGCCCGCCGCGGGTGACCTCGTTCACTTCCGCGCCCATCAGCCGCATCCGGAAGACGTTCATCCGCTGGCGGGCGACGTCCTTCTCACCCATGTAGATCTCGGTGTCTAAATCCAGCATCGCGCCGACCATCGCCGTCGCGGTACCGTGCTGGCCCGCACCGGTCTCGGCGATCAGCCGGTCCTTGCCGGCCTTCTTCGCCATCAGCGCCTGCCCGAGCGTGTTGTTCAGCTTGTGTGCGCCACCGTGGAGCAGATCCTCACGTTTGAGGTAGATCTCCGCGCCGTATGCCTCCGAGAGTCGCTCGGCGTGATACAGCGGCGTCGGCCGCCCGGCGAAGTGTTCGAGGTGGTCGCGAAACTCGTCCTGGAAGTCGTCGCTGAGGGCCACGTCCTCGAACGCGGCGGCGAGTTGTGCGAGCGGTTCCATGAGCGGATCGGGCACGTGGCGACCGCCGTAGTCGCCGAACGTCCCCGAATCGTCGGAGTCGTCTGACATTGGTGTGTGGTTCGTGGTCACGACTATAGGCGTACCGAAATCAGCGGCGTCGAGATCGAGATGTTACTGTCGCCTGCCGACGTACCAAAGAGGTGAGACGCTATCGCTACTCGCCGTGAAAACAAGAAAACAGAGTGGGGTTAAATATCGCTTACCACTCGCTCAGAATGGCCGTCTGATCGCCGTCAGGTGAGTTCCAGATGACCTGGACAGTGTCACTCGAGGATATCCCAGTGACGTCTATTGAGTCACCGGCAGATATCTCAGATGCGGTCCAAGTTCCCGGACTCCCAGCTGAGGCTTTTATATCAATATTGGCCGACTGCAGCGACTGGCCGCCGCTGTGAGTGATCGTAAGCGTATTACTACCGTCGTGATCGTACGTGAACGTCGCGGACGGTGCCGTATCGCTGATCTGTTCGCCCAGCCCGAGGACGAACGTCGCGATGACGGCCGCCAGAATCACCGTGATGGCGACCATCAGGATCACGCCGATGACTGGTGACACGCCCGATTCGTCGTCTCTGAAGTATGTTATTGGATTCATTGTTTTCCTGGATTTCGAGCAGCGATAGCCGGACTCACTGTATCATCGTCCGTGACTTGTTCGCTGATTTTATCTGTGTCTCTGGTATGTCGCCGCCACCGGGGGACTCAGTGTCCGCCAAACTGACGGCGCTTGGTATATCTGGGCACTATCACGACATAAAGCTTCCTGGCAAGTTATAGAAGATGATAACACCGGCGGGCCTCCAGGTCCGAGCCACTGGTTCGCCACACGAACTGTGCGCCGAAAGACGAGACGTCGACCTGCCCGAAAGCCCCGATCTGCCGATCGAACACCGTGAGCAACGGAGGGCTGCGGAAAAACGACCGCCCTCGGCACACTCGGCGACCCTCACTCGACGTCGCCGTAGTCACCACCGTACTTCATGAAGAAATACGCCAGTCCCAACACGGCAGTCATCGCGAACCCGGACGTCACGCCGAACAGCTTCGCACTCTCGGGGACGACTGGGCCGCTCGGACCTTCGACTTCGACCGTCGGCACGTCATCGCCGACGACGATCGCACCCTTCATGCCGTTCAACTCGTGGGGTTCACAGTAGTATTTGTGGATCCTGGCTTCCGAAAACGTCCGTTCGTAGGTCGTGCCGGCCTCCGCGACGGCCGACCCCGATGTGAACGAGTCGTCCTCAGCCACGACGTTGTGAGCGTTGCCACGGCCCGTCCACTCCCAGGTGACGGTCGTATCGGGGTCGACCCACACCGCCGCCGGCCCGAACCCGAAGTACCCTTGATTGGCCTCGACACCAACTTCGACCGTGACTTCGTCTTCGCCACGGCGGTCGACTGTCGATGAAAAGTTGCTCACGCCCGAGAACCACCCGCTGTAATCGATCTGGCCGCTGCCACCTTCCTGGGCCGCGGCGGAGCCGACGCCACCAATGGCTGCCGTGCCGCCAGCAGCCGCGCCACTGGCACGAAGGAGCGCCCGACGCGAGAATTCGACACTATCGTCGGTCATAGTGGTACCTTGCTCCCATCGGTGGTATATATGTTGGCCCCCACAATAGTCGCCGGTTGGCGGCTGTTCGAAATCATCGCGGAGCACCCACACGCCGAGATCGATCACCGAGGGCGCAGAGACGGCGAATCGCTCGTCGAAGACAACGGCATACTCAGAGAGCGAGCGCTCACCTTCGCTGTGCTCCCGGCTATCACGAACGACGAGCCATCGCGTGGTGGGGATATCACCCTGGTGCGGAGGGTTTTTGGCCGCGACCGGCGACAGTTCGAGTGATGAGTGAGGAGCTGGGCGCTGGGCCAGTCACCGTCGTCGGTGACGACGCCGGTGTCGTCGGGGAGCTCGTCAGATCGGTCGGTGTCCAGGTCGTTCCCGGATCACCTGCCGAGACGAATGAACAAGCCACAGCCGTGATTGCCGTCGGTGAAGCAGCCGTACTCGACCTCGCCCGCGAGGGATGCCAGACGCCGATTCTCCCGGTCGCGGTCGATGGCGGACTCGGCGGCGTTCCTGCAGACGCCCTCCAGTCTGCCATCGAACGGGTTCGAGACGGGGACTACACCCTCCGGGAAACCGCAACCCTCGACGTACGCGTCAACGATGAACACGTCGAGACGGCGCTGGCTGATGTCATGCTGGTGACCAGCGAACCGGCCCACATCTCGGAGTATTCGCTTTCGACGCCCGCCGACGCAGTTGCCACGTTCCGGGCCGACGGCGTCGTGATCACGACACCGGCCGGGAGTCGGGGCTATGCCCGCCGCGTAGGCGGCCCGGTCCTCGATCCGGCTGCCGAGGTCCTCGCGGTCGTGCCAGTCGGCATGTTCTCGACGACCAAAGATCACTGGACGCTATCGCTTCCCGACAGTGGCCCTGCCCTGTCAATGTCGATCAGGCGTGACGAAGCGCCCGTGTCGCTCCTGGTCGACGATCGAACCTACGGTCGAGTCGGCCCGGAGGACCGACTCTCGGTCGGCCGGGGCGAGACGCTTGCTGTGGTGTCGCTCCCGGAAAGTGACCCGCCGTTCGACATCGATCGTGATCGTACCTGAACAGCCACTTGCCGAAAACGTGCAGCCAATCGTAGCCTGATACTTGTCGCGGAGCGGTCGGAATCCAATCGCAGAGAGATTCGAATGATTCGCAGGCGGGGGCACCCGACTTGCCGGCAAGAGTACCGGTTTGAAAACACTCTAATGAACACCGCACGTGGGCTCAACCATGGTATCCGTTTCGCTGTTCGGGCCACTGGACACACTCCTCGGGAACAACGTTGTGTATCTTTTGCTGGTGCTGGCTGTCGTCAATATGGTCACGCGAATACTAGCCCACAGACGTCACGTCAGCCAGGCGGCGAGTGGGGGAGCCGATGCAGTGTCGCGATTCCTGCCCCACGTCGTCTCGAACGGCCTGCTCATCCTGGCGTCGTTTTACTACCTGACGCTACACCACCACGGCGGGTTCGTCACCACGGTGCTTGTACTCGGACTCTTTCTGACGGACTTCTTCGAGTTCGAGGCGCGCAAGGCCGAAGCTCGCCGCGAGGTTACCCTCGACCGGCCGAAAGGCGCGATCACCGCGTCGCTGTTGATGCTCGGATACGTCGGCTACCAGAGCCTGTTCTTCATCGTCGCCCCGGCCTGGAACGCAGTCATCTGATCCGGTAGCGGGTATCGATTTTTCTCGACGACGATTCGTCAGACAGAAAACTTATACCGAGTTGGTGTCGTTCAGTTATCATGCCCTCGTTCACACTGACGTATATATGTCTGGGCGCTGCCGGGCTTGCGGTCCTTGCCGGGGTGGGCCTCCTGTCTCGGGCTCGCAATCCCATTCAAACGGCACGCAAAGCCAAGGCAGGGATCGCCGCTGTCGCCGTCGGTGTGCTCCTGTTTCTCGCCGCAGCTTGGTACACGTTCCGTGCCGCACAGTATTCGTATGAACTTGGGGACTGTGAGGACTGGATGAGCTTCAGCGACAACACGACGTATTCGAACCTTTCGGCGACCGGGCAGGACATCTTCAGGAGTACGCTGGAAGCCGATGGGAGCTATTATTCGGTGCAGTCGGCTCCGGATTTCGAGTACGTGACAGACGCCATCATGCGAACGCCGATCGAATACCAGGGAGAGTGTTACGCGATGCTCGCCCACGATGCGGGGCTCGGCTGGGGCATCATGATCGTTGGACCGATCTTCCTGCTCGGTATTGTGGTGACAACGATTGGGCTGTTGCGGATCCGCTCGGGGGACTGGAGCCTCCGGCTAGTTTGGCTCGTTCTCCTCGGGCTGGTTGTCGCCTGGGTGGCGTTACATTCCCCGTGGCCCCTTCTCGGAGGCGTCGTCGCGACCCTCCTGATTGGCCTCTGGCTATGGCTTCGACCCATTGAGAGACTCCGATAGCCGGTCCAGAAACGGAGACAGCCGTCTTATTTTCGATCGGCGTAGGCCTCACGGGCCTGATTGATCGCGGGAACGAGCACCCAGAAGGCGAGTGCCCCCAGGATCGCGAAGTAAAACAGCCCTTCGCCGACGACCATGGCGATCTGGGTGTAGAAGTCGGGGTTCTCCGGGTAGGTGCCAAGGAGCTGTGGTCCTTGGAAGGAAGGCGTCTTGTACCAGCCGGCGACGACCAGCCACCCGAGCCCGGCCGTCACCAGGATACCGAACCCTTTCATGAACTCGTCAGCCATCCGTCTCACCTCCCTCACCGGCCATGCCTTCAGTACGGAACCGTGTCGAGAACGCATAGACGACCGCACCGAAGAGGATCGAGCCGAGCCCCAGCAACGCCAGCAGCGGATCGATCGCCGAAACCGCAGCCATGCCGCGGTTGGTCGCCGTATCGAGCACGACGAACCCGACGACGATCGCCAGAATCGCAAACAGCGTCGAGAAGACCGTCACGGCCTTGTAGACGCGAAGCGGGACGATGACATCCCGGCGGCCCGCATCGCTGGCTCCAGTACTCTCGGCCTGGTCGGTCTCGGCACCGGCGTCGGTCGCCGTCGATTCGGTCGGCGTCCCGGCGGATTGAGTTGCGTACGTCATTGTCATTTTGGTGGACGAAGCCGGTAGTACCGGCGGTTGAGTTCGAACATGTAGCCCTCCCGCATCGACTTCAACGCCGCGTAGGTGATGAACGCGCCCACGAACGGCAGCAGGAACGTCAGGTCGAACAGGAGATGCGAGTCGAGGGGAAGGAGGTTCTTGATCGACAGCGCTGCGAGCGTCACCGAGAGGATGACGCCGAAGACCCCAACGGCCGCCCAGAACGGCTGTTCGACCGGGCGACGGGCGCTGCCCTTATTGATGAACGGTACGACGGCGATCGCACCGACGACGACGAGGTTCGCCAGCACGCCGAACGTCCGGTCGGCCATGAGCTTCTGGTCGCCAAGCAGCGCGAGGTCGGGGTTCAGCGGCCCGAGCTTTAGCAGGCCAAAGGACCAGTAGAGATACCAGTCCGGCAGGATCGTCGGGGGCGTGACCCCGGAGTTGGCCGGCGCGCCGATGTGTGGCGGCAGCGCCGCCGCCAGGAACACCAGCATGCCGACGAAGAAACTCGTCAGCGCGAGGTTCCGAACGACCTCGTGGGGCCAGGTCGGAAATCCCAGCACGTCGCGTTCGACGTAATCCGACTCCTCACGGAGATCCTGGTCCTCGCGGCGTGAGCGTTCGAAATACTCGTAGGTCGTCCGGGCGAGCCCCTGCCGGCGTTCCTTGCGCTCGCTCCAGGTCGGCGTCTCGTCGTCCGGCGGGACGATCCCCGTCTCACCGCCATCGGTCCGGACGGGCGTCTCGTCAGTCCGGACGGGGTCCTCGTCGGTCGGTTGCTCGCTGACTCCGTCGTCGGGTGAATCGTGCTCGGTCATGGTTAGTGCGGTTCGGCGATGCCCTGCATCCAGACGATTGCGATGTGAACGGCGATCAACGTGGTGACCACGAACGGGAGGAAGAACACGTGGAGGATGTACATCCGCTGGAGCGTCGCCGGGTTCGGTGTGAACCCACCGAAGATGAGCTGGGCGACCCACTCACCGATGAGTGGGATCGATAATGACATCTCGACGCCGATCTGGCCGGCCCAAAAGGCGAGTTGGTCCCACGGCAGCAGGTACCCCGAGTAGCCAAACAGCAGCGTCAGGCTAATCAGGACGATGCCGAGCAGCCAGTTGAGTTCGCGTGGCTCCTTGTACGCGCCGGTGAAGTACACCCGCAGCATGTGGAGGAAGACGGCGGCGACCATGACCTGGGCCGCCCACCGGTGGATACTCCGGAGCATGAACCCGAAGTTCAGGTCGGTCATGATGAACGTGAGCGACTCGTAGGCGATCGTCGGATCGCCCGACGCGCCCAGCGCACCCGGCGAGTAGTAAAACCCGAGCAGGGCACCTGAGATCGCCGCCACGATGTACGCGAGCGTCGAGAACGAGCCCAGCGCGTACAGCGGATACCAGTACCAGAACTTGTTGTCGAGCCCGTACTGCTCGGTGTGGCTCTTTGGCATCTGCATGTTGACCTTGTAGTACAGGCCTTCCAGAATTTCGAGGTAATCGACGATCCGCAGTCGCTTGTCGAACCAGATGAGGACTGTCAGGTACATGCGTTCGACCCGCGAGAAGTCCCGCTTCTCCATCCAGGCGTCGTGGTCGTGATCGTCGGGACGTTCGAGACTCATCTAATCATTCCCCCGGGCGCGGCAGCGCCGTGAACTGTCGTTGGACTGGTTGGAACGGATCGTACACCGACTGGTGGCACTGACAGTAGACTTCGTTCTCGGCGTTGAAGCGTTCGCTCCCGCCGTACGCCTTGAACCCAGGCACACAGCAGAAGTGTGTACACTTGTTGAGCCAGGCCATCACGTCGTCCTCGGTCGCGGCGTCGAGGAACGACCGGACGTCGGGCGATAGTTCGCTGTACTCGCCCTCACCGTTGACCATTTTCGAGACTTCAGGGCTGCGGAGCACCTGGACCGGGATCGTCTGGACGTTGTCGCCCTCCGAGCGCCAGCCCGCCGACGCCGGCTTCCCGAGGCCCGACTCGCCGATGTCGTTGCCCCATTCCTCGTAATCATCGAAATCAGACAGGGTGAGCGCCTGCCCGTCCTCGATGTCGCTTTGCCAGTCGTAGGTCCCCGAAGACGAGCGAAAGGCGTCGTCCTGATCGGCGTCAGGACTGATTCCGGCGTACGTCTGGACGCCACAGTACTGGAACCACGTCGAGCTATACGTCGTCCCGCCCAGGTCCATCTCGGCGACGGTGACGGTCTGGCCCTGGACAGTCGTTTCCTGGGTGTCCGGCCAGACGCCAGCGATCGTGTCGTCATCCTGGATCTCGACCGGAACGATCGGCATCCCGCGCGGGGCCGGCCCGTCGGTGTTCTTGATGCCGATGTACGGCGTGATCCCGCCGCCGACGCCCGACGGTGCCGTCGTCAGCCCGATGGCGGTCGCGCCGCCGGTCGCGACGGTGCCGAGAACGGCCGATCCGACGACGCCCTTGACGAAGCGCCGGCGGCCCGATTCGTTTGGATACTTGTCTTCGTGTGCCATGGTTATCGTTTGTAATAGGGGTAGATCGCGCGTTTGAAACTCTCCGTTGCGCCGTCAGTCAGCGACTCGCCGTCGGCGTCCTCCTCACGGATGTAAAGATCCTCCCACTTGCGGCGTCGCTTCTTGACGATCATGACATCGGGGAGGAACTCCTTGCGGTACAAAAGCAGGATAAAGGCGAGGTTGACGAACATCGTCGCGAGGACGGTCCCGAGAAACATGTTCCCGAACCCGCCGTCGTTCGCTGCGATGCCCCAGCCGTTGATGAGGCCATAGGTGAAGATCCCGACAAGCGCGATCTCGACGAGCGTCAACAGCACGATCGCGACGGCGGCGGCCGCGCTCTCCCGTGGCGGTTCGTAGCGGTGGATGTCGCCGTAGGTGCTGCCGGAGGACATCAGTTGTTCCCCCCGCTCGTGTGTGCGGACTCGCCGTATTTCAGCAGGTAGAACGTGAACGCGAGCGTCGAGGAGATACCCAGCAGCGTGGCGATCCCGACGTAATGGGGCTGAAACGGAACACCCATGTGCTTGGGGTTGACCGGCGTCGACGCACCGGCCGCGACAGTAGGCACGTCGTCGCCGACGACGATCGCCCCTTTCATGCCGTTCAGTTCGTGGGGTTTACAGTAGTATTTGTGGATCCCCGCTTCCGAGAACGTCCGTTCGTAGGTCGTGCCAGCCTCCGCGACGGCCGACCCCGATGTGAACGAGTCGTCCTCGGCCACGACGTTGTGAGCGTTGCCCCGCCCCGTCCACTCCCAGGTGACAGTCGTGTCCGGATCCACCCACACCGCGGCCGGTCCAAACCCGAAGTACCCTTGATTGGCCTCGACACCAACTTCGACCGTGACCTCATCCTCGCCCCGGTGGTCCTCTGTCGATGAGAAGTTGCTCACGCCCGAAAACCACCCGCCATAATCCGGCTGGGCGCCGCCCGAGCCGTCTTCCTGGGCGGCGACGGAGCCAACCGCCCCAGCGGCTGCTGCCCCGCCGGTCACCGTCCCGGCAGATCGGAGAAAGTCCCGTCTATGCATGTGTATCCACACTCAGAGTTGTGTTTGTATAAAACCGCCAATTACGGTTCCATTTACCGGTTACCCCTGGCGAATCGAGCGCACTGCGAACCGGGACGATCGATCGGCCCATCGGCCGTGCTGATCGGTCACTCCGCATCGGTATCACCCACTACCGTGTCGTCGGTCGACGCCCGTTCACGTGGCCGATCGCCGTCCTGGTTCGGTTCGGGCTGTCGGACACTCCCGGCGGCGAGTTCCGCGTCATCATCGGGAACGAACGCCGGCCGCTCGTCGCCCTCGGCCCCCATCTGCCGGAGGCGCGTTCGGTAGGCGTCAGCGCGGAAAGCCTCCGACAGGCGAGCGTTGGCGACTACCACCAGCAGGAAGAGTCCGATTCCCAGCAGGAACAACCCGGCGACGAACGCGATCCCGTTGCCCAGAAAGCCGTACCCGAGCAACACCACTCCCCCGAGCAACTGGGCGATCGAGAGCAACTGGATCATGACGTTGCCGAGTTCACCGTCGCCCTCCTCGACCTCGTCAGGGTCGGGAAGCACGTCACCCCTCGGCGGGTCGGGCACGTCGTAGGAGTCCATCGAGCACAACGCCACCGACGGCTCGACGTCCCGGCGCACCGTGCCCTCTCCCTCGACGGAACCGTCACCGTAGACGACGGCGTAACTCTCGTCGGAGTACGCAAGCAACCGGTCGTCCTCACGCTCGATCCGAGCGAAGACGTCCCGATCGGCGACGCGCTGACGGAGGTCGGCTTCGAGGCGGTCGAGCAACTTCTCGCCGGTGATCCACGTCTCCGTGTCGAAGGCCGCCTCCCACTCCTCGCGGTCCATCTCGTCCATCTCGGCCGGTCCAAAGGATTCGAAGTCGTATTTCTCCTCGACCTGCTCGCGAAGTTCCGACAGCGACGGCTCGCTGTCGCCCGCAGGTGCATCGTTCGTGGACTCGGCAGGAGCCATCGGGATCGCATACGGCCCGTGGATGCTTACCGTTTCTGATAGGCAGTATGATCTGTCCGGGTGTTCTCTGACTCGGCCGGTGGGATAGAGAGTGCTGGCCCATCGCTCCGACGCGTTTTAACGGCCGCCGGCCGAACTGCACTCGATGGCCAGCCACGGGGCACTCGCGGCGACGGTACTGCTAGTCGACGGCGTGACCGATGCGATCGACGGGATCGTGCCGACGCTCGGCGACGACGCGATCGCAACGATCGTAGTGCTTGCAGTCTCGCTCAGTCTCCCCTGTTTCCTCTACGGTGCCTGGCTGATGATCGTCCACGATCCCGTCACCTGGCGGGTGCTTCGAACCCACCTCGCCGTCGTCGGGCTCGGGCTGGCGCTGACGACTGTCCCGCTCGTGTGGTGGATGATCCCGAAGCTCTGGAGTCAGGTTTCGGGCTTCGCTGTCGTGCATGCGTTCCTCGGCCTCCAGGCCTACGCCTTCTTCGCGCTGGCTGGGACCGGAATCGTCCGCATCCTCCGGGCGAAGTGGGCCTCCGAGGCGTATCGTCGCGCTTCGTCCTTCGATCTGGATGACCTCGAAGCGGAGACGGCAGACCTAGAGCTGGGCCACTGGCGCGCACGCCTTCGGATCGGCGTCGTCGGGTACACGAGCTTCTGGATCCTCGCCTACCTGACGGGGATCGTCCGGTACGTTATCAAGTACCAACCACTCGGGTGACGATACGTGCCACAGCCGGGCGAGCACCCGTCACTCCCAGGCCTCGCCGCTCGCGAGATCCACGTCACTGTCAAGTTTCGACGACGGACAGACGTCTTCGAGTGCACAGTCCCCACAGTCCGGATTCCGTGCCGTGCAGACGGCCCGACCGTGGCTGATCATGAGATGAGTAAACGCCTGCCACTCGTCTTCAGGGATGATCTCCATCAGATCGTCCTCGATGGCATCGGGACGCTCCTCCTCGGTGAGTCCCAGGCGACGGGTGAGTCGCTGGACGTGCGTATCGACGACGATCCCCTCGACAACGTCGTGACCGTGCTGGAGGACGACGTTCGCGGTCTTCCGACCGACGCCTGGCAGGGCAGTTAGCGCGTCCATCGTATCCGGTACCTCGCCGTCGTGCTCTTCGACGAGGATCTCGCCGATCCCTTTGAGGTAGCCGGCCTTGTTGTTGTGAAACGTGATGCCGTAGATGTCCTCGGCGAGTTGTTCCTCGTCGGCGGCGGCGTAGTCTTCCGGCGTCTGGTATGTCTCGAAGAGTTCGGGCGTCGTTTCGTTGACGCGCTCGTCGGTACACTGTGCCGAAAGGACGACCGCCACCAGCAGTTCCAGTCGGTTCGAGAAGGTGAGCGAAATTGTGGTATCTGGGTAGGCGTCGTGCAATCGTTCGATGACTTCCGTGGCCTGTGCTGACCGCGAGTCCAGCGAAGTTCCCATATATTTCCTGCGGGCGGGTCGCCCTTTGCGGTGTCGGGTTCGGCGAGTACTGTCGGCATCAGTTTCGCGAGTACTGTCGGCTCCCCGAGACCGACAGTTTTGTGAGCGATCGGATAGATCGACAGTCCATGCCTGGGCCGACGTTCCTCCGAGGCGATACCGTGACGTTGCGACCGATCGAGACCGACGACGCCGAGTTCCTCGCGGAGACGATCAACCATCCCGAGGTCTGGCCGACGCTCGGGGCGTACGAACCACTGAATAACCAGCAGGAGCGCGAGTGGATCGAAAGTCTCGGCGACAGCGATGACGTCCACCTGTTGATGTGTGTGGACGGCGAGCCAGTCGGGACAGTTGGCCTCAACGAAATGATGGACGTCTGGGGGATCGCCGAACTCGGCTACTACGTTCACCCGGACGAGCAGGGCAACGGCTACGCGACCGATGCCACGCGTCGGATGGTCCGCTACGCGTTCGAGGACCGTCGTCTGGAGAAGATCTATGCCAACGTCTATCCGGACAACGATGCCTCCCAGGCGCTGCTCGAAGCCGTGGGATTCCAGCGTGAAGGCGTCTTCCGTGATCACGCGTTCGTCCGGGGCGAGCGAATCGACGTGTATCGTTACGGACTGTTGGCCAAGGAGTTCGAGGCCGACGGCGAGTGACGACGGAAAGCCTTTGACGCTGGGTGCCGGCATGGGCGTATGGCCGTCCGTCGGTTGTTGCGCGGGCAGATCGCCTGGCCACAGCTCGAAGCGATCGTCGAGACCGTCCTGGATCGCTACGACGAGCCCGCGGGCCGCGTCGAGTTTTTGGACGCCAACAACTGGCTGTCGGTGCCACTGGTCGTCAACGATCGGTACTTCGTGAAGATCATCTCCAGACAGCACTCGCTGGTCCACGCACTGTTGACGACCGGTCGCAATCTCGGCGCGTTCACCAGCGGGACCGAGGGGTTTTTCGAACACTTCGGGACACCACTCGAGATGGCCGAACACGAACTCGAAGCGGCCCAGCGGATGCAGTCGGTCGGTGTCAACGTCCCCGAGCCGGTCGAGGCCTTCGAGGTTGCGGACTACGGTGTGCTCGTCTTCGAATACGTTCCGGCATTCCGGACGTTCGAAGCGGTCGAGGTCGCCACCGCCCGTCAACTCGCACCGGACCTCTTCGTGGCGCTGGATCGGATGCATCAGGCGGGGCTCGCCCACGGCGATCTCCGGAGCGAGAACGTCCTCGTCGTCGAGGGCGAACTCTACTTCATCGACGCGACGAGCGTCCGTGGCGACATCGCGGACGCCCGAGCGTACGACATCGCGTGTGCGCTGGGCGTGCTCTCGCCGCTGCTGGGTCCGGCCGAGACTGTCGGGCTCGCCGTCGAAATCTTCGGCGCCGAGACGCTGCTCACCGCCCGGGACTTCCTTGACTTCGTGACGATCCGCCCGGATCACGACTTCGACGCGGCCGCCGTGAAAGGCGAGATCGAGAAAGTCGCGACGGGGTGAAACGACGACGGCTACTGCTGTCGGGCACGCGCGGTCACCACAATCCCGATCAGGACGACGACACCACCGACGACGGTGGCAACCCCCGGAATCTCTCCAAGCAACACGAGCGCCAACACCGTCGAGCCGAGGGGTTCGCCCAGCAGCGACGCGCTGACGACGCTCGATTCGAGGTGACCCAGCGCCCAGTTGACGACCGTGTGGCCGAACACCCCCGGACCGACTGCCATGCCGAGAAAGAGCAGCCACTCCCGCGGGGGATACGCAACGAGCGGCGCACCCTGGAGACCGAGCAAGACGAGCAGGGTCATCGAAGCGACCGTGTAGACGACGATCACGTACGGCAACAGCGCCAGCCGCTGGCGGATCGACCGCCCGGCGAGGACGTACCCCGCCATCGCGAGCGCACCGAGCAGTGCGAGCGCGTTACCGTACAGCGGGTTCGGACCGAGAACCCCCACACCGAGGAGATCCGCGGCCGACATCCCCGCGATTCCGGCGACGGCGACGACGATCCCGGCGACTGTTCGAGGACCGACCCGCTCGTCCAGCAGGAGCGGCGCGGCGGCAGCGACGAACAGCGGTTGTGACTGCACGAGCGTCACCGAGGCAGCTACGCTAGTCCACGCCAGACTCTCGAACCAGGCGGCGAAGTGGATCGCCAGGGCGACGCCTGCCAGCGCACCGCCGGCCAAATCGCGCCACGCAAGCCGCCGAAACGCCGATCGCTGTCGCCACCATGCGACAGGCGCGAGCAATAACGTCGTAAGGAGGACGCGGTAGAACGCGGCGACGATCGACGGGGCGGCGCTCCAGCGGATCAGAATGGCACTGGTCGAGACCGCAAGCACCGCGACCGACAGCCCCGCGAGCGGCGGGGCGCTTTCGATCCGATCGACGAACGAACGCGACACGCCGGGTGATCGCGGGCAATTCGCTTACGCCTTGCGGGTTGCCGATG
The DNA here is from genome assembly GCF_000023945.1 of Halorhabdus utahensis DSM 12940. Taxonomy (NCBI): domain Archaea; kingdom Methanobacteriati; phylum Methanobacteriota; class Halobacteria; order Halobacteriales; family Haloarculaceae; genus Halorhabdus; species Halorhabdus utahensis. The sequence continues at coordinate 587,293 of NC_013158.1, forward strand.
CCGACGGCGGCCCGCTGGAGGCTTCTCACTCCAGAAGCTGCTTCGTCTCTCGATGGCGATACCGGAACATCGGCGCGAAGCCGACCACTGCGAGCGGGCTCGCGAGCCTGCCGAGCGCGCCACCAGCCAGTCGGTACTCGACGTGATCAGTGATTCGCGTCCCACCCTCGACGGCCTCGAAACGGTGGGTGTGTCGCCAGTGGGCGAAGGGGCCACCGGACATCTCGTCGACGAAATAGCCCGTCTCTCGTCCATCGCCGCCCGTCCGTTCGCGCTCGACGATCCGTGTCGTCGACTCCTGGCGTGGCCCGACGCCGAACGGGCGAAGCGACACGATCGCCGTCGTGCCGACGATCATTTCGTCGGGATCTTCCTCGCCGTCGGGGCCACGGACGGATTCGGCTCGGAGATTGACCCAGCCCGGCGTCAGGGCGTCCAGCCCGTCGATCGTCGAGTGAAACTCCCAGACGTCTTCGAACGGGGCGTCGACGTGGACTGATCGCTCGTAAGTGGACATACACCAGTTAGGAGGCGGATCGGCAAAACGTCACGGGCGGCTCAGCGGATCGACCGTGGTGAGTGAAAGTAGCCGTGTTAGCCCCAGTGGCCTGCCTGCTCACTCGCCGAAAGCACACGACGGAGGGCAACGACGTAAGCTGCAACCCGCAGCGTCGCGAGGTCTTCGTCCTCGTAAGCGGACACGAGATCATCGAAGGCAGTGACGATCACGTCTTCGAGTTCCTCGTTGACGCGCTCCTCGCTCCAGTAGTTGCGCTGGCGGTTCTGCACCCACTCGAAGTACGAGACGGTGACGCCGCCCGCGTTTGCCAGGATGTCCGGAATGACCAGGACATCCTCGTCGGCGAGAACCTCGTCGGCTTTCGGGGTCAGCGGCCCGTTGGCTGCTTCGACGATGACGTCCGCCGTGACATCGGCGGCGAGTTCCTCGTCGATGGCGTTTTCGAGTGCCGCCGGCACCAGAATATCGACGTCCAGCGTCAGGAGTTCGTCGTTGGTGAGTTCCTCGTCGGCACCGGCGTAGCCGACGACGCTGCCCGTCTCTCGCTTGTGGTCTTTGACCGCGCGAGCATCGAATTCGCCGTCGGTCCGGATCGCACCCGAGGAGTCCGAGACGGCGACGATCGAGGCCCCGAGATCCTCGAGCAGATCGGCGGTGATCCAGCCCGCGTTGCCGTAGCCCTGGACGGCCACGGTCGCCTCGCTGATGTCCCGATCGAGGTACGAAAAGGCCTCGCGGGCGACCAGCATCGACGAGCGACCGGTCGCCTCGACGCGACCCTCGCTGCCGCCACTGTCGAGGGACTTCCCGGTGACGACACCGGGTTCGGTGGTGTTCTCCAGTGTCTCGTAGGTGTCCTTGATCCAGTTCATCTCGCGCTGGCCGGTGTTGACGTCCGGCGCGGGAACATCTCGATCCTCACCGATCAGCGGTCGAAGTTCCACCGCGAAGGCTCGCGTGATGCGCTCGAGTTCGCTCTCGGAGTACTCGCTCGGGTCGATGACGATGCCGCCCTTGCCGCCGCCGAGCGGGATCCCGACCGTCGCACACTTATAAACCATCCAGCCCGACAGCGCCTTGACCTCGTCGCGGTTGACGCCCGGATGATAGCGGATACCACCCTTGTATGGGCCGCGGGCGTCGTTGAACTGCGATCGGAACGCTTTGAACGTCTCGAGGCTCCCGTCGTCCATCTCGACAGTGAGCGTCGTCTCCAGAACGCGCTGGGGGTGTTTCAGGCTCTCCAGGACGTCGTCGCCGGCATCAAGGGACGCCGACGCGTCGTCGATCTGTGACTGTAAGCTCTCGAACGGATTGACCGAATTTGACATACGTCCACTTCCGGGAGGGTATTGTTAAGTCCATCGTTGTCGTTCAACCATTCACATATATTGCCGCGTCTGGCCGGCCGATGGTCACCCACTCGAACGGAATGGCCCATCGAGGACACTGGAGCGGCCCCAAACACTGAGGAGGAGGCCGCTTGAGTTCACGCACATGACGTTCAGCATCTGTGTTCGCGAACGGTACACCGACGAGAACGGGACCAACCAGACTCGATTCGGGGTTGCCGTGACGACACGTCTCCCGGGAGTCGGAACGCTGTGTCCGTTCGCCAGCGAACACGGGGCCGTCGCGACCCAGAGTCACGTCAACGTCGAACTTGGCCGGAAAGGCGTCGAGTATCTCGACGACGGGCTTGCCGTCGAGGATGCGCTCGAAGCGCTGCTCAACGCAGACGACGGACGGCCACAGCGCCAGGTCCACGGCGTCGGCACAGCGGGGGAGTTCACGTTCTCAGGCGAGGAGTGCAAACCCTGGTATGGCGACCGCGTCGGTAACAATTTCACCGTCGCCGGGAACCTCCTGACGGGCGAGTCGGTTATCGAGGAAGCGGCGGCGACCTACGAAGACAGCGCGCCGCCACTCGGCCCCGACGCGGACGTCGACCGTCCACTTGCGGCGCGATTGATCGACGCGCTGGCGGCCGGTCACGCCGAGGGTGGCGACAAACGCGAGGAGTTGCCCGTCCAGAGCGCCGCGCTGATCGTCGAAACGACCGAAGACCGCTCGATGGACCCCTATTACAACGACCTCCGTGTGGACGCGACCGAGACGCCGATCGAGGACCTCCGGGAGACGTACGAACAGGCCGAACGCGGGTTCGAGATGACCCGCGAACGGTACGAGGACGCTGACGACGGGGACAATACCGAGGACGCCGGATGAATGTTACAGGGGCAATATTTTCAGCGGGAAACGGGATAATATTCGAATATGAATATCCAGGGCTAGAAAGAGAAATATTGCCATAACAATCAGTGATATATACGGCTATACTCCCTTTGCCACAATCAGTGTGCTAGTCAGTTCCGCTTCGTTGTTTTTCCGAAGCGAGCCCTGTCCCACCCATGCCAGATCCGAGCACACCGCTCATCACCGTGACGAATATTTATCAGCTATCCAAACGAAAATAGTCACGGAAATGAGTGGAATCGTGACCTCGGGTTTCATCGTCCTGCTACTCCTGCAGTTTTTCCTCTGGGTCGGCATGGAGATCGACGTCAAACGGTCCGAGAACGGCGATCTACGGTGGTTCGCAGTCGCCGGGATCTTTCCGGTCATCGGACTGGGTGTCTCTCTCTGGTACGTGCTGAATCGACGTGATTTGCGGGACACCAGCGACGGTAGGTGACCAGCAGATGCGACGCCGAAATGATTCACGGGAAAGTAATCCGCACGATATACCGGTGTGCTCGTAGGGCGTCACTCCCCAACCAGAGCAAGTGTCGACCCGTCCCGAGAGTCGACTCCAGCAAGAGCAATGAAGAACGCCAAGGCGAGCGCCAATCCGCCGATTGACTGGAGCCACGTATGTGCATCGGCAAGTGGCCGAGCGACGACCATACCGAGCGCCACTAGACTGAGCGGAAGGAATCGTCGATCAACCAGCAACAGGTAGCCAGCCGGTGTCATCGCATACAGGACGTGGCTCGAAATATCCCAGAACGGCGTGATGAGAAGGTGCGGGATCGTCACCGCCACGAGAAGAAGTGCAAACTCGGGGATGATGTCCCCCCAGTTCCAGATGCGCCACCCCAGCCAGATCGCCAGCATGCCGATGGCCAACCCCGCACTGCCCGTTGCGTCAACCCCCCACTCCGGGAGTGGTCCCACGACGTGCGGGACTCCCTGATAGATTGCGAATGCCACGACCCACCCAAACCCGAGGACTCCGAGACGCTTGCCGAGTCCCACGAGGGAGTTACTGGCGGACGTGCGCCATTCGTATCCGATGAGACAGAGGCTACAGAGCAGCACGAAGATTTCGGGGGCAAACACCGCCGAATACGTCCGCGCTATTTCGGACATGTGTCACCTCACCTTCCGGGAGCCTTGTATCGATTTCGATCGGATTATCGAACCGTTCTCAAAGGTTGTGGTGGCTCACGCGGCAAGTTCTTTGCTCGTGACACCCACTCGGCCGCTCGCCCTTCGAACGAAAGCATCCGGCGCTCTGTTCGGTCGGAGATCACCCCGATGCTGTCGGGTGATTATGACCGCAAAAATCCGCTACGGGCGGGAAGGACTCTCGTTCGACAATCGAACGGATCGTCCTTTAGGGCGTGAGACGATTAAATTCAGGGGTTTGAAAATTACAATGAGCGAACTGAACTATCAGTCCAGCGCACCAAGGTGAGTCGCTGCTTCACGTGCAATCTGTTCAACAGTGTCCGCTACCAGTTGGCCTTCTATCTCGTGAATGTCAGCGTGTTTGATCGTGACGAGGACCCACGGATTGACGTAGCTCTCACGGGGAAGTCCCCCACTCGTGAAGTCCGTGTCGGCGAGTGGGATCGCTACTGAGCGTCGTGTCGTCGTGACGACCGCATAGACGGCTTCTTCGTCTCGAAACGGCGGGGTATCAGTACTCAGGCAGACGTATGGTCGATACTCGTGTGGACCCAGAGGTCAGGCCCTTTCACCACCGTCCCGCGAGCATACTCGGACGCCGTCATTCCTCGGCCGCACCGTAATAGTCGTCTGTCGTCGAGGCGGAGCTTGCAGCCTGCTGTCCAGCGTACGAGGCCAGGCGTTCATCGTCCCCAATCGCCCAGTAGCGCCCCTGATGTCGGACGAGTCCACGGTCTTCGAGACGGGACAGGACGACTCCGACGCTCCCCCGGGGGATGTCTGTCGCTTCGTGGATTTCGGTCTGTGTGAACGCTTGCTCGTCGTTGGTTGCCAAGAAGGTGAGAACAGTGTGTGGCTGTGTCCCCTCCTGAATATCGAGAGCGTCCTCGGGACCGCTCTCGAATCGATCGATGTTGATCGGCATGTGTAATAGATAGTTGTAGAATGTAATAAGACGTTTGGTGAGGCAGTAGCTCCACCGTGCGCATCTTGCACGGCGTTTCTTCCAAGGGTAGTCACACCCGAGTGCTCAGTATAGTGAGTAAAGTGACCGCTGGGGCAATAGTTCATGGGAGACGGCGATTCCCAACACAAGTACAGTCTCGCCTACAAGGTGAACACGTAAGCCGAACCCGCTCGTTTTCCGTTTGGATCTTCGTCGTGGGGGGCACCAATGAGTGCGGTGGTAGCATCATCAGACACTGCCATTGATACACCGAATCTGTCTCCACTGTCGCCATCAGCTGAGGCGAGTTTGGCCTGCTGGCTCCAAGATCCGCCATTTGCCTCGAAGATGTATGCCGAGCCTGCCTGTTCGCCGTTTGGGTCCTCGTCTTGAGAAGCGCCGATAATGGCAGTGGCTCCAGAACTTGACAGTGTCACTGGGGAGCCAAACCAGTCCGTACTGTCGCCATCATCCGGAGTGAGCTTGGCCTGCTGGCTCCAGGATCCGTTACGGTCCTGGAACACGTACGCCGAACCCGCCTCCTCGCCGTTGGAGTTCTTGTCCCTGTGGGCACTAATGATTGCAGTCGTGGCGTCACCCGATACTGCCGCTGCCGAGCCGAATCCGTCGTTACTCTCGCCATCGTCAGGCGTGAGTTTGGCTTGTTGACTCCAAGATCCGTCGTCGGCCTTGAACACGTACGCCGATCCTGCAATCTCACCATCAGAAGGGTCATGATTCTGGGCACCAATGATTGCCCTGGTCCCGTCACTTGACATGGCCACTGACATACCAAATCTATTTCCACTGTCGCCATCAACTGGAGTGAGCTTGGCCTGCTGGCTCCAGGATCCGTTACGGTCCTGGAACACGTACGCCGAGCCCGCCTCCTCGCCGTTGGAGTTCTTGTCCCTATGGGCCCCGATAATAGCAGAAGTCCCGTCACTTGATACTGCCGCTGACACGCCAAAGAAGTCTTCTCTGTCGCCATCGCCAGGGGTGAGTTTAGCCTGCTGACCCCATGAGTTGTCGTTGTCTTCGAAGACGTACGCCGAGCCCGCTAAATCGCCATTGGGATCTTCGTCGCCGGTGGCCCCGATAATCGTAGTGGTCCCGTCACTCGACATGGCCACAGATCTGCCGAACCAGTCTTCACTGTTGCCATCATCAGGGGTGAGTCTGGCTTGTTGATCCCAGGACTCGCCACTGGTTTCGAATATGTATGCCGAGCCTGCTCCATCGCCGTTGGTGCCTTCCTCAAAGAGCGTGGTGATTATAGCAGTGGCCCCCTCACTCGACATTGCTACTGACCGGCCGAACCAGTCACCACTGTCGCCATCGGTGGGATACACTTTAGCTGCTTGTGTTTTCACTTCATTTGTTTCCGTGAGTGACGTAGTGGGGGTTGGTGACTCCGTTGGTGATTTGATCGCTGTCTCAGAAAAGTTGGTCGGCAGGTCACGCGATTGCGTTTCTTTCCCCTCGCGATTGCTGATACAGGCAGCGAGAACACCAGTCCCAGCAATGCTACAGAGGCTGAGGAATCGTCTTCTATCAGTCATAGTATTATAATTTAATAGATTGGATATAAAACTTATCAGGGCTACAAAAACGGGAGCGTGGATTGGAAATCCCAATCTCTCAACTACCCCGCCAGATTGACCAGAAGTGGACGTATCGGAGCGTCTATACTACTCTTGTGGTATTGGACCTATCTGCATACAGATGTATTGCTCGATAATCACGTTCGTTCTAACAGGTGATACAGCGAAGTCCACCTGAATAGAAACACACGGCGCTTGCTGAATAGATCCGATATATGCAGTAGCCCCTTTCGGCAGGCCATGAACGGTTTGAACGAGGATCTCTCTGCGGACTGCGATCACGCCCCATCAATCAGCGTTGAGTTTCTGAACAGGCGCCAAATTGGTTGCACGCGAATTCCCGTGACACCCACTCGGCCGCTCGTCCTTCGAACGAAAGCATCCGGCGCTCTGTTCGGTCGGAGATCACCCCGATGCTGTCCGGCGATCACGACCGCAAAAATCCGCCACGGGCGCGAAGAGATACTAGTGTACGGCGAGCAGAGCGAGCCGTTTCGCTCGACCGAGCGTCGCGAGGCTCGAACGAAGTGAGAGCCTCGGAATTGCGAACGGCGACCAGCAGGAGCCGTGAGCAGCGAGGTCGAGGTGTTTTTGGTCCACCGGTAGACTCGCTTCGCTCGTCTACCGAGACCTGCTTCGCTTTGCTCTGCAGGACAGCTTTTTGCGAGTCGAGCGGGACCGAAGGTCCCGCTGACCGTGCGAATGGCGTGGGAGCTTGGCTCCCACGGATAGTGCGAGCGGGCAGCGAGGCGGTTTTTCAACCGCCTCGAAGTCGCGGCGCGTAGCGCCGCGCACGGCCCGCGAGCATTCGGACGCTTCGCGTCCGTGAGCAGAGAGCGGTCGCCTATGGCGACCCGACGACGTAAAAAGGTGGACGGGCGCGAAGGGATTTGAACCGGATGCAGACGTTCCTGCTCACTTCGTTGCGCGGGCTGCGACTGCCTGGGTTCAAATCCCCTCGATGGCACATTTGCTGCTCGCGGGATGCTCGCAGCAAAATGCTACGGGCGCGAAGGGATTTGAACCCTCGACATCTTGGTCCGGAACCAAGAACTCTGTCCACTGAGCTACGCGCCCTCTCTTGATCGTTCCGGACAGACGGATAAAACGGTTGTGAACTACTTCGACGAAACCATCGCTCGTAAACTGAGTCGAAACAGGAACACAGTCAGGGCGTCTCGCTGGTCTCGATCGTGAAGTCCGTGGTCGGGTGGGCCGTGCAGGTCAGACAGTAGCCGTTTTCCATCTCCTCCTCGCTCAGCGTGTCGTTGTTCGAGTGTTTCACGAAGTCCTCGGCCGGGCCGTCCTCGACGTGGCCCGAACAGGACAGACACTGGCCCTGACGGCAGGAATACGGAAGGTCCCAGTCCTCGTCCTCGCCGGCCTCCAGGATCGTCTCGTTGTTTGCCACCTCGATCGTCTTGCCTTCCTTCGCAAATTCGATCTCGTAGTGTTCAACCTCGTCCTCCGGGATCGCCTCGGGATCGAAGCCTTGGTCTGCCTCGTCAGCGTCGCCGTCGGCGAGTTCGCCCTCAGCATCGCCGCCTGCCGGGATTGCCGCGCCGCCACCGCCGATCGACCGGTTCATCGGTTCCGGAAAGTCGGTCTCCGGAACGGCGGCCGCTCGCCGTTCGAGCAGCGTGGTGGAGATGTCTTCGGCAGGCTCCCAGCCAGTCCCCTTCGCATAGTGGAGGAGCACCGCGGTGAACGTGAATCCGATCCCGAGTGCGATGCCCAGTGCCTCAACCATTGGTGTACGGCGGTACGGAACACGGGTTTAATTAGCTGTTGTTAGTCCCAATTTGGCCCGGTAGGGTAGCTGGCCCTGCGGGCGGTTCGCGTACACAGTCCGGGTCGCTGTAGCCATCTCGGGCAGGCGAACAGCGAATGGGTATCCGATATCCGAGTTCGTGACCAACGCGGAGAAATCCACAGACGCCGAAACCGTGATTGGGGGGTTCGGGCGATGGCAACGGACAATAGCTAATCAGGCCGTCGTCGGCTGGGTTTTCCCACCCGAGAGTTCGACAACCGTCGGACTCAAGATATATCACTGAGACGTACGAGTGACCGAACGGAGGATCACAAAAATATGTCCACACCGATCGCTGGAGTCGGAATGACGAAGTTCGGCGAAATGGCCGACCGGACGGGTCGGGATCTGTTCGCCGAAGCCGGCGAGACAGCAATCGAAGACGCGGGAATCGACCGCGGAGAGATCGACGCGCTCTATCTCGGGAATTTCATGGGCGAACTCTCCGAGCGCCAGGGCCACATGGGTCCGTTGATGGCCAAAATGCTCGGGTTGGACGTCCCTGCGACGCGCGTCGAAAGCGCCTGTGCCTCGGGCGGGATGGCCGTCCGACAGGGCATTCAGGCTGTGCGTGCCGGCACTGCCGACGTCGTCCTCGTCGGCGGGGTCGAGCGGATGCACAACATGGGAACCACCGGCGCGACCGGCGGGCTCTCGGTCGCGGCCGACGATCTCTGGGAGATCAAACACGGGATCACCTTCCCCGGCGCGTACGCCCTGATGGCGAAGCGATACTTCGAGACCCACGGCGGCGACCGCGAGGATCTCGCCGAGGTCGCGGTCAAGAACCACGCGAACGCCGCGAACAACCCGCTTGCGCAGTACCAGACCGAGATCACGATCGAGAAGGTCCTCGACGCGTTCCCGGTCGCCGATCCGCTGGGGCTGTTCGACGCCAGTCCGATCACCGACGGCGCGGCCGCGGCGATCATCGTCAGCGAGGAGTACGCCGCCGAGCACGACCTCGACGCGCCGGTATCGATCACCGGAACCGGTCAGGGAACGGACGATCTCGCGCTGCAACACCGGGACTCGATCACCTGGACGCCCGCGACGGCCGACGCCGCCGAAGAAGCCTACGCCGACGCCGGCATCGACGCCGACGACGTCGACTTCCTCGAAGTCCACGACTGCTTTACGATCGCTGAAGTCCTGGCGCTCGAAGGATTGGGACTCTACGACGAAGGCGAAGCGATCACCGCCGCCCGCGAGGGCGAGACGACTGCCGACGGCGAGTTGCCCGTCAATCTCTCGGGCGGCCTGAAAGCCAAGGGGCACCCGGTCGGCGCGACCGGACTCGCTCAGATCAGCGAGATGACGAAGCTGTTCCGTGGCGATCACGTCAACAGTGACGCCGTGGAAGACGCCGAAGTCGGACTCACGCACAACGCCGGTGGGACAGTGGCTTCAGCTGTCGTGCACGTTCTGGAGGTGGAACAATGAGCGACGAAGTCCGTGACGATGGCTACGACGACTTCATGGACGCCTTGGAGGAGGGCGAGCCCTACTACGTCGAATGTGCGAACGGCCACGCTTCACTGCCGCCGCGGCGACTCTGCCCGGAATGTGCAACCGACGACCTCGGTGAGGCACCGCTGGCCGAGACCGGCGAGTTGCTGACGTACAACGTCACGCACGTCCCGACGCCGGAGTTCGCCGACGACGTGCCGTTCGTCCTCGGGATCGCCGAGTTCGGCGACGTCCGCCTGACCGGCCAGGTCCGCGCCGACAGCGAAGACGTGGAGGTCGGCGACACCGTCTCGATCGGTACTGACGTCAGCGAGACTGACGGCGAGCGCTACATCGCGTTCGATCTCGAATAACTCGGAGTCGGTCTTCGCTTCGGGTCGTGTCGACAGCGTGCAGATTTTCAGGACTCCGACGTTCCGCAACTACTTTGCTCCGTGCCGTCCCCTCCTCGCACATGAAGGTAGCCGGAATGGCCTCGAACAGAGGTCGCAACCTCATGAACCTCGCCGACCGCACGCCGGGTGGGGCCGAGTTGTCCGTCGTCCTGACGAACGACGCCGACGCACCGGTCCTGGAGAAAGCCGAAGAGCGCGGAATTCCCACCGAGGTCGTCGAACACGAGGCAAGTGAGTCACGTGAAGCACACGAACAGCGTGTCCTCGATGCACTCGCCGACTACGAGTTCGATCTGGTCGCCCTCGACGGATACATGCGGATCCTGACGGAGACGTTCCTCGAGGAGACACCGACGACACTGAACGTCCATCCCGCGCTCCTGCCTGCGTTTAAGGGCATGGACGTCCACGAGGACGTCCTCGAAGCGGGCGTCAGGATGACGGGCTGTACCGTCCACGTCGTGGACGAGAGCGTCGACGACGGCCCGATCGTCACCCAGGAGCCCGTCCCCGTTCGCGAGGGCGATACCGTCGAGGATCTCAAGGAGCGCGTCCTTTACGAGGGCGAGTTCACAGCCTATCCCCGTGCGATCCAGTGGTTCGCCGAGGATCGCGTCGAAATTGACTGGGAGGAAGGCACGGTCGCCATCGAGGGTGACGACGGCGGGGCCTACCCCGAGCGCCGGCTTGCGAGCGACGACCGTGTCCGGGAGTTGCGCTACGGCGAGAACCCCCATCAGGACGCCGCGCTGTACGCGGATCGAACCTGTGAGGAAGCGAACGTCGTCGACGCCCCCCAGCTCAACGACGGGGCGAAGGGGATGGGGTACAACAACTACAACGACACCGACGCGGCCCTCAACCTCGTCAAGGAATTCGACGAGCCCGCTTGCGCAGTCATCAAGCACACCAACCCGGCGGGCTGTGCGGTCGCCGACTCGATCAGCGAGGCCTACGCCGACGCCCTGGCGACCGATCCCAAGAGCGCCTTCGGCGGCATCGTCGCCCTCAACCGCGAGTGTGACGCCGCGACGGCCGAACAGATCATCGAATCGTTCAAGGAGGTCGTCGTCGCGCCGGGGTACACCGACGACGCGCTGGACGTACTCTTCGAGAAGGACAATCTCCGCGTGCTGGATGTTAGCAACCAGTACGAGCCAAGCGAGACTTTGACTGAGAAACCGATCGTCGGCGGCCGCCTCGTCCAGGATCGGGATCTCCAGACCGTCACCGAGGACGATCTGGAGGTCGTCACTGAACGGGAGCCGACCGACGAACAGCTCGAAGCGATGCGCTTTGCCTGGCAGACGATCAAACACGTCAAGTCCAACGCGATCGTCTTCGCAAAGGGGACAGAAACCGTCGGCGTCGGTGCGGGGCAGGTTTCGCGGGTCGATGCTGTCGAAATCGCGAAGATGAAAGCAGACAGCGACGCCGAGGGCAAGGACGCTGACGGGGCCGTGATGGCCTCAGACGCCTTCTTCCCGTTCCCGGACGGGATCGACGCGGCCGACGAGGCCGGTATCGAGGCAGTCATCCAGCCCGGGGGCAGCGTCAACGACGACGACGTGATCGAGCGCGCCGACGAACTCGACATCGCGATGGTGTTCACCGGCTCGCGTGCGTTCCGACACGACTGAAGCGGACGAAGTCACTCCACCTCGATCGTTGGACCACTGAGCCGGGCCAGCAGTTACCCGACGAACGCAACGGTGTGGCGTCCATCCCGTGCTGTAGAAATGCGATTGCTTTTAGGTGTTTGACGGGGAGTATAGGATAGACACATGAGAAAGCGAACGATCGCCCTGCTTGCCCTCCTCGGGCTCGTGGTCCTCGCGGGGTGTAGTGGGGAAACGACTGATACCGAGACGTCGATCGAGACAGACGGAACGCCGACCGACACATTCACCGATACGCCAACGCCGACAGAGACCGACACACCAACGGCGACAGAGACAGAGACGCCGACCGAGACGGAGACGCCCGACGAGACAACGGAGCAAGCGGATCCGTCTGGGTTGCAAGCCGATGTCGTCGCGGCGGCTGAGTCCGTCGAGTCCTATCACGTCTCCGCGAACACGACGATCGTCCAGGAGGCCAACAACCAGCGCCAGGAACAGATGATCAACTCCGAGGGGATGTTCGACCGGGCCAACGAACGACTGGTGATGAATCAAACCGTTCACGTCTCCGGAATAACCCAGAACATCAGTACGTACTTCCAGAACGGGACAGTCTACGAATTCAGTCCGACCTACGCCAGACAATACGGCTCTGAGTGGGTGACGCTCGACCCCGAGCCGGGCTTTTTCACCCAGCAGGACACACTGGCCCGCCAGCAGACGTTCCTCGCTAACGCCTCGGTTTCGAGGGCCGGCACCGAGACGATCGACGGCATCGAGACCCAGGTACTCGAAGCCGACGTCAACGAAACGGCGACGTCGGCCGCCATCGCGGCCCGATTGGGAGCCACGGGCAGCAATGTCGAGTACAACGTGACCAACGTTGACCAGCACCTCTGGATAGACACCGACACGAATCAGCCACTCCGGACAGCGTTCTCGATGAACGCCACCATCACCCAGGCCGGCCAGACGGTCGACCTGACGATGAACGCGGACATGCGGTTTACCTACGACGGCGAGGTCTCGATCACGATTCCCGAGGGTGCCGAATCGGCCGTCTCAATCGACTGAACGGGATCCAGATCCCGAGTCCGCCGGCTTTTATTGGGGCTGAATCCTTCGGGTCGAATGACCGGTATGACACGAGGTCTCCGTATTGTCGCCGTGGTTGTCGTCCTCCTGATTGCGGGCTGTCAGGCCCCCGTAATCGGTCCGGACGCGACCGAGACGGACCTGCCCGACTCGACGCAGACGGACGCGGACGTCGAGACGACAGAACCAGTGCCCACAGACGAGACGACACCGACCAGTACCGACGTGGCCGAAACAGAGACAGAGAAGACGACGACAGAACAGTGGGAAACGACGACAACGACGGCGACTGAGACGACTGAATCGACGGCGTCGAACGGGACGGACGGAACCAATTCGATCGCCGTCGAAGGTGGGAACCTCACTCTCTCCGCCGATCAGGTGTTCGCCGACGTCAAAGACGTGATGGCCGCCGATGTGACCCCGCCCCGGCAGGTCACCGTCTTCGAGAACGAGTCCGAAATGACGGCCACCCTCGGCGGAGGTGCGACCGGCGTTTCTCGATTCAACCGGATTCTCGGACTCCAGCCGGGCGAGGGACTGAACGGGACGGAGTTCGAGCGCATGGAGAACGGCCTCACGTTCAATACCGGGTTCATCTACATCGTGCAGAGTCCGGACGGTGATCCGGCAAGCACGGAGTGGGTCCTCGCCCACGAGTTCGGCCACTACGTCAATCTCCGACTGGATCGCGTGACTACACTGCAATCGAACCTCGGCCGGACCACCGACGAAAGCTACGTCGTGCGCGCGGTCCGCGAAGGGGCGACAGTCCTGACGACGGACGCCTATCTCGCCCGTCACGGCAACCGAACCGAGCCGACGGCCCCGCTGTACGACCAGCTGCTTGCGGCAGTGTCGCCGGGTGAGATTGACCGATACGGCTTCAGCCAGTACGCCTTCGGCCACCGGTACGTGGCCGACCGAATCGACGATCCGGCCGACCTCGATAGTGTCTTTGAGAATCCGCCACAAACCAGCGAACAGGTCATCCACGGGTACGCGCCGGATACGGAACCACCCGCGGAGCTGAACGTTACCGTCAATGCGAGCGGAGCCTGGCGGTCCGGCGGCTCCGATCGCCTCGGCGAGGCGTTCGTCCGGTACGCTCTGGAGAACGGCGTCGCCCCCGACCGGGCGGCTGAAGCGGCCGCCGGCTGGGGAGTCGATCGACTGCATTATCTCCGGCCGACGACAGGCGGCGATTCGAGTTACGCCTGGACGTTCCGATGGGACGACGCGGCGAACGCGACGGAGTTCGAGCGGACCATGCGGGACTCCCTCAAAGAGCGTGGTGACCGAACGGAGAACGCCTGGTCGCTCGGAAACGCCACGGCGACCCTCCACAGTCCAACCGACCGAACGACCGTGCTCCTGTTGGGCAACGAAAGCCTTGTCGACAACACGGCCGTCACGTCTCCGGACTCCGGACAGATACGGATCGAATTGCCGAAGGCGGACGACTGAGAAGCCCGAGCCCCGGATGTCAATCCGCTGTTTCGAGAGCCGACAGACTCCGATAACCTAAAACGCGCCGGACCGGTTCCCACAGATATGCACTATCACGAGGCCGCAAACTTTCTCTTCGATCTGCGGCGGTTTGCCCCCAGACCGGGGACTGACGCCACTCGCGAGTTACTTGCGGCACTGGACGATCCACACGAGTCGATCTCGGCCGTCCAGATCGCAGGGTCGAACGGCAAAGGCTCGACCGCACGGATGCTCGAAGCCGTCCTCAGAGAGGCGGGCCTCGACGTGGGGCTGTACACCTCGCCGCATCTCGACGACGTTCGCGAGCGCGTCCGGGTGAATGGCCGGAAGATTCCGAAAGCGGCGCTCGTCGAATTCATCGAGGAAGTCGAGCCCTACGCCACCGACCGGGCCGCCGCCGGCGACTCGCCGACGTTCTTCGAGACGCTGACCGCGCTGGCGTTCTGGGAGTTCGACCGCCAGAACGTCGACGTCGCCATCCTCGAAGTGGGGATCGGGGGACGCTACGACGCCACGAGCGTCGTCGACCCGATCGCGAGCGCCGTCACGAGCGTGACGCTCGAACACACCGACCTCCTGGGCGATACCGTCGACGAGATCGCCCGGGACAAGGCTGCCGTCGCCCCCGCGGACGCGCCGCTCGTGACCGCCGCGACCGGCGACGCGCTGGCAGCCATCCACGACGAAGTCGAGGACGTCATTCGTATAGGGAGCCCGGACGAGGACGCCGACCTGACGGTCGAGCACGGGGGACGCGACGGGATCGAGAGTCCGATCACGCTGTCCGGACAGGGGTTGGACGTCGAGACGCGACTCCCACTGCTGGGCGAGCATCAGGCACGCAACGCCGGTGTCGCGGCCGCCCTCGCACGACAGGTCGCCGATGTGACTGACGAAACACTTGCTACCGGCCTGCGTCGCGCCCACTGGCCGGGCCGGTTCGAGGTGCTGGATCGCGAGCCGCTGGTCGTCCTCGACGGCGCTCACAATCCCGGCGGCTGCGAACGCGTCGCCGAGACGCTCGACACCTTCGAGTACGACGAGTTGCACCTGGTCGTCGGCGCGATGTGTGACAAGGACCACCACGGCATCGCGGACGCGCTGCCGGCCCCCGATCACGTCACCGCCACCCACCCAGACGTCGACCGCGCCGAGGACGAGCAGGTAGTCGCCCACGCTTTCGAGTCCGAGACGGCTGCGGAGGTCCAGACGCGCTCGGACGTCGCGGGCGCGCTCGCAGATACGCTCGACGCAGCCGGGCCGGACGACGCCGTGCTCGTCTCGGGATCGCTCTATGCCGTCCGGGAGGCCCGAACGCGCTGGACACGGCCGAACGTCCCCAAGCGCGTCGAATCCATCGCGGACGCCGAGGATGTCCTCGAGGGATCCCACGTCACCGAGGCCGGCACCTGGCGGATGCGCGGCAAGGGCGTCCACCGCGTGCTCAAGACCCGCGTCCAGCCACGGCAGGCCCAGTATCTCAAGGAGGAACTGCTCTCACTCGGCGGGGAGTGTGCCGTTTCCGGCCTCGGGGACCAGGATCGCGAGCACGTCGACGCCGTCATGATGGGCACGCTCGCGCAGTTCAAGCGCCTCGCCGGGAAACTCGACGGCCAGCCCTACGGCCTCTCGCCCTTTGCCGACGAGATCAGAGAATCCCTCGAGATCGGCGTCGCCCCGGACGAGCGTGGATACCCCTGGGAGGACGGCACCGCGGTCATGGGCATCCTGAACGTCACGCCCGACAGCTTCCACGACGGCGGCGAGCACAACGCCGCCGACGAGGCGGTCGAGCGCGCCGAGGAGATGATCGATGCGGGCGTCGACATCGTCGACGTCGGCGGTGAGAGCACCCGCCCCGGGGCCGATCCGGTCCCCGCCGAGAAGGAACGCGATCGGGTCGTTCCAGTGATCGAGCGGCTCGCAAGCGAGGACATGACTATCTCGATCGACACGCGGAAGGTTCCCGTCGCCGAGGCCGCCCTGGAAGCCGGCGCGGACATCCTCAACGACGTCACCGGCCTCGACGACCCGGCGATGGCTCACCTCGCCGCCGAACACGACGTCCCCATCGTCGTCATGCACTCGATCGACACGCCGGTCGATCCAGACCACGACGTCCACTACGACGACGTCGTCGAGGACGTCATCGAGGAATTGACCGAGCGCGTCCTGCTGGCCGAGAAGGCCGGCCTGGATCGCTCACAGATCCTCGTCGACCCCGGCCTGGGCTTCGGGAAAACCGACGCCGAGAACTTCGAGGTTCTGGATCGCCTGGGGGAGTTCGAGGCGCTCGGCTGTCCGTTGCTGGTCGGCCACTCGCACAAGTCGATGTTCGAGATGATCGATCGAGGCCCGGATGAGCGTTACGAGCCCACGGTGGCGGCGACGGCACTCGCCGCGGAGCGCGGTGCGGACGTGATCCGGGTGCACGACGTGGCGGCGAACGTCGCAGCGGTCGACGTCGTTGAGGCGGCCGACGATCCGGGTTCGTTTGACGGCTAGAAGGACGCGTCAAAACAGCCCGTGTGATGCCTGGACCCGGCGATAGAGGTCGAGATACGACTCCAGGACGGCGTCGTTGTCGTAGGATTCGAAGGCGTCGTCGATCGTCCGGCGCTCGATGTCGCCGGCCGAGACGATCGCGTCGGCGAGTTCCTGAGGATCGGTCACGTGGAAACTCCGCGGATGGTTCTCGATCAACTCGTGCGCACTCGATTCGGCCTGGTACTCGACGATACCGACGCACCCTGCCGCGAGCGCCCAGAGCAACTCGCGGGCGAAGTGTTCGCGATAGGCGGTCTGGACGAACGTGTGGGCACCGCGGTAGATCGCGAGGCGTTCGGCGCGCGAGCACTCGCCGGCGAAGGTGATCCGGTCGTCGATCCGGAGGTCCGCGGCCTGGCGTTCGTAGTCCGCCCTGAGCGGCCCATCGCCGATGATCGTCGCGCTCCAGTCTCGATTGCGCAATTCCGCCAGCGCGAGCAACAGGCTCTCGACGTTGGCCGAGTCGTCGAGTCGGTGGGCGAAGGCGACGTCGGTCTCCTCGGCAGGCACCGTCTCGGAAACCAGCGAGAAGTCGATCGCGTCCGGAATCACCGTCGTTCGTTGGTCCGGGATTCCCTGCTCCCGGACGCGGGTCCTGACGAGTTCCGACGGCGTGATCACCGTCGTTGCCTCACGGAACGCCTGTCTGAGAAGGCGAGACTCCGAGAGCCCCTCGTCACCGTAATAGTCGATCACCAGCGGTGTACGCGCGAGCGTCCCACCCGCGCTTGCGGCGAACACCCCCGCCAGTGGATACAGACGGGCGTGAATCACGTCCGGGCGATAGCGAGCCAGCACGATGGGAAGCCGTGCGGCGAAGGAGGCGCGAGCGGGCGAGACGGTCACCGCGCGGTAGGTGAGTCCGTCTACCTCCCGGCGGTCGGCCGGGTCGTCCCACCAGGCCGCACAGAAGACGGTCACGTCGTGGCCGCGGTCGGCGAGGCTGCCTGCGAGACGCTCCAGGCGACGGTTCCCATCCGTGTCCCGATGACGGGCGGTCCGCATCGAGACAAAGGCGACCCGCATATCCGCGATGAGTACGCGGGGTGTCAAAAAGGCCCCGTCTTCCTCGGCGGGTCAGATGACGCCAGTGACTTCGGCCGCCTCGCGGGCAGCGGGTTCGCTCATCCCATTGCCGAGGATCGTATATCGGTCGCGGATCTCGTGGGCAGTGGTGAGCGCCTCGATCACGGTCGCCTCGTCGATGCCGAGTTCGTCGGCGGTCGTCGGCGCACCGATAGCCGCCAGGGCATCCCGAATATCGCGCCATTCGCCGTTCTCGCCGCTGTGGAGGTACTCGACCATGATCGAGCCGACGCCGACCTGGTGGCCGTGCAACGCGGCGTCCGGGACCAGCCGGTCGAGTTGGTGGGAGAAGAGGTGCTCGGCACCCGAGGCCGGTCGGGAACTGCCGGCGATCGACATGGCGACGCCCGAGGAGACCAGTGCCTTCACGACGACCCAGGCGGACTCCTCTAACCCCTGTTTGATGGAGTCAGCACGCTCGACGAGGAGTTCGGCAGTCATCCGTGCAAGCGCACCCGAGTACTCCGAGTAGTAGACGTTCTGAAGGCGCTGGGCGAGTTGCCAGTCCTTGACGGCCGTGTAATTCGAGATGATGTCCGCACAGCCTGCTGTCGTGAGCCGCCAGGGGGCGTCCGCGAGAATGCCAGTGTCGGCCACGACAGCGACTGGCGGGTTCGCCGCGACGCTGTGGCGAGTCCCGTCTTCGGGGACTGACGCGCGCCCGCTGACGATCCCGTCGTGGCTGGCGGCCGTCGGGACCGAGACAAACCCGACGCCGAGTTCGTCGGCAGCCATCTTCGTGAGATCGATCGGTTTCCCCCCGCCGACGCCGATCAGATAATCGACGTTCGCCTCCTCAGCGGCGTCGATGACGCGCTGGACGGCCGCGAAACTCGCCTCGTCGACGAGAACCTCCGCCGGCTCGTGGCCGCGGTCCGCGAACTGCTGGCGGACGGCGTTACCGGCCACTTCCCGCGGAATCTCGCCGGTCACGATCAGCGGTCTGCCCGTAAGGTGGAGTTCCTCGACTGCCTCGACAGTCCGATCGAGGACGTCGTGCCCGACGAGGACGTTCCGTGGCAGGCGGATCCACGTCGACTTCTCGAACATGTGAGCACACTCGCCGCGGGGCCTGATAATCCTTTGCGGTCGGCGTCTCGATGTCGGTCCGGGGACGGTCCGGTCGAACGAGCCTCGTTCCCAGCGCGTGGGATCCGGCCACGCGTCTTTATCCGTCCCGACCGATGCCCGGACGTATGGCAGACGACATAGTCGACCTGCTCGAACGGGCGTATCTCGACGAGATCGAAACGGCGATGAACTACCTCGCCAACGCGACGTACCTCGAAACCATCAGCGGCGAGACGGTCGCCGAGTCCCTGAAGGAAGACGTCGAGGAGGAACTCGACCACGCCGAGGAACTCGGCTACCGGCTCCGGTACTACGGCGAAGTGCCGCCCGCGTCGGCCGACTTCGAGGCGCGACAGGACTCGCTGCAGCCCCCCGAAGACGGGAGCGACGTCCTCGCCGTCGTCGAGGGCGTGATCGACGCCGAGGAGGACGCCATCGAGACCTACGAGGCGCTCATCGAGGCGGCCGTGGACGCGGACGATCCGGTGACCGAGGACCTTGCCGTTAAACTGCTCGCCGACGAACAGGCCCACCTCGCGGAGTTCCTGAGCTACCGGAAGGGACTGGAGTGAGCGGCCCGTCGACGTGACGGCCAGGCCGATAGTGAAACCGGGGGTGTGGCGCCCGACTGTCGGGTGGCACTCGTTTCGACGTCGGGGCTGCATCGCACCGCTCACCACATCGTTTTTTATCGACGCCGGCGAACCGTCGACCGATGCGCACCTTCGAAGGCGACACCGGCGAAGTGGTCCTACAGCTCGAACCGGGCGACAAAGCCTTAGAATCGATCGAGGCGGCGATCGACGAGCACGGCATCGACACCGGGTACGTCGCCTCCGGGATCGGCTCGCTGACGCAGTTGCACATCCACTACGTCTCGGGATACGACTCCTTCCCCGACTTCCCCGACGAGGACGAGGAGATCGACGAGTACGTCAAGGAGGAGGCGGCCTGGGAGGTCGGCTCGCTCCAGGGCGCGATCGCCGACGGCGAACCCCACCTCCACATCACGGCGTTCGACGCCGAGCGTGAGAAGATGCTGGCGGGCCACCTCGAACCCGACTCGATCGTCCACGCGCTGATGGAAATCGTCATCCAGCCGATCGAGGGCGTGGAGCTGACCCGTCGCCCCGAGCAGATGGACATCCCGATGCTCCAAGAGCGGTAAACGGCACGTCTGTCCCGAGCGTTGAAGATGGAGACGAGATCGTTCCGGGAACGGTTCCGACTACGCTCCGTGACCTGGTGGATGAGCCACTATTAACTGATAGGGAAGGTAACCGTCAATCTGTATGGACTTGAAGCGATACGCTTTCGTCGATCAGCCGCTCGCAGTTGCCCTCCGGATCGGTCCCCATGCCCTCTCCCTCGGCGGGTGTCTCCTCGGCATTCTGACCGTCGTTCCGGTGTCGAGTGTGGCCGGGATTCAAACCGGCCGTCTCGGGGCTGGCGCGTTTGCCCTGGCGCTCGCAGTCGTCGCGGGCACGGGGGTCGCCGATGACCGGTATCTCCGTCCCGTGGTGGCGACAGTCCTCGCGATCGCCCTGGGCACGATCGCGATCAGTCCGGACACGATCGTGGATGCCGCGACTGTAACCCAGATCACGATGACAGCCTACGTGGTCTGGATCGTCATCGGACAGCTGGCGAATATCGGCATGGACCAACGCGAGGATCCGGCCGTGGGCGATCATCCCAGAGACGAGTGGTCGGAGTAAGTGACGGAGTACGATCGGTCGCTACGGGTCCACGTTCGAATCGAACGGGTCAACGATGGGATCACGTCGGTAGTTTCGGCGACGGTGAGCCACGAGTACCTGAAAACAGCCTTCATTTCATCCCGTCTTCAACGACGCACGCCAAACGCGGCCCTGTGTTGTCCGAGACACGTCACTCCAGCGTGAAGTCGTGTTCGAGGCCGATCTTGTCGTAGTATTCACGGCGGTTGTCCTGGTCGTTTTCGAGAACCTCCCAGGCCGTCTCGGCGACCGTGCGGGCGTGTTCGATCGGGACCGTCACCACGCCGTCGCCGTCGGCGACCACGACGTCGCCGGGCCGAATCTGGCACCCGCTGATGTTGACCGGAACACCCTCCTCGGCGAGTTCGGCGCGACCGGGCGGGATCGTCTTGTTGACTTCCTTGCTGTAGACGGGGATGCCCTGCTTGATGACTTCGTCTGTGTCCCGGGGACCGCCGTCGGTCACGAGCCCGCGAACACCCTCGTTGACGAAGGTCAACAGATTGAACGACCCGAAGATCCCGACTTCCATGTCGTGGGCCTCGGCGACGAGGATGTCGCCCTCACGCATCGCGTCGGTGTCGGGGTCGGGTGACTTGTTCGTCCACCACTCGCCAGCCCATTCGTGATGAGAGGTCTGGAAGTCGAGTTCCTCGTAGTGGGGCAAGTCCCGGCGCTCGTTCGTCGGGAGATACCGGGCCGTGTACGCGAACCCGGTAATCTGGTGGGAGAAGTCCTCGACGTCGCGATACAGCGGCCCGATGTCGTTCGAGACGCGGTTCTGGTTGTGAAAGCCGTGATAGTCCAGGCCATCGGTGACGTCAGCGACGCGAAGGCCGTCGTACAGCTCGAGGATCTCCTCGCGCTCTTCGTCGGTCATCGCCTGCTGGGGGTTGTCGTCTCCCATGGCACTCCCTGACCACCAGACGAGGGTTAAGTGTTACTCCGGGTGTAATCAATCGAGAACGAGACGGTCACACTGGGGACACCGTCGCCCCGCTCAGCCCACCGCCGGTCACTGCACCAGCGGTTCGTTCGGCGTCTCCAGACTCGGCGGCAGGTCGGTCTCGCCGGTGAGATGCAGGTCGACGTGGCGAGCGACGTCCCGGCCGCTGCCGATGGCCCAGACGATCAGCGACGGCCCCATGTCGGCGTCGCCGGCGGCGAAGACGCCATCGACACTCGTCATCATGTCCTCGTCGGTCGCGAGCGTCCCATCGTCTTCGAGTTCAATGCCAAGCGGTTCGAATGGACTCGATTCGGGTGCTTCGAAGCCGACCGCGAGGATCACGAGGTCCGCGGGAATCTCCAGGTTGGCCTCGCTGACCTTCTTTTCGGGCGGTCCCTCGCCGCCCTCCTCCCAGATGACCCGATCTGCTTCCAGGGTGTCGACGACGCCGTCGCCGTCGGCGTCGACGAAGGCGTTGGTGTCGACGCAGTATTCCTCGATCGCCCCCTCCTCCTGGGCGTAGGTCTTCTTGTAGGTCTGGGGCTGGTCGGGCCAGGAATTTTCCGGCGGGCGCTCGACGGGCGGCTTGGGCAGGAGTTCGATCTGGACGACCTGGTCGGCCCCTTGCCGGTGGGCCGTCGCGACACAGTCCGCACCGGTATCGCCGCCGCCCAGCACGACCACGTCCTTGCCGTCGGCGTCGATATCGGGACCGGGGACGTCCTTGCGGGCATTGCGGCGGTTCTGCTGGGTCAGGTAGTCCATCGCGAAGTGGATGCCATCGAGATCACGGCCCGGCAGCGGGAGGTCGATCGGCTTCTGTGAGCCGACCGCGATGACCGAGGCATCAAAGTCCTCCTCGATCCGCTCGACGGGGACGTTGCCGCCGATTTCGGCGTTCGTCTCGAACGTAATGCCTTCCTCGCGGAGCTGGTCGACCCGCCGCTCGACGCGATCCTTGGCGAACTTCTGGTCAGGGATGCCATAGCGCATCAGCCCGCCGATCTCGTCCGCCCGTTCGAAGACGGTCACGTGGTGGCCGGCCCGATTCAGCTGCTGGGCCGCGGACAGTCCCGCCGGCCCGCTGCCGACGATCGCGACCTCGTAGTCGGTGCGCTGCTCGGGCGGTTCGGGCTGGATCCAGCCCTCCTCCCAACCGCGGTCGGCGATCGCTCGCTCGATCGACTTGATCGTCACCGGGTCGTCGTTGTACGCGAGCACGCAGGAGTTCTCACAGGGTGCGGGACAGTTGTAGCCCGTAAACTCGGGGAAGTTGTTGGTCGCGTGGAGGCGTTCGAGGGCGCGTTTCCAGTCGTCACGGTGGACCAGGTCGTTCCAGTCGGGGATGATGTTGCCGATCGGACACCCACCCATGCAGGTCGGCGTCCCACAATCCATGCAGCGCTCGCCCTGCTCGGCTAAGTGCTCGTCGTCCCACTTCTCGGCCCAGACCTCGTCGTAATCGTCTTTCCGCTCGTCGGGATCGCGCTTGCCGATCGGGCGACGACGGTGCTGTCGGTAGCCGCCGGGGTGGCGTTCGGTCATCAGTCGTCACCCTCCGTTGGGTACGTCGGGGTACTCGGCTGTGGCGGCGGCGACGCCCGGATGTCCTCGCCCTCGGCCAGGCGCTGCTCGACGACCGCGGCGTAGGCATCGGGCATCACCTTCACGAACTGCTCGACGTAGGTGTCCCAGTTGTCCAGGATCTCCGCGGCTCGATCGCTGTCCGTGTAGCGAGCGTGGTTCTCGACCAGCCGACGGATCATCCGACGGTCGCGCTCCTCGAGGGCTTCGAGGTGGACCATCTCCGTGTTGACTCGCTCCTCGAAGTCGCCGGCTTCGTCGAGGACGTACGCCTCGCCGCCGGACATGCCGGCCCCGAAGTTCTTGCCCGTCTCGCCGAGGATCACGGCGACGCCGCCGGTCATGTACTCACAGCCGTGGTCGCCGACACCCTCGACGACGGTCTTGACGCCGGAGTTGCGGACGGCAAAGCGTTCGCCGGCTCGGCCGTTGAAGTACGCCTCGCCGTCGGTCGCGCCATAGAGGGCGACGTTGCCGGTGACGACGTTCTCGCTCGCCTCGTAGCCGGCTTCGGCGGGCGTCTCGACGATCAACTTCCCGCCCGAGAGCCCCTTGCCGGCGTAGTCGTTGGTGTCGCCGGTCAGCGTGAGGGTCACGCCGCTGGCGAGGAACGCACCGAGGCTCTGGCCGCCCGTCCCCTCCAGATCCAGCGTGATCGTGTCGTCGTCGAGTCCGTCCTCGCCGTGGGCCTTCGAGATATCGGAACTCAGGATCGTCCCGACGGTCCGGGCTTCGTTACCGACCCGGGATTCGATCTCGACGTCCTCGCCGCGCTCGATGGCTGGCTCGGCCGCCTCGATGAACTCGTAGTCGACCTTCTCGTCGAGTTTGTGGTTCTGCTCGCGGGTCTTGACCGGGTCTTCGTCGGTGTCCGGCCGCCAGAGGAGTTCCGAGAGATCCATGTGTTCCGCCCGGGGATGGTCGACGTCCTTCTGGGCGAGCAAGTCCGTCCGGCCGATCAGTTCGTCCATCCGCTCGACGCCCAGTTCCGCCATGATCTCCCGGACTTCCCGGGCGATAAAGCGCATGTAGTTGGCGACAAATTCGGGGTCGCCGGGGAACTTCTCACGGAGCTCCTCGTCCTGGGTTGCGACGCCGACCGAACAGGTGTTGCAGTGGCATTTCCGCAGCATGATACAGCCACAGGTGATCAGCGGCGCGGTCCCGAAGCCGTACTCCTCGGCCCCCAGGAGGGCGGCCATCGCGACGTCACGGCCGGTCTTGAGCCCGCCGTCGACGCGGACGCGGATGCGCGACCGGAGGTCGTTTTCGAGCAGGACCTGGTTGGCTTCCGAGATCCCGAGTTCCCACGGGAGGCCGGCGTGTTTGATCGACGTCTTCGGCGACGCGCCGGTCCCGCCGTCGTGGCCCGAGATGAGGACGGCGTCGGCCTTGGCCTTCGAGACGCCGGCGGCGATGACGCCGACGCCGGCCTCGCTGACAAGCTTGACGTGGACGTCGGCGTCCGTGTTCGAGCACTTGAGATCGTGGATGAGCTGGGCGAGGTCCTCGATGGAGTAGATGTCGTGGTGGGGCGGCGGGCTGATCAGGGGTACACCAGGGGTCGTCGAGCGCGTCTCGGCGATCAACTCGTTGACCTTCTCCCCGGGCAGGTGCCCGCCCTCGCCGGGCTTTGAGCCCTGTGCCATCTTGATCTCCAGATGGTCGGCGTTGGCGAGGTAGTTCGACGTGACGCCGAAGCGGGCTGACGCGACTTGCTTGTCCGCACACTCACGTACAGTGTTGAACCGTTCGGTCGGTTCGCCGCCTTCGCCCGTCGATGCGAACCCGCCGACGCGGTTCATCCCCTCGGCGAGCGTCTCGTGTGCTTCCGGTGAAATCGACCCGAAGGACATCGAGGCGCTGAAAAATCGCTGGGTGATCTCCTCGACGGGCTGGACGTCTTCGAGCGGGATCGACTCCCGATCCTCGGTGTCGAACTCCAGGAGTCCCCGGAGGGTCTGGAGGCGCTCGGTCTGGTCGTTGATCATCTCGGCGAACTCCTCGTAGGCCTCGTAATCGCCGTGATTGGTGGCGTGCTGGAGCTTGCCGATGGTGCTCGGGTTCCACTGGTGGAACTCGCCGTCACGTCGCCAGTAGAACTCCCCGCCCTGATCGAGATCGAGGTTGCCCGCGACCGACTCCTCGAAGCCGTTCTCGTGACGGTCGAGGACGTCGGCCTCGAGCTGTTCGACGCCGATCCCCTCGGTCCGGTTTTCCGTGCCTTCGAAATACTCTTCGACGAAGTCCGAGGCGAGGCCGACAGCCTCGAAGATCTGTGCGCCCTTGTAACTCTCTAAGGTCGAGATGCCCATCTTGGCCATCACCTTCTGGAGGCCGTCCTCGACGGCGTGGCGGTACTGCGCGAGTGCCGCCTCCCGGTCGACGTCGATGACGCCCTCGTAGACCTGCTCCTCGATGGTCTCGTAGGCGAGATACGGGGTGATCGCGTCCGCGCCGTATCCCACGAGCGTGGCGAAGTGATGGACGGCGTTGGGCTGGCCGCTCTCGAGAACGATCCCGGCGTGGGTCCGCAGCCCCTCACGGACGAGGTGATGGTGGACGCCGCCGACCGCGAGCAGGCTCGGGATCGGCACCCGGTTGGGGCCCGTTGCCGTGTCCGAGAGCACCACGATCTCCGCGCCGCCCTCGATGGCGTCGACGGCTTCCCGGCGGACACGCTCGACGGCGGCCGCAAGCGACGTGGTTTCGGGATCGTACGTGATGTCGACAGTCGCCGAGCGGATGCCGTTTGTCTCGATCGCGCTGATCTTGGCTTGCTGGGCGCGCGTGAGGATCGGCGAATCCAACCCGAGTTGTCGGCAGTGTTCGGCTGTCTCCCCGAGGAGGTTGTGCTGTCGACCGAGGTGTTGCTCCAGAGAGGTGACCGTCTCCTCGCGAATGTAGTCGATCGGCGGGTTCGACACCTGGGCGAACAGCTGCTTGAAGTAGGTAAACAGCGTCTTGTTCCGGCTCGACAGGACCGACAGCGGCGTGTCGTTACCCATCGCGCCGATGGGGTCTTTCCCCTCGTCGGCCATCGGTTCGATCAGGCGCTCGACGTGATCGAGGGTGTACCCGAACGCCCGCTGGTATTTCGAAATATCCTGCTCGACGTAGGTCGGCGTCTCGGCGACGGCCTCCTCGACAGCGTCGAGCGTCACCCGGTTCTCGTCGAGCCACTCGCCGTACTTCTCGTCCGTGAGACGGTCGAAGATCTCGTCGTCGGGAACGATCCGCCCGGCATCGCCGTCGACGTAGAACATCTGGCCCGGTTCCAGACGGTCGGTTCGTTTGACGTTCGCGGCGTCGACTTCGAGCGCGCCGGTCTCGCTGGCCATGATAAGCCGGTCGTCCTCGGTGACGAGATACCGGGCCGGGCGTAGCCCATTGCGGTCGAGGATCGCACCGACGTCGTAGCCATCGGTGTAGGCGATGAGTGCGGGGCCGTCCCAGGGCTCATTGATCGTCGAGTGGTACTGGTAAAACTCCCGGCGGGCATCTTCGAGTCGGTCGTTGCCCTCCCAGGCCTCGGGCACGAGCATCCGGAGGGCGTGGGGCAGCGATCGCCCGCCCTCGACGAGCAGTTCGAGGACGTTGTCGACAACGGCTGTGTCGCTTTGGCCCTCTTCGGTGATCGGCTTGAGTTTCTCCAGATCGCTGCCGAAAATATCGCTCTGGAGGTCTGCTTCCCGGGCGTGCATCCAGTTGAGGTTGCCCCGGAGGGTGTTGATCTCGCCGTTGTGGATCATGTTGCGGTAGGGATGGGCGAGCTCCCACGCGCCGAGGGTGTTCGTCGAGAATCGCGAGTGGACGAACACCAGACTCGTTTCGACGCGTTCGTCGCCGAGATCCTCGTAATAGGTTCGGACCTGGCCGTTTGTCAGAAGCCCTTTGTAGACGACTTTCCGGCGGTCGAGCGAACAGATGTAGAATCGTTCGCTGCCGATCGGTTCCTGGGCTTCGACACGGCTCTCGATGACGTTCCGGAGGACGTACAGCGCCGTGTCGAGTTCCTCGGGACTGACGTCGGCTTGCGGTTTGACGAAGAACTGGGCGACGTCGGGTTCCGTCGCCAGTGCTGTCTCCCCTAGCCCGTCGTTGTTCGTCGGAACGTCCCGCCAGGCGACGACATCGAAGCCCTCGTCGGCTGCGGCAGTCTCGATGAGGGCCTGGAGTTCGTCAGGTTGCTTGTCTCGCGGCAGGAAGACCTGCCCGACACCGTATTCATCGAACCCGCCCAGTCCGTCGACTTCGTCGACGAAAAAGTCGTGTGGCTTCTGGATGAGAATGCCCGCGCCGTCGCCGGTGTTCTCTTCGGCACCGCGCGCCCCTCGATGGTCTAAGTTCTCGAGCAGCGAGAGTCCGTCCTCGACGAGTTCGTGTCCGCCGTCGCCGTCAAGATCGACGAGGACGCCGACACCACAGTTTGCCTTCTGTCTCGACCGGTCATGGAGACCCCGTTCCCGGTCGCTCACGAATGTCTCAGTCATCGTGTGAACTATTCGCAGGGACACGCATAAGCAGGGGGTTGCGCGCAGGAATTGCACACCCCTCGCTGCCACCCGGACGTGTGGAGTCCCTCCCGCTGTGGAAGTGGGTATTCGTCACGCTTCCCAGGGGAAAGCGACGTGATCGTCCATTCCTTTCGCGTCGGATTTGAATACATAATGATCGTCCCTGTCCCTCGGCCGCGGTCCGGATTCGACTTTCCAGTTACGGTTCGATCTGTTTCTCAAAGACTGTTCCCGGAAGGCCGTGCCAGTCGTCGGTACCGACAGCGGTGAATCCACAGGCCTCGAAGAACCCGGCGGATACCTCGGGCGCGACGGCTCGGAGGTGCGACCAGTTGTGGTCACCAGCATGGCGCTGGGCCGCTTCGAGCAGCGACCTCGCGAACCCCTCGCGCCGGTAGTCCGGGCTGGTGTATATGCCGTGAACGTTCCCGTCCTCGACGACCACGTAGCCGACAGACGTGATCGACGTCTCCGCCACCAGCACCGTCCCCGAGCCCTCGACCCACATCGGCAGCCGATCGTCAGGTGTCGCGACCAGGTCAGCAAAGCGCTCCCGGTCGTAGACATCGCTGCACGCCGCCTCGATCGCCTGCCGACGGAGTATCTCCAGACTGGGGACGTCCTCGCTGGCTGCCTCGCGTATCGTGATGGACATGTTGGATACCGTAACGCGCTCGACCCATTTATGTCATCGCCGCCACGCCGGCCGATAGCGGCGGCTCGGCGAGTCCGACTTCGGGCGAATCTACGATGGTAAATAGCCAAGGATATGCCGCCGTCTGCCGATCGTCCGACCCAAGTCTGACGCCCATTTATATGTATTCAAGGGCCAGAATCGAACGGGGGCACGCGAAATGTCACACGCTCCCTCCCCACTTTCGTCGCGGAGCGCACCCCGTGAGTCCTCAACTAGGTAGCACCAGCAACCCGAAACGGCTCACGGCACGATGGCGATCCAGGCCGACAGTGTAAACGCCGAGGCGACAGTCGAGAGAAAGACGAGGATCGACGCCAGCCGACGGTCGCCACCCATCTCGGTGACGTAGACGAACGTCGAGACGGCCGCGGGAGCGCCGAACATCACGACAGCGGTCCGGAGCGTCCAGAGGTCGGCACCCAGGGCGGCGTAGACCACCCAGGCGACCACCGGCATCACGAGGAGTTTCATCGCGAGTACTGGCCCGACGATCGAGCGATCGGCTTCCATGGACTGGAGCTGGATGGAGCCCCCGACACAGAGCAACGCGACCGGCAGCGCCGCCTCGGCGACCAGCGCGATCACGTCGGCCGGGATGCCGGTCACCGTCGCCGGCGAGCGCGAGACCGCAAGCCCGATGACGAGCGCGACGAGGACGGGGTTGGTGGCCAGTCTCCGGACTTCGCTACGGAAATTCCGGCTGTTGCCAGTCACCGCGACCAGGATCGAGACGGTCAGCGGGATCTGGACGAGCGCGCCCATCCCGAGGATGACGCTGCCGATCCCGGCCGCGCGTTCACCGAGCGCACTCGCGACCACCGGGAGGCCGATATAGCCCAGGTTCGTGTGATATGACTGGACCGTCGCGGCGGCCCGCGCCCCGTCGTCGTCGATCCGGCGGTGGACGAGCCACCCGACGCCGGCGGTTATTCCCAGGACGCCGACCAGCCCAACCAGCAGCGTCGGCGTGACGATCTCAGACAGCGGTTTGTCGTACGTCGAGTTGAACACGAGTGCCGGCAACACCACGTAGAAGGCGACACTGTTGAGCCACTCGACCCGCGTCGCGTCGAGGACGCCGACCCGCCGGAGCCCGACCCCCACGGTGAGCAAACCGATCATCACGGCCAGCCGCGTCAACACGTCCATCGGCACTCACTCATCCGTCAGCGCGCTTGTGTCTTTCCTGTCGGTACTGGTTTGGGATGAGATCACACCGAAAACGGGCACAACTGCGGGGATATCGGTCGACTCACGACGAGTTCCACTCGTCGTAGCGGTCGTGATCGAGGTCGAAGCGTTCGAGGATCTTCCCGACGACGTGATCGACGAAGTCCCCGGGTTCCTCGGGATCGAAATAAAAGCCGAGCATCGGCGGCACAACGTCGACGCCCAACTCGGCGAGTTTGGTCAGGTTCTCCAGATGTAGTTGACTCAACGGCGTCTCCCGGGGAACGACCACCAGCCGGCGGCGTTCCTTGAGACAAACATCGGCCGCCCGCGCGACGAGGTCATCCGACCGGCCGGTCGCCACGTCGGAGACGGTCGCCATCGACGCCGGGACGATCACCATGCCGTCGGCGTCGACCGACCCCGAAGCGATCGGCGCGTGGATGTCGCTCTCGCCGTACATCGCCGCTGACGCGTCCCGAAGCCGATCCATCGTCTCCTCGCGGGAGCCGGATTCGTGGGTCATCACCGATTCAGCAGCGTCGGTGACGACCGTGACCACCTCGGCGTGTTCGGCGAGCGCTTCGACCGTTCGAACGGCGATCGGAATGCCCGACGCGCCGGTGATCCCGACGATGACTCGCTCCATGCTCACACCCGCCTGATGGTGCCCGCGTCGGCGTCGACCGCGACGCGTTCCCCGTCTTCGAGCGTTTCCAGGTCCGCGTCGGGCGAGTCCAGGCAGGGAATCTCCCCGAGGATCGCCCCCGTGGCCACGATCGTCTCGGTCTCCTCGTTGACGATCGCGGCGGGTGCACAGTCGTTGTTCGCCAGCCCGTAGAGGACATACGAGCCCACCGTCGACCCTTTCCCCCGCGGGAAGACCAGGACTTTGCCCGCAATGTTCTCGCCCTCCAGGGGATGACCGTCCTCAATGAACTCGCCGGTGTCCGGCTCGACTGCGCCGTAGAAGCTGATCGGCACGTCGGAACGGAGGACTTCGCCGCGGCCCTGCCCCTCGGTGATCGGCTCGGCGTCGATCGCTCCTTCGGCCGCCGAGTCGCTCGATTCAGAACTCATCACTCTGTCACCTCCGCAAGGAGCGCCTCCTTGTCGTTGAACGCCACGTCCTGGTTGCAAAAGCCGGGGAGATACGTCGCGGCCTTCGCCGAGTCGGTCGCGCTGGACTCATAACCCAGCTCTTCGATTGGCGAGACGACGTTGCAGGTGTCCGCAAGGACTTTGCCGCCGGCTGCCTCGATCGTTTCAGTCAGCCCGTTCCGGTCGGCCCAGGTCTTGACCGACGCGCTCGTACAGACCCACAGATCGCTGGAGAGCGTCTTGCCCTCGACGGTCGCGGCCACGTCCTGGATCTCCTCGGGTGAGCAATGCGGACACCCGATGACCACGAGTTCGGGATCGTCGGCGGTCGTGAGTTCCTCGTATTCGGCCTGTAACTCGCCCTCGCCGAAGGTCGCCGTCTCGACGTTCTCGGGCGGCTCCATCTCGGTCGTGACACCCTCGACGAAGTGGAGCGCGACCGCGCCCGTGGCGGCCATCGCCGCCCCGAGGGCCTTCAGGTCGTCCGTCCCGCCCGAATTGATCCCCGTGAAGTAGGGCTTGCCGTCCTCGACGAGGCGCCCCGTCCAGGAGCCCAGCGCCGCGAAGTCGGCCTGGCTCTCGATGTTGGCCTCGACGTCGATCCGGAACGTCGGCTGGCGGTTTTCTTCCAGGTGGAGGCCGTATCTCGGCGTCCGACCCGTGATCGCCGCCGCCAGCGCGGAGGGGCCGCCCTCCCGATTGGTCTTCGCCCCAACCACGCTGTTGACGAAGGAGACGGCCGAGGATTCGGCCCAGGCGACGTGCTGGCCACGCCGCGGGAGATTGCCCGCGAGGTAGGGTGTACAGGTAAACGAGAGGACGATCCCCATCTCCTTGAGTGCATCCCGGATGCGTTTCTGTTTCTCGGCGAACGCCTCGTCGATGCCGAGTTCCTCCCAGCGCTCGAAGTCCATCCCGGCCGGGTTGGCGAACGTGGGAACCGACGCTTCCGCGCCTTCCTCCGCAAATCCCTCCAGGAACTCGACGCCGGGATCGCCGATCGACTTATAGGAAATGCCGGAGGCCTGGGCCGATTCGATCTCGATCATCTCCTCGGCCCCGTAGATATCGCCGAGCTTCACGAGCAGTTCCATCGCCTTCCGGACAGCGTCGTTGTCCGATTCGAGCAAGTCTTCCTCGTGTTGTGTCAGGTGCATGTGTCTCTCCGTTGGGTCACTGATAGTCCGCGAGATCTATCTCGTCGGCACCGGGAACGGTCACTTCCGCGAAGTCGGCCCGGTCCCGGTCGCCGGGCACGGTCGCGTCGACGATCCACTTCGCGAGCGTCCCCCGGTCGTAGTCCTGGGAGGGGTCCAGCGACGAGCCCTTGGCGTTCTCGATGACGGTGATGTCCTCGTCGGGTTGCATCCGCGTGGCGGTGGCCCACTCGACCGCGGTGGGATCGGCGGGGTCGATGTCGCTGTCGACGACGGTGACCTTCTTCATCGAAGGGTGGCCCGCCAGCGCGGCCATCCCGGCGTTTTTGGGGTCGCCTTCCGAGCGCTTCTCGAGCTGGACGACGCCGTGGAGCCACGAGCACCCGCCCGGCGTCAACACGACGTTCTCGACCGTCGGGACGGTGTTCTCGACGATCCGGTAGATCCGGGGCTCCTGGGGGATGCCCATGAGGTTGGCGTGTTCGGTGCGACCGGGGACGATGATCCGCGCGTAGGGATCGGGTCGCATGTAGAGGTCATCGACCTCGACGACGGGTTGCTGGCGCGTCCGATCCCACGTCCGCGAGAGGTCGACGAAAGGGCCTTCCTCGCTCCGCTCGTCGGTGATCGTCGCCCGCATGACGATCTCGGCGTCGGCCGGAACCTGGATTCCGTCGGCGTCGGCGGTCGCAAGCTCGCCATCCAGCAAGCGATTCGCCAGCGCGAGTTCGCTCTTCTCCGGCGCAAACGACGTGGCAGTCGCCAACTCGACTGCCGGATGGACGCCCATCACGATCGCCACGTCCAGCCCACCTTCCGTCCGGGAATACATATCGTGGAGGTGGCGTTCGACCAGCCGCATCACGAGTCGATTGCCTTCGTCGAACATCATCCGGTGGAACGAGCAGTTGGTGACGCCAGTTTCTGGATCCTCGGCGATCACGACCGAAGACGCGAAGTACTGGCGTTCGTGCTCGTCATAGAAGATCGGGATCGGGACGTGCTCGTCGATGGTCGGCTCGCTCGCGACGTGCTCGAAGGACGGGTCAGCCGTCTCTTCGACGGGCAGCGGCTCGTTCATCGCCGACCCCATCGCATCGACGATCGAGGCGGCCTCGACGCCGAGCGCCCACCCGATCATCTCCCGGGAGCCGAGCGTGTTGGCCACCGCGCGAACGTCAGGATACCCCTCGACATCCTCGAAGACAGTCGGCTGTGTCTCCTTCTGGACGGCCAGGGCCGGGAGTTCGAATCGGGGATCGACTGGATCGGTGAGTGTCGTCTGTGCTTCCTCCCGCAGAAAGTCTCGTAACCCCATCGTTGGCGGTGATTGCACGCCATCCTATTCATGTTCCGGGGCGCACTCCCGGAACGTGAGAATGCGTCTCGTCAGGCAGATGGCCGTCGAAATCTCGGGAACATTTGTGGGGCTGGATCGTGAACCAGCCCATATGACCGAACTGCTGTACCTGCCGGACGCCGACGACGTGACCGACTTCGAGGCGACGGTCGTCGAAGCGACCGAGGAGTCGATCGTTCTCGATGGAACCTACTTCTACCCGGAGGGCGGGGGTCAGCCGGCCGATCGTGGGACGATCGAGTGGGACGGGGGCGCTGCGGCGGTCGTCGACGTCCGAAAGGACCACGGCGAGGTTCACCACGAGATCGACGACGTCGAGGGCGATTTGCCGGCGGAAGGCGAAACAGCCATAGGACAGATCGACGAGAACCGCCGCGAGGCCCACCGCCGAATGCACACCGCCCAGCACATCCTCTCGCGAGTCGTCCTCGGAGCATTCGACGCCACCACGGCGGGCAACCAGATCCACGCTGACTGCTCCCGGATCGACTTCGAGCCTGCCGACTTCGACGACGCGGACCTCGAACTGATCGAAGAGCGAACCAACGAGGTGATCGAGCGCGATCTGCGGGTCAATAAGGACGAGCGACCACGGGAGACCGTCGAGGAGACCGTCGCCGAGGGACGGTCGAACCTTTCACTCCTTCCAGATCACGTCGAGGAATTGCGGGTCGTCGAGATCGATGACTTCGACATGTGCCCTTGCGGCGGAACCCACGTCGACCGGACGGGCGAGATCGGCCCGATCGAGATCACGAATCGACTCTCGAAGGGTGCCGAGGTCGAGCGGATCGAGTTCGAGTTTCGCGAGGACTAAGGGCGGCAGATTCTCGATGGGATTTCGTCCTGGCGAGGATTGGTGCCGCTGTACATCGTCGCTGTGGGTTTCAGTGACCGGCCCGGTAGCTCCAGACACCGCCAACACTGAGTACAATACCGACGATAGAAATTCCAACGCCACCGATAACGGACACTGGACTCATCTCGATGACAACGTGGAGTAGATACAGTGATCCGTTGTAGCTGACGAAATACTTGTTCACGATGTCGTTTCGATAGTGAAATTGAGGGCCGTCATCCGACGCTCCATAATCGGTATAGGTGGACTGCGGGGAGTGGATGGCACCTTCGACAGCGGTCTGTTCCGCCGGGGAGAGCGTGGCAAACTCGATCGGGTCGATTTCAGTTGCAGCGGACGATTCCAGCGAGGTTGCCATCGCTGCTTCGCTCGGCTGTTGGTCGACAACCGTGGTTGTATGCGTCGGGAAGCCGAGATAGATCAATCCAACACCGGCGATGAGCATGAGAGCACCGAGGCCGAAAGCGAAGGTGGACTTCTTCGGCAGTGCCATCGCCATGTCGGCGCTAACTGAGGCGTGTGTGTTGGATAATAGTTATGTCTCCAAGCCAAGTTGCCGACACGCGCGACATCGGTGCCGACGAGCATCCGCGTCTACCTCGGCACACACCGCAAGACGACCAGCCGCTCGAACGGAAAGGATTCCTCGGCGACGATCGACGATTCGAGGCCCTGCGCTGTGGCGTACTCTTGTACCGCCTCGATCCCGGTCAGACTGCTGACCAACAGGAGCGCTCGACCGCCATCTTCGAGCACGCGACCAACGTCCGCCAGAAACGGATCGACGGCCGCGCGACCGTCCTCGCCACCGGATAGAGCCGTTTGCATCCAGTCGCCCCACTCCGTGTCGGGCGTCGACGGGAGATATGGCGGATTGAACGTCACCAGATCGAAGCTATCAGCCAGGAACGGATCGAGCAGGTTCGCCCGCGCGACCGGGATCCCGGCATCGCGTGCCTGTTGGCAGGCAGCCGGGTTGAGATCCGTCCCGACCACCTCGACGCCCGCTTCGGCGAGCGCGCTCGCGACGTATCCCGATCCAGTCCCGACATCGATCGCTCGCTCGCCCGCCGTCGCTCCCTCGACGGCAGCCTCCGCGAGCAGATGGGAGTCTTCACTCGCGCCGTACACAGCGTCGACCCCGCGCTGCTCGGCCAGGGACGGTCGATCGGTCGCTTCGGCGTCAGCCGGCTCCTCGGCGTCAGTCATCGCTATCGAGGCCGACTTCGTGAGCGAGACTCGCCAGTTCGGCGAAGTCGGTGGGCGAGAGATCGCCTGCGCGCTTGCGAAGCAGTTCCTCGTCGGCCGCATCGACGACCGCGTCGGGATCGTCGAGTCCCGAGATGTGAGCGGTGTTCCTGATCCCGTTCCGGACGGTTTTTCGTCGCTGGGTGAACACGGCCTTGACGAATCCCAGGAAGAAGTCGTCGTCCGGGACCGTATAGTTCGGTTCGCGAGGCAACGCCCGGACAAGTGCGCTGTCGACAGCGGGCGGTGGCGAGAAGGCTTCGGGCGGAACTGGTTCGACGACCTCGACGTCGGCGTAGTGGCCTGCCGTCACCGACAGCCGACCGTAGTCGTCGCTCCCCGGATCGGCAGCCATCCGGTCGGCGAACTCGGCCTGGACCATCGCGATCAGTGGCTTCCCCGCGGGGAGCAACCGGAAGAGGATCTCGCTCGATGCGCCATACGGCAGGTTCGAGATCGAAGCGGTGTAGTCGGGCAGATCCACCTCGAGGGCGTCGCCTTCGATCACCGTGAGTCGTCCCGCCTCGATCGCATCCGCGAACTCTGTTCGGAGAAACGCGGCCAGATCGGGATCACGCTCGACAGCAGTCACCCAGTCGGCGACCGCGAGCA